>JADHLZ010000004.1 GCA_016780345.1 Flavobacteriaceae bacterium | reverse complement strand
GTTCGAGTTGGATTATGTGTTCTGCTGTATTCATATCCTTGGTGTTTACCAGGACTTTTTTGAGCATAAGTTGAAGTTTGATAAATTGGTGGCATAATTGCTCCATAACCTTTTTCAATTTTTTGACCCCCATGAATAGTTTTTGTATTAAATTTCATTTTAAATTAATTAGAATAATCAAATATAAATCATCTAAAAACATTCGAAACAATAATTATGAATAAACTATATTTTCTATCCACTTGCTACACTTGTAAAAAAAATTATTAATCGATGGCCTTTAAATAATTTAATTAAACTCATTGATGTAAAAGAAAATCCTATTAGTAAAACTGATTTAATTGAACTTTATAATAGTTCTAATAGTTTTAAGAGTTTATTTAATATAAGAGCTCAGCTTTTGAGAATCAGGAAAATCAATTCTAATGAATTAAAAGAAAAAGATTATTTAAATTTAATTGTTGACCATTATAGTTTTTTAAAAAGACCTGTTTTGCTCTAAAATAATAAAGTTTATGTTGGGAACTCAGAATCAAATATAAAAAGTGCTGAAATTGAACTAAGTAAAATATAGTTTAATCTAATTTTTATAATATTAAATAGTTTTTATAATAATTTTAAAATTAAAAAATGAAAATTTTTAAGTCATATAGTTTAATTATTGTTTTATTACTGACGGGTTGTGGAAACTCTACAAAACCTGAAGAAAAGTCAATTTACAAAAGAATTAAAGTTGAAAATAAACAAGAAACAAAATCGACTAAAGTAACCCCAATTGATTTAGAAAACAATGGAATAGGACCTATTAATAACTATTCTTTTGATAAAGAAATAAATGCAGAATTAGCCAATCAAGGAAAACAAATATTTGATGCTAAATGTACCGCATGTCATAATGCAAATAGACGCTTGATAGGGCCATCTATGAAAGGGATTTACGATAGAAGAAGTCCAGCGTGGGTGATGAATATTATGTTAAATCCAGATCAAATGTTAAAAGAGGATCCAGTTGCTGTAGCTCTACTTAAAGAATACAATAATATTTTGATGATAAATCAAAATTTAACTATTGAAGAAGCTAAAAAGTTGGCTGAATATTTTAGAACCTTATAAAATGAAACATTTTTTACTAATTATATTTTTTGTTAATGTACATATAGCTTGTTCTCAAAGCAAAAAAACGGAAATATGGGAGCCTGTTCCAAAAGAGGTTTACTCAAAAATTGATTCTGCACCTCCATCTGATGCAATTATTCTTTTTGACGGGTCCGATTTTTCAAATTGGGAGACTTGGGGTAAAAAAGAACCTGAATGGATAATAAACGAGGATAAGTCAATGACGGTTGTAAATGGAAAGGGCTCGATTTTTTCAAAAGAATCTTTTGGATCTGTTCAGTTGCATATTGAATGGCGAACAGGAACTAAAGACATAGGTAAATATACAGATCAAAGCAGGTCTAATAGCGGAGTGTTTTTACAGAAAAATTATGAAATACAAATTTTAGATAGTTATAATAACCCAACCTATGTAAATGGACAAGCAGGCTCAGTATATAAACAGCATATTCCTTTGGTTAATGCATCAAGAAAACCAGGAGAATGGCAATCTTATGATATAATTTTTACTGCACCTAAATTTATAAATAAAAAACTTAAAACCCCTGGGTTTTTCACTGTTTTTCATAATGGAGTATTAATACAAAATCATGTTGAAATTAAAGGAACCACAACAAATGTTGGGAGTCCTGAATATTCCGCTCATGGAGAAGCTCCTATAATGCTACAAGACCATTGTTGCGTGCCATTAAGTTTTAGAAATATATGGGTAAGGAAATTAGAGTAAGCCCTACTTTTTTGTAAATTTGCAGTAATGCTATATTCCATGACAGGCTTTGGAAGATCTTCCCTAACATCAGAAATAGGCGAAATATTAATTGAAATTAAATCTTTGAACAGTAAAACCTTTGATCCAAATTTAAACATACATACTTTTTATAAATCGATCGAAAATGAAATAAGAGCTTTAATTTCTTCAAAACTTATTAGAGGAAAAGTTGAATTAAAACTTTCTTTAAACAATGACGAGCCTTCATCCTGTTTAAATAAAAACATTCTTGAAAATTATGTCAAAGATTTAAAATCAGTTGTAAATCTTGAAGATAATGAACTTTTAAAAATAGCAGTTAAACTCCCTGAGGCTTTTACAAAGCAAAGTTTGGAAATTAGTGATAAACATAAAAAAGAAATATTATTTCATATTGAAAAAGCTTGTTTGGAGCTTATAAAATTTAGAATTCAAGAAGGTAATGCTTTAGAAAATGATCTTTTGCATCAAATTAGTTGTATTGAAAATCACTTATCTGAAGTTAGCAAGCTTTCACCCAATAGAATAAAAGAGATAAAAGAAAAGTTAAACAATAATCTCAAAGAACTTGAAATTGAAATTAATAAAGACAGGTTTGAACAAGAACTAATTTATTATTTGGAAAAACTTGACATTAATGAAGAAATTGTAAGGTTAGAAAACCATTTAAAATATTTTCAAACTTCAATTAAATTAGACGAATTAGCAAAGGGGAAAAAATTAAATTTTATTTCTCAAGAAATAGGACGAGAAATAAACACAATCGGATCAAAAGCGAATCATTCTCTTATTCAAAAACATGTAGTTGAAATGAAAGACAGTCTTGAAAAAATTAAAGAACAACTTTTAAATGTTTTATGAAATCATCTGGTAAATGTATTATTTTTTCTGCTCCATCAGGAAGCGGGAAAACAACTTTAGTCAAAGATTTAATTGATAAAAGTAAATTAAATTTGAGATTTTCAATTTCTGCAACAACAAGACAAAAAAGGCTCAAAGAAGTTAATGGAAAAGATTATTTTTTTATTTCGAAGGCTGAGTTTCAAACCCTTGTAAAAAATGATAAGTTTCTTGAATACGAAGAAGTTTATGATGGAGTTTTTTATGGCAGTTTAAAGGATAAAGTTAATAGTTTATTGAAAGATTTTAATATAATTTTTGACATAGATGTAATTGGAGGCTTAAGATTAAAAAAATATTTCAATGAAAAAGCTTTGGCGATTTTCATAAAACCTCCTAATATTAATGAATTAAAAAAAAGATTGGAGTCAAGAGGATTAGATTCACAGGAATCTATTGAAACTAGAATTAAAAAAGCAAAGACCGAAATTGACAAAGAAGATCAATTTGACATTACCATAATAAATAATAATCTTGAAGAGGCAAAAAAAGATTCATATAACATTGTTAAAAAATTTCTTTTTAAATGAAGCAAAATATTGGTTTGTTCTTTGGGACCTTTGATCCTTTGCATAACGGTCATATCGCTATAGCAAAATATTTTTTGAATGAATTGTTATTAGATCAAATTTGGTTTGTAATAACTCCGTTAAGTCCATTTAAACTGGTGAATAAGGTTTCTGATTATTACTCTCGCTTTAGAATAATTGAAAATTATTGTAAAAAGAATAAAAAAATAATTTGTTCTGATGTTGAATTTAATTTAAAGCCACCCTATAATACATCAGAGACATTAAAATTTTTAGTTAAAGAATATCCAAATAAAGAATTTAAGATAATTTTAGGGGAAGACAATCTCAATACACTTCACTTATGGAGTGATTACGAGAGGATATTAAATCATAAAATTTGTGTTTATCCAAGAATTAGTGAAACAAATGAAAAAAGTAAGCTACTTTCACATCCAAATGTTAATCTGTATGACGCACCTATAATGAAAATTTCTTCGACTTTAATAAGAGATCGAATTAAAAATAACATATCTATTTCTAATTTAGTTCCTAAAGAAATTGAAGAAATGTTAATTACATCCAAAAATCAGAATTAGCTTTTTGAATTATTTAACCAATTATTAACAATTTGAATCATTTTTTTTGCTCAAATTGCACCCCCTTAGTTTTATGAGTATTTTTAAATAATAAATTTAATTAATATGAGCAAAGAAATAGACATTAAAGAAATAAATGAAATTATTGAAAAGGAAAGTGCATTTATTGATCTACTTCTATTGGAAATCAATAAAGTTATTGTTGGCCAAAAACATATGATTGAGAGACTGTTGATTGGCCTTTTGGGTCAAGGGCACATTTTATTAGAAGGAGTTCCTGGATTGGCTAAAACACTTGCTATTAATTCATTAAGTAAAGCAGTTAAAGGCAGTTTTAGTAGAATACAATTTACGCCTGATTTACTGCCAGCTGATGTTATTGGCACTATGATCTATAACATGAAAGAAAATGATTTTTCAATTAAAAAGGGTCCAATTTTCGCAAATTTTGTTTTGGCTGATGAAATAAACAGAGCACCTGCCAAAGTTCAATCTGCTTTGTTAGAGTCCATGCAGGAAAAACAGGTGACTATTGGGGACTCTTCTTTCAAGCTAACACCTCCTTTTTTAGTTATGGCAACCCAAAATCCAGTTGAGCAAGAAGGAACATATCCTCTACCTGAAGCTCAAGTAGATAGATTTATGTTAAAAACTATTATTGATTATCCTAAAATTGAGGATGAACAATTAATAGTTAGAGCAAATATTAATAATAGCTTTGGAAGTATTAAGCCTGTAGTTACTGTACAACAAATTATAAAAGCACAAGAATCAGTTAGGCAGGTTTATATGGATGAAAAAATTGAAAAATATATTTTAGATTTGATTTTTGCTACCAGATATCCAGAAAAATATGGAATAGGTGATTTAAAACCAATGATAAATTTTGGTGCATCTCCTAGGGGATCTATAAACCTTGCTAATGCTTCAAGATGTTATGCTTTTATTAAAAGAAGAGGTTATGTTATTCCTGAAGATGTTAGAGCAGTAATTCATGATGTTTTAAGACATAGAATAGGGTTAACATATGAGGCAGAGGCAGAAAATATTTCTTCGGAAGATATTATTAACAAAATTGTTAATCAAGTAGAAGTCCCTTAGAATTTAAGTTTTTTTCTGATAATTCAATTTCAATATTTTGGAAACAATAGACCTATTAAAAAAAGTTAGAAAAATCGAAATAAAAACCAGAAGGTTAAGTAACAACATCTTTGGGGGAGAGTATCATAGTGCCTTTAAAGGAAGGGGTATGACTTTTAGTGAGGTTAGAAATTATCAGTTTGGAGACGATATTAGAACCATAGATTGGAATGTAACTGCTAGATACAACGAGCCATTTGTAAAAGTGTTTGAAGAAGAAAGAGAATTAACTTTAATGCTAATGGTTGATGTTAGTAGTTCTGCTTTGTTTGGGACAAAAAACTCCCTCAAAAAAAATATTATAACTGAAATTTCTGCAACACTTGCATTTTCAGCATTACAAAACAACGATAAAGTAGGTATGATTATGTTTACTGATCAAGTTGAATTATTTATTCCACCAAGTAAAGGTAAAACACATGTTTTGAGAATCATCAGAGAACTAATCGAATTTAAGCCTAAAAGTAAACACACAGATATTAAAATTCCTTTTGAGTTTTTAACTCAAGTTTTGAAAAAAAAATCAATTGCTTTTATTTTATCGGATTTTATTTCTCCAACTTTTGAAAAAACTCTTAAAATAGCTTCTAAAAAACACGATTTAACCGGAATCAAGGTTTACGATATTTTTGAAGAAAAAATCCCTAATCTTGGACTAGTTAGAATGCAAGATCAAGAAACAGGTCAACTTAAATTGGTTGACACCTCATCTAAAAAGATTAGAGATAATTATAGAAAAGAAATGTTATTTAAGTTTAAAAGTTTTAATGAAATTTTTACAAAAAATGGAGCAGGAACAATATTGTGTAGAACTGATGAAAGTTATATAAAAAAACTATTAAATTATTTTAAAAATCGTGCTTAAATTTAAATTCATATCGATTATTATAGCTTTTAGTTTTTTTACTAAAATTTATTCTCAATCAGTAATTAATGTTGAGTCTAAAGCCGACACAACATCAATAAAAGTTGGGGAAAAAATAAAATATGAATTTAGTTTTTCAATTGACTCTTTAAGCAATCTAAGTTTTGAAATTAGAAATTTTAATCCCCCTTTTGAAATAATTGAAGACTTTCAGATGGACACATTATACAGTAATAATCAAGTGAGTATTATAAAAAAATACCATTTGACAAGTTTTGAGTCTGGCTCATATTCAATTACTCCTCCCCTTATAATTAGAGATAATATTATAAAATTAAACGATTCAATTGTTATTGATATTTCTACTGTTGATGTGGATACTGTTAGTAAAAAATTTTTTGATATTAAGAACATAATCCCGTTTTCTAAAAATAATGATGGTTGGTGGAAAAAATATTTTCTAATTATTTCTTTTATTTCTATTATGTTTTTACTGTGGATTTTATATAAAAATTCAAATTTTTTTGGTTCAAATGAGATAAAATTAACTCCTCCAATTGAAAAGGCAATACAAGCATTACAACATTTAGATTTTGAAAAACTTAGCAATCAATCAGATTATAAATTATATTACTCAAAGCTGACAGAAATTGTAAAAAATTATTTAGAAGAGGATGTTAAAATGGATGCTATTGAAAGTACCTCTGATGAACTGATAGAAAAACTAAAGCTTTTAAAGGGAGCTGGTAAATTAGATATCGACAATGAAACATTAAAAAATTTTCATTCTGTTTTATCCAATGCTGATTTAGTAAAATTTGCAAAATCTAACCCTGGTCCTGAAGTTGCTATACGGGACAAAAAAATTCTAGAGACAGTACTAGTTGACACAAAAGAAGCAATACCAGCTCCAACAGAAGAAGAACTATTAAAGAGTGAAAAATATTTGATTCAAATAAGAAAAGAAAAGAACAAAAAATTGATTATTAATTTCTTAAAATTTACTTTGATTGGGGTCTTTGTTTTAATAAGTTCTTCAATCGCTTTTTTTGGTTGGGAAGAAGTTAAAGACAATGTATTTGGCAATAAAACAAAGACTTTGCTTGAATCTAAAGATTGGGTTACAAGTACATATGGTGCATATCCTATTACAATTTCCTCTCCTGATGTTCTAATAAGAGTAGATTCTGAGGTTGGACAGTCTTTTGAATTTCAATCTTTGGAAAATTCATTCTATGTTTCTTTAATTACAAAGCCTGCCAATAATGATGAGGATCTTCAAAACATATTGCTTAATCATTTAAAAGAAAAAGGCGCTCTTAATATTTTATCTCAACAAGATGAATTCGTTTTAGAAAATGGAATAACAACTGTAAGATATTTTGGATCTTTTGATTATATTAATAAAGAAGGCAATGTTGTAAAAAAAGAATATTCTAATTTAATTTTTTTTGAAAAAGGAGGATCACAAACTGTCACTTGTATTATAGACAGAAATAATAAGTATGCATCTCAGATTATAACAAGGCTAAAAAACTCAATAAATTTTAAATCGAATTAAAGATGTTAGAAAATATAACATTTAATAATCCCGAATTTTTATGGCTAGCAGTAATTCTATTTATTATAATCTTAATTGACTATAAATTGAAAAATGTTAAAAATTTAAGTTTTAAAATCTCTTCAATTAAATCTTTTAGTAATAAATCTTTAAAAGTAAAGTTCTTCCCGTTATTAAATGTATTAAGATTTACAGCACTATTCATGCTAATTGTTGCACTAGCAAGACCTCAAATTATTGATGTTTCAATACAAACAAAAAAAAGCAGAGGTATTGATATCGTTATTGCTGTTGATGTTTCTTCAAGTATGCTTGCTCAAGACTTGAAACCAAATAGGTTGGAAGCTTTAAAAGAAGTGGCAAAAGAATTTGTGAATGATCGAATTAATGATAGAATAGGTTTGGTGGTTTATGCTGGAGAAAGTTACACTAAAACACCTGTTACTTCAGATAAATCGATAATAATTAATTCAATTAATGAAATTATTTTTGATGGTATAATTGAAGATGGGACAGCAATAGGTATGGGTTTGGCAACTTCAGTGAATAGGTTAAAAAACAGTAAGGCAAAGAGTAAAGTAGTAATATTGCTTACTGATGGAGTAAATAATTCTGGTTTTATTGATCCTAACACTTCAGCTGATTTAGCAACTTCTTTTGGAATAAAAACATATACCATTGGTCTTGGTAGTAATGGTAATGCTAGAGCTCCTATTGCATTAAATCCTGATGGCTCTTTTAGATATGGCTTAACTAAAGTTGAAATTGATGAACAACTTTTAAAGGAAATTGCTTTAAAAACTGGAGGGTTATACTTTAGAGCGACTGATAATGAAAAGTTAAAGGAAATTTATGATGAAATTAATAAACTTGAAAAAACAGAAGTTGAGGAGCTAAAGTATTCAAATGCAAAAGAATTTTACAGATTATTTGTATTGGGAGCTGTCATATTAATATTAATTGAGTGGATTTTAAAAACAACATTTTTTAAAAGTTTTATTTAAATGTATCAGCTAGAGCACACATATTTCTTTTATTTGCTTCTAATCATTCCATTAATGATTTTAGTTTTTTTTACGCTAAATAGGTGGAAAAAAAACACTCAAAATAAATATGTTTCTTCTGATTTATTAAAAGTTTTGAGCCCAAACATTTCAACATTTAAGCCCAAAGTAAAACTATTTTTATTATCTCTTTTTATTTTTTTCTCTACTATATCGTTAGTTAATCCAAAAATTGGAACTGAATTAAAAACTGTGAAAAGAGAAGGTGTAGACTTAGTCTTTGCTATTGATGTTTCAAAGAGTATGCTTGCAGAAGACATTGCACCTAATAGGCTAGAAAAAGGTAAAAGAATTGTTTCAGAAATTATAAACTCTCTTAATAATGATAGAGTTGGAATAATTGCTTATGCTGCATCAGCCTTACCAATATTACCCATAACAGATGATTACTCAACAGCAAAAACTTTTTTACAAAGTCTAAGTGCCGATATGCTTTCATCTCAGGGAACTGCAATTTCTCAATCAATTAATCTTGCTAAAGAATTTTACGACGACGAAGAACAAACGAATAGGGTTTTGGTTATACTTTCAGACGGTGAAGATCATGAGTTTAAAAGTGAAGATATTATTCCATTAGTTCAACAATCAGGAATTACAATTATTTCTGTAGGCATTGGATCAATTAAAGGCTCACCCATTCCTGTAAAAGAAAATAATATAATTAAGACCTACAAAAAAAATGAAAAAGGAGATGTTGTAATTTCTAAATTAAATAAGGAATTGTTGATTTCAATTTCAAAATCAAGTAATGGCATATATATTGATGGTTTTAACACTGAAGAAGTTGTAAATTCAGTTGTTAAAAAACTTAAGGATATGGATAAAAAAGAATTTGAATCTAAACAGTTTGTTGCATATAAAGATCAATTTCAATGGTTTATCGCTTTTGCAATACTTTTTTTAAGTTTGGAATTGTTTGTTTTTGAAAAGAAAACATTTTGGATAAGAAAATTAAATTTATTTAATGAATAAGTTTGTATTATTAACATTAGTACTATTTATATTCAATTCTAATGCTCAAGAAGTTGTTATTAATAAAGAATCTAATAACTTGACTTTAGACGGAAATATTCTATTTTCTGAAAATAATTTAGTTGAAGCAGAGTCATTATACAGAAAGTCAATTTCTAGAGATTCCGCAAATTTAAAAGCTGTTTATAATTTGGGAAACTCATTATATAAAAATAAATTAAAGGATGAAGCAATTAATCAATATCGAAATTCAATAAACAAAACTACTGATAAAGATCTTTTACACAAGTCTTTTCATAATCTTGGCAACATCTTTATGCAAAATGAAGATTACCAAAATGCTGTTGATTCATTTAAAAAAGCGTTATTAAATAGACCCACTGATGACGAAACAAGGTATAACTATGTATTAGCAAAAGAACTTCTTAAGAATCAACAAAAAAACAATAAAAAAGACGATAAAGACAAAAAGAACGATAAAGATAATAAAGACGATAAAGACAAAAAGAACGACAAGGATAAAAAAGATAATAAAAAAGAGGAACAGAAGAATGATGAAAAATCTGATAAGAAAAATGATAATAAAGAAAAAAATAAACCTAACCTAAATAAAATATCACCTGAACAATTGAAAAACTTACTTAAAGCAATGGATAATGAAGAAAAAAAAGTTCAGAATAAAGTCAATAAAAACAAGGTCAAAGGCACACCTATAAAAAATAAAAAAGATTGGTAATTATGAGGGCTACTAATTTTCGTATTATTTTTTGTCTTCTGATTTTTGGATTACAATTAAATGCTCAAGATGATTCAGTAAATTTTGAAGCTATTGTAAGTAAAAAAAACTTAGGACTTAATGAAAACTTAAGAGTTGATTTCAAGATGAATAAAGATGGAGACAATTTTACTCCTCCAAATTTCGAAGGATTTAAAGTTGTTGGCGGACCTAATCAATCTGTTAGTAATATGTGGGTTAATGGAAAAAGAACTTTTTCAAAAAGCTATTCATATTTTCTTAGTCCTTTACAAAAAGGTCAATTGAAATTAGGTCAAGCAACAATTGAAGTTGATGGCAAACTATTTAAAACTCTACCTGTTAATATTAATGTTAGCGAATCAGTTAAAATTAGCAAAGATCCTAATGACCCAAGTTATGTTGTAAATGAGAACTTACATTTAGTTGCGGAAGTGTCCAATATTAATCCATATGTAAACGAGGCAATTTCAATTGTATATAAACTATATTATTCACCTCAAATTAATGTTACTAATGTTGGAGAGGTTGAGACACCAGAATTTAAAAATTTTTGGTCTCAAAATATTAAAATACCAAGACTACAAATTGAAAGAGGATCTTTTAAGGGAGATAATTATAACTATGTTACATGGAAAAAAACAGTACTTTATCCTCAAAAGTCTGGAAAATTAGAAATTTTGCCCTTATCACTTGATGTCTCCGTTGATGTTCCAACAAATAGGAGAGATTTTTTTGGTAACAGAATTTATGATCAAGTCTCAAAAAAAGTTACTGCTGGTAAAAAAATCATTAATGTAAAGAAACTTCCTGAGGGAGCTCCAAAAAATTTTAATGGTGCTGTTGGAGATTTTGATTTGGAACTAAAAACAACAAAAAGTAATTTGAACGCTTCAGAATCTTTACAAGCGATTGTAAAAGTTTCTGGAAAAGGAAATCTTAAATTATTTTCACCACCTGATCTCAAAGTTCCTAGTTCTATGGAAAAATATGAACCAGAATATAAAGAAAATATTTCAACAGATTTATCAGGAATGGAAGGATCTATCTCTAATGTATTCACTTTAGTTCCTCAGTTTCAAGGTAATTATCCTATAAGCCCAATAGAATTTAGTTTTTTTAACACTAAATCAAATAAATACGAGACAATATATTCAAAAGAGCTTATTGTAAACGTAATGGAAGGTCCAATTTCATTAAATCAAATAAATAAAGAAAATAATATAGATTCCAATTTAAAAAACATTTTACCCTCTATTGATCAGTTTAAGTTTATAAAGACTTCAACAAATCTCACAAAAATCAATACTCCTACATTTATTTACTCAAATACTTTTTACATTTTATTAGCAATTCCATTTCTAATTATCGTTGTATTAATTATATTTTTTCGATCAAAGAAGATTTCAAAATCTGAAATGTTGGATTTTAAATCCAAAAGAGCTAATAAACTAGCAAAAAAATATTTGTCTGAAGCAAAAAATAATCTTGACAAAAAGGATATTTTTTATATATCTCTTGAAAAAGCATTGCATAATTTTTTAAAGTCTAAACTTGCAATTGAGACATCTGAATATAGTAAAGAAAGAATTTATAAATTACTTTCTAAACGTAATATTAACAACCAGACTTTAAGTTCATTTTTAAAGCTAATTGAAAATTGTGAACTTGCCAGATATACTCCTGCATCTGATGTAACTATTAATAATGATTATGAAAATGCTGTAAATGTTATTTCAGAAATTGATAAAATACTATAGAATGAAAAAAACAGCAATTTTAATTTCACTCTTTTTCACAGTTTTTGTTTTTTCTCAAACTAAAAATGAAGTTAAATTTCAAAATGGATTAGAATTTTACAATAATGGAGATTATTTAAATGCTATCAAAGAGTTCAGTGAAATTTTAGTAAATGGAGAGCACTCTGTTGAGCTTTACTTTAATTTAGGAAATTCTTATTACAAGATTAATGATCTTCCAAATAGTGTTTTTTACTATGAAAAAGCGTTGAAAATTGATCCTAACAATGTAGATGTTAAAAATAACCTTAAATATTCTCAAAATATGTTAATTGATAAAATAGAATTACTTCCATCTGATCAGATATCCAACATACTAGTAAATATTTCTAACTTATTTTCAATAAATCAATGGTTAAGTATTGGAATAATTTCAATTTACATTTTTTTAATTTTGTTTATAATATATTTTTTCAAAAGTGATAGTAATTCTAAAAAAAAATACTTTATATTTTCTTCAATTCTTTTTTCTATTTCAATTGTTTTTATTTTCATAGGAGTTTCAAAATTTGAAAATCAACAAACAAAAATAGAAGCTATAATTTTTGATAAAAAAATTGATTTTAGAACAGAGCCAAACTTTAGAAGCGAAATTCAATTTAATTTACATGAGGGAACTAAAGTTAAAATTAAAGAAGAGTTAAAGGAATGGGTTTTGGTCGAGTTAAACAACGGTTCAAATGGGTGGATAGAATTAAATTCAATTAAAAAAATTAATTGAATCGTAATTAACAAGTTTTAATAAAGTATTACCAAATTCCAAAAAAGGTTTAAAAAGCATTACTTTTTCTAACTCTTTTATTTCTACAAACGAAAACTCAGAGTTGATATTCTCAAAAAAAACTATAATAAATGCAATTATAACAAGGTATTTTAATGAACCAAAAAGGCCTCCTAATATTTTATTGATCCATCCTAACAATAATATTTTAATAACTTTCGTAAAAAATCTAGCTATTAGAGATATTGAAATTATTATAATAATGAAGGTGAAAGCAAAAGAAAATATTTTTA
This sequence comes from Flavobacteriaceae bacterium, assembly GCA_016780345.1. GTDB lineage: Bacteria > Bacteroidota > Bacteroidia > Flavobacteriales > Flavobacteriaceae > MAG-121220-bin8. The sequence goes on along the minus strand of JADHLZ010000004.1, from coordinate 54,596 downwards.
AATAGTTTTCATCGATTGACTCAAGTTGATTAGAAAAAGTATTATTAATGAAGCTTAAAGTTATTTCAGAAAATTTTATCGAACCATAAACACCTAAAATAATTGCTATAAAAGAACTAAGTTCAATAATTAGGCCTTTTGAGAATCCTCTGAAGAATCCTAAAAGGATTAAGCAAACAATAAAAATATCAATATAATTCAATTTTTTATTTACAAATATAAGTATATTGTTTTCATCAAAGTATAGAATTAATTAAATGAAAGGTTTAAAAGAAAAGTGGAATTTAATTTTGGACCTCTTGTCTGAAAAATTTAATTCTGATGAAAAACTAGATTTAGAGAGCGTAATTTTCTTAATAGGGTTACAAGAATTTGGAAAAACAAATATTAAATTTACTAAAGATCAAAAAATTGATTTAATGCATATTGCTATTTGTCGTTTATTAGAGCCTTTAGGTTATTATAAATTTGAGTATGTTGATAATGAAGGCTGGCCACATTATAAAACTATATCTAAATTGCCAAACCTAAAGCCAGGGGAACAGAGTATTTTAATGAAAGAAGCAATCATAAATTATTTTATTGAAAAACAACTCATTCAATAAATCAAAATTCAGTATTTTTGAGGTAGTAGAAATTAATGTATGATTGAAGAAATTGAAAGTAAAGTAAAAGAAGTTTTAGATTTTTCAAGCCAAGATAGTGGTGAAATTGAAAAATTTAGAATTAAATTTTTAGGGAAAAAAGGCCATATAAGTAGATACTTTTCTGAATTCAAAAAAGTAGATGTATCTCAAAAAAAAGAATTTGGAAAAGCAATTAACAAACTTAAATTAGTAGCTAATAATAAACTAGAGGAATTGAAAAAATCTCTCACTAAAGACTCTAGTAATAACTCTGGAAACATCGATTTAACAAGGCCAGCTAACTTGATAGAGTTAGGCTCAAGGCACCCAATTTCGATAATCAGAGATAAAATTATAGATATTTTTTATAAAATTGGGTTCAACACTTCAGAAGGGCCAGAAATAGAAGATGACTGGCACAATTTTACAGCTTTAAATTTACCATTTCACCATCCAGCAAGAGATATGCAAGATACTTTTTTTATAAAAAAAGATCCTGATTTATTGCTTAGGACCCATACCTCCTCGGTTCAAATAAGACATATGGAAGATAACGACCCGCCAATTAGAACAATTTCACCTGGAAGAGTATATAGAAATGAAGATATATCTGCTCGATCTCATTGTTTTTTTCATCAAATTGAAGGGTTGTATATTGATAAAAATGTTTCTTTTTCTGATTTAAAGCAAACCTTACTTTACTTTATAAAAGAATTATTTGGTAAATCTAAAATAAGATTAAGGCCATCTTACTTTCCATTTACTGAGCCAAGTGCGGAAGTTGATATTTACTGGGGACTAAATTCTGAAACAGATTTTAGAATAACTAAGGGGACCGGTTGGCTTGAAATAATGGGATGCGGAATGGTCGATCCTAATGTTTTGGATAACTGTAAAATTGATTCTAACAAATATACTGGCTTTGCATTTGGCATGGGTATTGAACGTATTGCAATGCTTTTATATCAAATAGAAGACATTAGAATTTTGTATGACAATGATATTAGATTTAATAATCAGTTTAGAGATTCAATCTAAATTTACACTAAGTTCTTTTATTATTTTTTTTGGGTTTTTGTTATTATATAAAATTTCAAAAGAAGAAGCAATTATTTTAAATTCGGAAATATTTTTTTCAATTAGTTCGTAAGCATTTTTTGTAGCATAATAACCTTCAGCAATCATAGACATCTCAGAAATTGCAGATTTTAAAGTATATCCTTTACCAAGCATATTACCTAATGTTCTATTTCTACTAAAAGAAGAATAACAAGTTACTAGCAAATCTCCAAGGTATTCTGAGTCGTTAATATCTCTTTTAGTTGTATAAATTTGTTGTATAAATTTTTTCATTTCTCTAACACAACTGCTAATCAAAACACTTTGATAATTATCTCCATAACCAAGACCGTGACATATTCCAGCAATAATGGCGTAAACATTCTTTAACATAGCAGCGTACTCAACACCCATAGTATCTTTTGAATATTTAACATTGATATAGTTCGAGCATAAATCGGATCTCAACTTTAAGCCTATTTCTTGATTTTTACTTGCGATTGTTAGATATGAAAGCTTTTCTAATGCTACTTCCTCTGCATGGCAAGGTCCTGTAAGAATTCCAATATTAGAAAAAGGAATTTTATAAAATTTATTTAAATGTTCACTTACTATCAAATGAGTAGTTGGAACGACACCTTTAAGTGCAGAGAAAATAATTTTTTTTGAGAGCAAATGTTTAATTTTTTTTAAATCTTCATCGACAAATGGAGAGGGTATTGCCAGAATTAATAAATCTGATTTTTTAGTTATATCTGTAATTGATGAACTTATATTAAGTTTTTTGTTTTCGAGATTTACAGAACGTAAATATTTAGGGTTTTTCCCTTTTTTTTTTATAAAAGACACGTCTTCTTCGTTCCGAATATACCAGTTAATAGAATCATTATTTTCACACAACATCTTTACAATTGCAGTTCCCCAACTTCCACCACCAAGAACACCATATCTTAAATTCATTTTATAAAGATTAACAAAATTTTGTGAATGTACTACTTAATTTAAAATTAAATTTAAAGTGATAAAATTCATTAGTTATTAATAGTTTGGTTTTACACTCTCTTTTTTTAAAGAGAGTGTTTTTTCATATGTAAATTTTATAAAATATAATAAAAAAAAAGAAGGAACCTATTATATAAAAAAACGAAATTCTTAAAAATTTTTTCTTATTGGTTTTGGCTTTTTTAAATAGTGACCATCCAATAGAAATAGTTAAAATGCCCAATATATTATAAATAGGATACTCAACTAAATGAAACAAATAAATTTTATTCTCAAATATTTCATTTATAGGGTTTTCCCAATGATATAAATTTGGGGAAATAAAATATAAAATTAATCCAATTACAAATTGAAAAAAAGAAAAAATTAAAGCAAATAAAGCTATTCTTAAATCAAGAGCTGTAAACAATTTATTTTTTGAAAGTTTATAAAGACATTTTATAATTGTAAATATTAAAAGAGATAAAGTTAAAATAGACCAAAGGGAATGAAGTTGTAAAATCCATTTATATATTAAGCTTAATTCCATTTAAAAATTGCTTGCTTTTAATAATGCTTTAGTATAATCATTTTTTGGAGATTTAAATAAAGCATCTGTTTCATTTAATTCTATAATGTTGCCTTTATTTAAAACGATGACCCTATCTGTGAAATATTTGATAACTGACATGTCATGTGATATAAAAATATAAGTTAAGTTATGTTTTTCTTTTAAATCGTTTAGTAAATTTAAAATTTCAGCTTGTATAGAAACATCTAAAGCTGAAACTGATTCATCGCAAACGATAATTTCAGGATTTAAAACCAATGCTCTTGCAATAACTATTCTCTGTCTTTGTCCACCAGAAAATTGATCAGGAAATTTATAATAGTCACTTTCTGAAAGACCTACTTGACTTAATAAAGCCAAAGCTTTAAGTTTCATTTCTTCTTTAGTTGAAAAAATTTTATGGACAATCATTGGCTCAACAATACTGTCTCCAATGGACATTTCAGGATTTAAAGAGGAGTAAGGATCTTGGAATATGAGTTGTATTTTTTTTCTAAAAATTGAATTTTTTATATGAAAAATATTTTCACTACTAAAAAGAATTTTACCATTGATTAATTGGATTAGTCCAAGAATACATTTTGCTATTGTCGACTTTCCAGAGCCTGATTCACCAACAATACCTAAAACTTCACCTTTAAATAGATCAAAAGAAATATTATTTAAGATAGTTAGATTTGCATAAGAAACGGAAATGTTTTTTATTTCAAGTATTGGATTTTGATCATAAATTATTTTGTGATTTTCTTTTCTTTGTTTGGTTGATATTAGTTTAGTTTTTATTGAATTTGAGTTTAATAATCTGTAAGGTCTATTTTTTTTAGGGGGGTTAGAGCTTAATAGCTTTAGTGTGTACTCATTTTTTGGAGATTTAAAAATATTCTTTACTCTACCTTTCTCTACTATTTTTCCATTTCTTAAAATAAGAATATTATCCACAAACTTTGATATAAGATTTAAATCGTGAGATATAAAAATTACACTCATTTTAAATTCAGATTGTAAAGATTTTATAAGGGAAAGAATTTCGTTTTTTACTATACTATCAAGTGATGTGGTTGGTTCGTCAGTAATAAGTAATTTTGGTTTACATGCTATAGCAATTGCTATCATTATTCTTTGTTGTTGTCCTCCACTCAACTCATGCGGATACTTTTCATAAATTTTATTTGGGTTGCTTAATTTAACCTTTCTAATTAATTCAAGTGACTTTATTTTTGATGATGCCGTGCTTATTTTTTCATGATTTAAAATAATTTCTGAGATTTGATGACCACATTTCATGCTTGGATTTAGAGAACTCATCGGTTCCTGAAAAACAATTGAAATTTCGTTTCCTCTAATTTTTTTTATTTCTGATTCTTCAAGTTGACTTATGGAATTGCCGTTAAAAAAAATTTCTCCGCTACTTTTTGAATTTCGAATATTTAAAAGTTTTAAAATAGAAAGTGCAGTTAAAGACTTACCGCTACCTGACTCTCCAACAATTCCTAAAATCTCTCCCTTTCCTAGTTCAAAAGAAATGTTAGATAAAACATTTTTATGATCAATTTTCAAGGAATAATTTTTGACGGACAGAACTTTTGTAGCTTTCATAAATCAAACTTTAGTTTCGAGCATTTTAAGAGCCTCCTTAAAGTAGATATCAAAGTCTTTTGGTCTATTATTATCTTTCTCATTATTTCTTTTTCCAAGTCTCGTAATGATTGTATTTTTTTCTGGAATAACAATAACATATTGTCCCAAAATACCCCTCATTGCAAAAAATTTATTTCCCTCAATCTCACCAAGCCAAAATCCATATCCATATTCGGGGCTTTTTTCAAATCTAGGTGTAATTGATTTTGCGACAAAAGCTGAATCAAGAATTTGATTTCCATTCCATTTTCCAAAATCTTTATAAAGCTTTCCAAATCTTGCAAAATCTCTAGCATTAGAATTAAAACAACAATATGCTTTAATTGTATTATTTTTATCTCCGTCAGTTTGCCAATACACATTATTTTCAAACCCAAGTGGATCTAGAAACCAATCTTTAACTAAGGTTGAAATTTTCTTGTTGGTTGCTTTTTCAATTGTCATTGAAAGAAGTTGAGTGTTGCTACTATAGTATTTAAAACTTTTCCCTGGTTGTTCCAGAATTTCTCTAGATTTTATTAGTTCATTTAATTCACTTGTTATATAGGATCGAGCTGTGACTCCAAAAATATTTGTATAACTTTCGTTCCAGTCCATGCCTGAGGACATACTTGATAAATCTCCAATTGTTAACTCTGAAGAAAATCCAGAATCGTAACCATCAAGGTAGTCGCTGACTTTATCGTCAATTGATTTAAAAAACTCTTTTTCAATAGCCTTACCCATAACGGCGGAGACGATACTCTTTGCCATTGAGAAAGAATTACTGTAAGAATTCATATTATATCCACTATAATATTTTTCATGCCAAATGGAATCATTTTTAATTATCATAAAAGCTACAGTGCCAAGCTCCGCATGAAGATTTTTTAAAGTATTGGTTGGCTCTACTTTATTATAATTTGAGTGAATACGCCAAGGTTGAGGAGTTTTACTTTTTTTGATTTCAATTTTTTCAAAATAAAGGTAATCGGTAATATCCGCTTTAGTTCTCTTAATTTTAGCTATTGTAGAAACTAACTCAGAAATATATGTTACATCGGATTTAAAAACAAATGCAAAAAAAATTATGCAAAAAAATAATATGAAACTTTTTCTATTTTTCATATTAGCTAAAGTATCAAAATTTAAGAGATTAACTTTATTGCATCTTTAGCAAAGTATGAGGCAATCATACTTGCACCAGCTCTTTTCATTGAGATTAGCTGTTCCATCATAACTTTATCTTGATCTAACCACCCTTGTTTACCAGCAGCTTTTAACATTGAGTATTCGCCACTTACTTGATAGATTGCTATTGGCGAATCAATTGTGTTTTTTAGATCTCTCAAAATGTCTAAGTAAGAAATTCCTGGTTTTACCATTATAATATCAGCTCCTTCATTGATATCTAATTTTGCTTCACTTACAGCATCAAATCTATTACAAAAATCCATCTGATAAGTTTTTTTATCTCCAAAACCTGGCTTTGAGTCTAGAGCTTCACGAAAGGGGCCATAAAAACTTGAGGCATATTTTGCCGCGTAACTCATAATTGCAGTATTATGAAACCCGTTTTTTTCAAGGATTTTTCTAATAGAAAGCACTCTACCATCCATCATATCACTTGGAGCAATTACATCAGCTCCAGCTACGGCATGAGACAATGCCATTTTGGACAATATTTCGTTTGTTTTATCGTTTATTATTTCGTTGTTTTCAACAATTCCGTCATGTCCATAATTTGAATAAGGATCTAAAGCAACATCCGTCATTACAGTAATTTCAGGTATAGTATTCTTAATTTCTTTTACACCCCTTTGCATTAAGCCATCTATATTCAAAGCTTCTGTTCCAGCGTTGTCCTTTAAGTTTTCTGGGATTTTTGCAAATAAAAGAACTGCTTGAACTCCTAATTCCCAAAGTTGTTTTACTTCTTTTACAATATTATCTAAGCTATATCTGTAGTAGTCTGGCATTGAAGAGATTTCTTCTTTAACATTTTTTCCTTCAACTAAAAAAAGTGGAGCAATAAAATCGTGAGGATGAATTGTTGACTCGCGAATTAGGTTTCTTAAAGATTCTTTTGACCTAAGTCTTCTATTTCTATTTAATGGATACATATTTTTTCATTTAACCCAGTTTTTTGGGGATTTTAAAATTTTTATTATTTTTTCTTCTAAGCTTCCATTTTTAGGAGTGTAATCATAAACCCATCTTGCCTTAGGAGGCATGCTAATCAAAATACTTTCAATCCTACCATTGGTTTTAAGGCCAAATAGGGTTCCTTTATCATATAAAAGATTGAATTCCACATATCGTCCTCTTCTAATATTTTGCCATTTAACATTATCATTGTTATAGACAGTGTCTTTTCTCTTTTTGACAATAGGTAAATAAGAATTTTTTATGCAACCCCCCACTTTTTTAATAAACAATAGCCAATTGTCCGCAGTCATATTTTTGTTTTCTCTGCAATAGTCAAAAAATAAACCTCCAACTCCTCTGGCTTCATTTCGATGATCATTCCAAAAGTATTCGTCACATTTTTTTTTATAAGTTTTATAGAAATTAGGATTAAATTGATCACAAACTTTTTTGCAAGAATTATGAAAATGAACTATATCGGATTCAAATAAATAATAAGGTGTAAGATCAAGACCTCCTCCAAACCAGCTATCTTTTAGCTTGCCTTTTTCATACAATTCGAAGTATCTTAAATTAGCGTGAAATGTAGGAACCATGGGGTTTTTTGGGTGAATTACGATACTAATTCCACAAGCAAAAAAATCTGAATTATTTACTTTCAACATTTTTGACATTGATTTAGGAAGTTCGCCATAAACTTTAGAAACATTTACTCCGCCTTTTTCAAAAACATTACCATTTTCAATTACCATTGTAAGTCCATCACCACCTTTTTCTCTAATCCAATGGTCTTTTTTGAATCTCTCTTTTCCATCAATTTTTTCCAAAGAGTTAACAATATCTCCTTGTAGATTATCGATAAAATTTGAAAACTCTTTTCTTATCATTTTAAGAAAAATTTTTAATTGTATCTACAAAAACTTTAACATTATCAACAGGAGTATTGGGTAAAATACCGTGGCCTAAATTTGCTATGTATTTTTCCTTTCCAAATTCGTTTAACATTTCTTTAGTCAGTTTGATTAGTTCGTTTTTTGGTGAAAATAGTCTGCTTGGGTCCATATTACCTTGAAGCGTTATATTATTACCAGATAAATAACGTGCATTTCTTGCTGAACAAGTCCAGTCAATCCCCAAACCAGAAGCTCCTATTTTTGAGAAAGAATTTATTGCATGCCAACATCCTTTGGGATATATTATAATAGGCCTTAAAATTTTTAATGCATCATTAATTTGTTTTATGTAGGGATAAGAAAACACATTATAATCAGTATGTGAAAGAACTCCTCCCCAAGAATCAAAAATTTGAACTGCGTCAACTCCTGCATTTATCTTCATTTTTAAATAATCAATAGTTATTGATGTAATTTTATTCAACAACTTGTGGGCGAGTTCAGGATTTTTAAAACAAAAACTTTTAGCAATATCAAATGTTTTTGATCCGCTTCCTTGAACCATATAACATAAAATAGTCCATGGAGATCCAGCGAATCCAATTAAAGGGATATTGTATTGAAGTTCTTTTTTAGTCATTTTGACAGCTTCAAAGACATAATTTAATTTTTCTTCAACGTTAGAAATATTTAGTTTATGAATATCAGATTCGTTTTTGATAGGAAACTCTATGTATGGCCCAAAATTATTTTTCATTTCAACATTTACCCCCATAGCTTGAGGAATTACTAGAATATCACTAAATATAATAGCCGCATCTAATCCAATTTGTTTTATTGGCATTAATGTAATTTCTGTAACCAATTCAGGAGTTTGACATCTTGTAAAAAAATCATACTTATTTTTTAATGTAATGAAATCTGGCAAGTATCTTCCTGCTTGTCTCATTATCCATACAGGAGTTCTATCTACTTTTTCTCCATTCAAAGCTCTTAAAAACAGAGGAGTTTCACTAATGGTATTCATTGGCAAATAATTTTATTGTTTTATTTATTACATTTTTCATTGAAGGAATATTGCAAGATATGACTTTTGAGGTATGTTTTTTTGCAAATTCAGCTGTGGTTTGACCAATACAAACACAAGTTGAATCTCCAAGACTATTTTTTTCAAGAAAACTTTTGATGCCGCTAGGACTAAAAAACATAATAGCTTCAAACTTTTCTTTTAACTTTTTTGAGTTTGATTTATTGACATAAACAACTATCTCTTTTAAGTCAATGTTTTCTTGTTTGAAAAACTTTGTAAAACTATGATTTTGAATATTCCCCCTAAAAAATAAAAACTTTTCTTTATTGGAATAGTTTAAAATATAGTTAGCTAGGTCTAATGAGTTATGACACATTTTATTTACTTTTAAACCATATTTTTCAATTAAAAATTTAGTGTTTTCCCCAACGCAATATATTTTGTTAAATATAATTTTTGAGTTAAATTTTTTTGAGAAAACAGATTCTACCGAATTTTTGCTACTAAAAATCCAGCTTTCATCATGTTGAGGAAAATCAAAATCTGCAAAATCTATGTTAATAAAACTATGTTCATAAAGATCAAACTTTTTTTTGTTGAATAGAACTTTAAACTTATGTTCTAAGTTTTTAGTTGAGAGAATTCTAATTTTTTCCATTACTTTTTTTGAGCTTGTAAAGGATTTCCGCCCCCCCTTTTGACATTAATAAGTTGTAAATTTTTTTGTAAGCATTAGAATCATTTGTTTCATAATGATCATTTGCAGTAATTGAATCTTTGCCGCTTAAACAGGTTAAACCAACTTTAAAGTTTAGCTTATTTCCTTTTATATGAGCGAAGGATGATATCGGCATAGAACATCCCCCATCCATCAGTTTTAAAAATTTTCTTTCTTGATCTACACAATGAAAAGTGTCTTGACAAGAAATGGATTTCAAGATTTTATTCAACTCTAAGCTATCTTTTTTGGATACTATGGCAATAGTGCCTTGAGCAGCAGAGGGAATCATCCAGTAAAGGGTTTTTTTATTTTTTGGATCAATCGACAACCTGTCTAATCCTGCTTTAGCAAATATTGCACCATCCCAATTATTGTTTTTTAACTTTTTCATTCTCGTGCAAATATTTCCTCTTAGAGAAACTATTTTATGATTAGGAAATTTGTTTAACCATTGTGTTTTTCTTCTTATACTACTTGTTGCTATTGTTAAGGGTGAATTAAAATCTAATTTTCTTTTCTTCAAGACAAGAATATCGAAAGGGTTAGCTCTTTCAAATACGCAGTTAATTTCTAGTCCTTTAGCCATATTAATTGGCACATCTTTTAGACTGTGAATTGCAATATCAATTTTATTGTTTAGCAAAGCTTGATCTAAACTTTTTGTAAACACTCCGCTAATACCAAAGTCATATAAAGGTGTAATTTGGTTTATATCGCCTTCGGATTTAATTTTTACTAATTTGGAATGTATTCCTAAATTTTGAAGTTTTTTTTTTGCAAAGTTAGCCTGCCATATAGCTAGATCGCTATTTCTAGTGCCAATTTTTAAATTAGTAATCATTTTGATTTAATTGAAAAATTGTTTTTATCGATTCTAATTCTTCCTCAAAATCATCACTATCTCTTAAATGATTGGCAATTCGATTTGTAATTTTTTGTATTAAATGTTCAGATACTTCTTTCAAACTATTGTCATCAAAAGTGGATGTTTTTTTCTTGAGAAGGTCAATTTTATTTTGTTGAATTTTTTTAAATTTTAATTTTAAAGCATTTATCGTTGGTGCAAACTTTCGAGTTTCAATCCACAGATAAAAATCATTAATAATTTCTATAATTATTTTTTCCGCATCAGGAATGAATTTTTTTCTGTTTTCTAAATTATTATTTGTAATGGTTGATAAGTAATCAAGGTCAAGTAAATCTACATTTTTAAATTCTGATATATTTTCATCTACATTTTTTGGAACGGATAAATCTAAAATCGTAAGCGGTTTAGCTTTAGGGATCATTTTTTTTGTAACCGTAGGTTTATCAGCTGCAGTTGCTACTATAAGAATGTCTGAGTTAGAAATTGAAGTATTAAGATTTTTAATGTTTTCAATTAAAACTTTAAATTTACCTGAAATGAGTTTCGCTTTATCTTCAGATCTATTTATTAATGTTATATGCTTATTTGAAGTATGTTTAACTAAATTCTCACAAGTATTTCTTCCAATTTTTCCTGCTCCAAACAAAAGAATTTTTTTATACTTTAAATCTGGAATATTATCAAGAATATATCTAACGGCAGCGTAAGAAACTGAAGTCGCTCCTGATGAAAGATTGGTTTCATTTTTTATTCTTTTACTACAGTGTTTTACCATGTTGAAAAGTCTGTCAAATAAAGGATCAATAGCACCTAGTTTTTTGGATCTTATGAAACTATTGTTAAGTTGGGCAATGATTTCAAAGTCTCCTAATATTTGACTGTCTAAACCAGTTCCAACATTAAAAATGTGTTTAATCGCTTTCTTGCCTTTAATTATATATCCGAAATCTTTAAATTCTTTAATAGTGCCTTTTGAGTATTTACAAAGTAAATCAATAAGTAAATTAGGATCTTTAAATGACGAATAAATTTCAACTCTATTACATGTTGAATTTACCACAATATTATTTAATCCGATTTTAGAGGAATATTTAATAAGCTTCTCAGATGAAGATGGGTTTATGCTAAATTTACCTCTTATAGAAGCGTCAGCATCTTTGTAGCTTATGCCTACAACGATAAAAAAAGGAGTCTTCAAATAATTTTTTTATAGCTGTAAAAATACTATTACACTTATTCAAAAAATAACTCTTAAAGGTCTATTAATAACGCAATAAGTTTTTTCCTAAAAAGTGTTATTTAAATACTAATATATTTTATATTTTTACAGAGTAAATGTTTAAATATATAATTTTCAATTTAGAACAATTCTAAATTAGAATATTTTTTTTTATGAATTTAAAAAATATCGCAAAAGGGACCAGTGAAAGCTTTAAAGTGGATGAGGGTATAGTTTTACTCAAGCATACAAATGATAGAGATCATGAAGAAAATTTTAATTATAGTATTGGAAAAGACTATATACAATTCCATTTTTGTTTAAAGGGAATGGCTAATTTTTTTTTTAATGAAGGGTCTTATATTTTTAATGTTGAGAATGAAAACTCTATTTTATTATATAACCCAGAAAAAGAATTGCCGATTAACCTAGTTTTAAATTCAGAAAGTCAAGTCCTTTCAATTTTAATTTCAATTAAAAAATTTCATAGTTTATTCTCAAATGAGGCGGATCAGATTTTGTTTTTAAATAATGAAAATACTGGAAACAAGTTATATAAAGAAAAAAAAATTGGCCCAATGATTGCTGTAATTTTAAATCAAATGTATCAACAATCATTGAATCTCACAATGCACTCTCTTTATCTGAGAGGAAAAGTTTTTGAGTTGATGAGTTTGTATTTTAGTAAAGACAAAGAAATGGACATAGAACAGTGCCCTTTCTTAGCTGACGATAATAACATAAAGAAAATAAAACTTGCCAAAGAAATAATAATTTCAAAAATGATAGAACCTCCTACTTTAATCGAACTTGCAAAAGAAGTGGATATAAATTTAAAAAAACTAAAACAAGGTTTCAAGCAAGTTTACGGATCTTCAGTTTTTTCTTTCCTATTGGATTATAAAATGCAGGTTTCAAAAAGGCTATTGTCATCTGGAAGATACAATGTGAATGAAGTAGCGCTAAAAGTAGGTTACAGTACAGCAACACATTTTATAAATGCGTTTAAAAAAAAATTTGGAACCACTCCAAAAAAATATTTAATGTCAATTTAATTTAAACATGAAAGGAGCTTTATTAGTTAATTTAGGGTCGCCCGATAGCACTGATGTTAAGGATGTAAAAAAATATTTGAAGGAATTTCTAATGGACGAAAGAGTTATTGATGAGCCGTTATGGCTTAGGACTCTATTGGTTAAAGGAATAATTTTGAATTTTAGACCCAAAAAATCAGCTAAAGCTTACAAAAAAATATGGTGGGATGAAGGTTCCCCTTTGATAGTATTGTCTTATAGATTATTGGAAAAATTAAAAAATATCACCTCAATTCCAGTTGCACTCTCCATGAGATATGGAAACCCCTCAATAAAGTCAGGAATTCAAGAATTAGTTGATAAAGGTGTTAAAGAAATATTACTTATTCCTTTATATCCTCAACATGCTATGGCTTCTACTGAAACAATTTTAGTTTTAGCTGAAAAAATAAAAAATGAGTTATTCCCAAATATTCGCTTTAATAATTTACCAGCTTTTTATAATCACAAAGATTACATACGGGTTTTATCAAATTCGATTCAAAGATATTTAAAAGGAAAAGAATGGGACCATATTCTTTTCTCTTATCATGGTATTCCTGAGAGACATATTCGAAAAACAGATATTACAAAATCTCATTGTAAAATTGATCAAAGCTGTTGTCAAACTAGATCCTCTGCCCATAAATATTGCTATCGACATCAATGTTATGAAACAACAAGGCTAGTTGCTGAGTATTTAGAACTAAATGAGGGGTCTTATTCGAGTTCCTTTCAGTCTAGATTAGCTGGTCAGCCTTGGCTAAAACCATATACAGATAAGGTAGTTGAAAATTTTGCAGAAACTGGAACCAAAAAAATGGCTATTGTTACTCCAGCTTTTGTTTCCGATTGTTTAGAAACTTTAGAAGAAATTGCGATGGAGGCCAAAGAAGATTTTATTGAAAAAGGAGGAGAGGAATTTCACGTGGTTCCTTGTTTAAATGATGATAAAGAATGGGTAAAAACATTAAGCAGATGGATTGACGAGTGGGCAAATCTTAATTAAAAATTATTTTGGAATATTACAACATAATTAAATCTTTACACATAATTTTTGTAATTACATGGTTTGCGGGATTATTTTATATTCCTAGATTATTTATATATTTTATTGAGTCTTCTAAAAAGGAAAAATTGGAAAAGGAAATTTTAACTAATCAGATTTCTGTTATGATGGAAAGGTTATGGTTTATAATTGCTTGGCCATCAGCAATTATGGCTTTATTCTTTGGAATATGGTTATTGATTTTAGTTCCAAATTGGTTATATGAAAAATGGATGATCACGAAATTAATTTTTGTTTTTTCTCTTGTTTTATATCATATTAAAACTCACTATATCTTAAAAGAATTACAATCAGGAATTATAAAATATTCCTCAGATTTTATGCGAATTTGGAATGAAGTAACAAGTGTGATTCTTGTCTCAGTTGTTTTTTTAGTAGTTTTAAAAAACACAGTGAATTGGACTCTATTTACATTCTTCACAGTAATATTTATAATATTGATTCTAGTTTTAATTAAACTTTATAAGATATTAAGAAATTGAAAAATTATTTAAATTTTGAAACAAACCTATCATTAAGAGCTAGAATTTTTTTAGCAATGACAATTATTGTAGTTGCTACATTTATATTAATATCTTTAATTACAATTCCTCAATTTAAAACACAATCTGATAAATACCATTCAAAGAGATTAGAAAGAAAAGAAGCTCAAATACAACGAAGTTTAGCCTACTTTTCAAATAAAGCTGGAGATAGAAAAAATATTAAAGAATTTGACTCCATTTTAGCTGAAAAAATATATGAAGTTTCAGACGTTCAAAGTGTAAAATTTAGCTTATATAACTTGGACGGATCATTAATTAATTCTACACTCTCTAAAAATGAAATTAATTTTATTGATAAAGAACTTCTTTCAAAGATTTTAGAACAAAAGGGCGATAAAGTTATACAAATTACAACATTAGATGATCTTCAATATAGATCATCTTATTCCTTAATTTTGGATGATAATTTCAAACCACTATGGATTCTTAATCTTCCTTATTACGATGATGATAATTTAAACTCTTATGAATTACAATCATTCCTAATTATATTAGGAGAGGTCTACTTTTTTTTACTGATTCTTTCTATTATAATATCGTATTTTATTTCAGAATACATGACTAAAGCTATTTCAGAAATTGCTTTAAAAATGAAGCAGACTAGATTGGATAAAAAAAATTCCAAGATTATAATTAAAGCAAGAAGTAAAGAAGTTAATAGTTTAGTTGATTCATATAATAACATGGTTGAGATGCTTGATAAAAATGTTAAAGAATTATCTCAATCTAATAAAGAACAAGCATGGAGACAGATGGCTAAACAAGTTGCGCATGAAATAAAAAACCCTTTGACACCAATGAAACTAAGTGTACAGAGCTTTGAAAGAAACTTCAAAGTAAATGACAAAAAAAATAAAGACAAAGTTCAGGAATTTACTCAAACGATAATTCAACAGATAGAAACAATGAGTTCGATAGCTTCCGCTTTTTCAAATTTTTCTGAAATGCCTATTCAAAAAGGAGAAAAAACAAATATTGTACTTGCAGTTAAATTAGCTTTAGAAATTTTTAAAGAAGAAAATATTTCTTTTAAATCTGATTTAAAAAATATAATTGTTGAAATTGACAAACCGCAAATTGTTAGAATTATTACTAATTTAATTAAAAATTCAGTTCATGCTTGTCAAAATGTTGTTAATCCTAAAATAGAAGTTCTAATTGAGAAAAAGGAAGATATTGTTGAAATAAATGTTAAAGATAATGGTCATGGAATTTCAGATGATGTTATTTCTAATATTTTTGAACCAAATTTTACAACAAAATCTGGAGGAATGGGTCTTGGTTTAGGAATGGTAAAAAACCTTGTTATGTCTTACAATGGTATTATTGATTTTGATACTGAATTAAACAAAGGCACAACTTTTACAATAACTTTTCCTATAAAAAGTTAGCAAAATTGATTGTATGCTTGTTTTAAGTTTTCACTAATTAATTCAGAGGATCTTCCTTCAATATGATGTCTCTCAAGCATATGAACTAGTTCGCCGTCTTTAAATAAAGCAATACATGGTGAAGATGGAGGAAAAGGAATCATCAAGTTCCTCGCAGCATCTGTTGCTTCCTTGTCTACACCAGCAAAAACAGTAAATAATTTTTCAGGCTTTTTATCGTTATTTAATGAATTTTTAACTCCTGGACGAGCATTGGCAGCAGCACAACCACAAACTGAATTAACAATTATAACAGCTGTTTTACAATTAGGAAGATTAGTATTAACATCATTGGAATCTTTCAATTCAATAAATCCTACAGAAGTTAAATCTTCTCTCATAGGTTTAACTAATTCAGCTGGATACATAAATTAAATTTTTTATTCACACAAATATAATAAACAATGATTAAAAACTCTTCATTTAATTAACTATAGATTTGTAAATTTGACTGAAATTCTATTAATGTATAAATGGATATTTTCTTTTATTGGATATACAATATTTAAGCTTCCAGGAGCTATAATAGGATTTCTTATTGGGTCTTTATTATCAACTAAATCAGTAAAGATTTCTAATAAGGATTTTGAGATTAATTTATTGGCTCTAGCTTCAATAGTTATTAAAGCTGACGGCAAGGTTTCTCAAAAAGAATTGGATTTTGTAAGACTCTATTTTGTTTCGACTTATGGTAAAAATAGAGCTAATGAGGTATTTAAAATCTTTAATCATAATTTTAAAAATAAGGAAGTTTCATTAAATCAAATAATACAATTATTTAATTTCGGATTGAATTATGAAAGTAAACTTCAAGTGATACATTTCTTATTTGGAATAGCTAAGGCAGACGGGAGTATTAGTAATCAAGAAATCAATAAACTTTTAGAGTTTTCAAATTTATTTAAATTATCATACGCTGATTTTTTAAGTATTAAAGCAATGTTTATTGTTGAAATTGACAATGATTATAAAATTTTAGAGGTATATAAAAATTCCTCTGATGATGAAATAAAAAAATCATATAGAGCCTTAGCAAAAAAACATCATCCTGATAAAGTTCAACATCTTGGAGAAGCTTATGTAAAAGCGGCTCAGGATAAGTTCCAAAAAATTCAAAAAGCTTATCAAAACATTAAAAATGAAAGAGGTTTCTAATTATATTTAAGTATGTACGATTTAGTTTTTTATTTAGAGCTGGGATTATTTCATGTTTTAGATTGGAATGCGATTGATCACATGTTGTTTCTTTCTGCATTGACTATTGTTCATAGTTTCAAGGATTATAAAACTGTTTTTTGGGTAGTAACATCTTTTACATTAGGACATACTTTTTCTTTAATTCTATCAGCCTTTGATATTTTAAAACCACCTTCAGAAACAATAGAATTTTTAATTCCAGTGACTATAATCTTAACCTCTGTTTATAATATTTTAAATAATCAAGTAAAAACATATAAGTTATTAGAGTATGGTTTTTCAATTTTTTTTGGATTAATTCACGGTTTTGGTTTTGGCAACTATTTTGAGATGCTAACAGATTCTACAGAAACTAAAATAACTCCACTTTTAGGTTTTGCTTTTGGAGTTGAAATGTCACAATTAGTTGTTGTTTTAGTTATACTGATAATTAATTTTATTGTGATAAGGTTTAATTTTTTGAAAAGAATTAATTATATAAACACATGTTCATTACTAATAATCCTATTATCTTTAAAGTTAATATACCAAATGATTTGATATGACCATATTAAAGCAAAAAAAATATGACATTGCATATTTAAAAATGGCTAAAGAGTGGGCTAAACTCTCCTATTGTCATAGACGACAAGTTGGAGCATTGATAGTTAAAGATAAAATGATCATTTCAGATGGATATAATGGAACTCCTACTGGATTTGAAAATATTTGTGAAGACGAGGAAAATAATACCAAGTGGTATGTTTTACATGCAGAGGCTAACGCTATAATGAAAGTAGCGGCTTCTACTCAATCTTGTGAAGGAGCGACTTTGTATATTACATTATCTCCCTGTAGAGAATGTAGTAAATTAATTTTCCAGTCTGGTATAAAAAGACTAGTTTATATAATTGAATATAAGGATAAAACAGGAATAGATTTTCTTAAAAAATCTGGATTAGAAATAGTTCACATTCATGATATTTAATCAATGTTTACTATTAATTTTTTTTGAAACATAAAGAATTAATAATAGTGTAACAGCACATGTGCAAGCAACTACACCAATCAGTCCAATTTTACTATCATTAGAAAAAAACTGATTGGAATCAACTTTAGTTAAATTAAAAATTAATAGAATAACAGCTAAAATTATAAAGAAATATATTTTTTTCATATTAGAACAACCCTTGAATATTGCTAGTAAATAATTTGACAGCAATTGCCATTAAAATTATACCAAAAATTTTTCTAATTACACTAATTCCTGATTTTCCAAAGATCTTCTCAATTTTATCAGAAAATTTTAGAACTAAATAAACAAATAAAATATTTACAATTATAGCGATAATTATATTTACTAATTGAAATTCTGCTCTTAGAGATAGTAGTGTTGTAAGCGTACCTGCCCCTGCAATTAAAGGAAATGCAATAGGAACAATTGAGGCTGTTTCTGGTGTTTCATCTTTATAAATTGAAATTCCCAAAACCATCTCTAAAGAAATAAAGAAAATTACAAAAGCTCCCGCAACTGCGAAAGAGTTTACGTCAATTCCGATTAAATTTAAAATCTCTTCACCAATGAAAAGAAAAGCAATCATTAAAATAACAGAAACTATAGATGCTTTTTCTGATTGAATATGTCCAACTTTTTTTCTTAAATCAATTATGATTGGGACACTTCCAATAATATCAATTACGGCAAAAAGAATCATTCCTACTGTAAAAATTTCTTTAATATTGATCATAATTTTTTTTGCAAATATATATTTATATTAAATTAAAAATTAAGTATTTTTTTAAATTTATCATAGATGTTTAGAATTGGTAAAAGTTTGGTTTCTGAGGAAATTTTGGAAAATAATTTTCATTGTAATATTTCAAAATGTAAGGGAGCTTGTTGCGTAGAGGGTATAGCTGGAGCTCCTCTTGAAAATCATGAAGCTAAACTTCTTGATAAAAATTTTCATAAAATATCAAAATATCTTTTACCAAGAGCAATCAAAATTATAAAATCAAAAGGAAAGTACATTACATTAAAGAGCGGAAAATTTGAGACACCTTTAGGAGCTTCTAAAGCTTGTGTTTATGTGCATTTTGAATCAAACGGCACATTATCTTGTGCTATTGAAAAAGCATACAATAAAAAAGAAATTAATTTTAATAAGCCTATCTCTTGCCATTTGTATCCTATAAGAGTTAAGGAATATTCTGATTTTACAGCTGTTAACTATCACAAATGGGACATATGTTCAGATGCCTGTAGTTTAGGAAATGAGCTTAAAAAACCAGTCTTTGAATTTGTTAAAGATGCATTAATTAAAAAGTTTGGAAAACAATGGTTTTTGGAGCTTGAAAAAATTGCAAAAAACAAAAGAAAAAAGTAACATTAAAATAGAATATAAAAAAATGTTTATTAAGTATTTGATTTTCAGACAATTGAAAATATAGCGAGTCTTAATAATAAAAATTTATATTTTTTAAATTGTTAAGAACTAATTCAGTTTGTGAATAACTACTGCTTTTATTTATGGAAACATTTTAGAATCTTTGTGTTAAACAACAACCAAAAAATTTTACTAAATTTTAAAAACTAAAGTTAATTAATATGTCTGCTGTTGAACCAATTTTACAAGAAAATAAAAATAGATTTGTTATTTTTCCTATTGAGCACCACGATTTGTGGGAATGGTATAAAAAATGTGAAGCAAGTTTTTGGACAGCAGAAGAGATTGATCTTAGTGAAGATTTAAACGATTGGAAAGAAAAATTAACAGATGATGAGAGGTATTTTATTAAACACATTCTTGCTTTTTTTGCTGCATCAGACGGAATTGTAAATGAAAATTTAGCTGAAAATTTTGTTAATGAAGTTCAATATTCTGAAGCAAAATTTTTCTATGGGTTTCAAATTATGATGGAAAATATTCATTCTGAGACTTACTCTTTATTAATTGATACTTATGTTAAAGATCCTAAAGAAAAAGACAAACTTTTTAATGCTATTGAAACTTTTCCTGCAATTAAAAAGAAAGCCGACTGGGCTTTAAGATGGATTGAGTCAGATTCTTTTGCTGAAAGATTAATTGCATTTGCTGCTGTTGAAGGAATTTTCTTTTCCGGTGCTTTTTGTTCGATTTTTTGGCTTAAAAAAAGAGGACTTATGCCCGGCCTTTCTTTTTCAAATGAATTAATTTCAAGAGATGAGGGTGTTCACTGTGATTTTGCCGTTCATTTACACAACAATCATTTGGTGAATAAAGTTTCAAAACAAAGAATTAGAGAAATATTGGTTGACGCTTTGAATATTGAAAGAGAGTTTATTACTGAGTCACTTCCTGTAAGTTTAATTGGAATGAATTCTAAACTAATGATTCAATATCTTGAATTTGTTGCTGATAGATTACTTGTGGAATTGAATTGTGAAAAAGAATTTAACGTAACCAATCCATTTGATTTTATGGATATGATATCTCTTCAAGGTAAAACTAATTTCTTTGAGAAGAGAGTTTCTGAATATCAAAAAGCAGGTGTTTTAAATAATGACACTAAATCTTCAGAATTTAGTATTGATGAGGATTTTTAAACTATGGAAAGTAACTTTTCTATATTCATAAAATATTTTTAAAATTATAAATTACTAAGCATATGTATGTAGTAAAAAGAGATGGCCATAAGGAACCGGTAATGTTTGATAAAATTACCGCAAGAGTAAGGAAATTATGTTATAGCCTAAATGATCTTGTGGATCCAGTTAAGGTTTCTATGAGGGTAATTGAAGGTCTATACGATGGAGTTACTACTTCTGAACTTGATAATCTTGCTGCTGAAATTGCAGCTACAATGACAACTACTCATCCTGATTATGCAAAGCTTGCAGCAAGAATTTCTGTATCTAACCTTCATAAAAATACTAAAAAATCTTTCTCTGAAACTATGTCCGATTTGTACAGTTATATTAACCCTAGAACTGGCAAAAATGCACCATTGCTTTCTGACGAAGTTTATAAAGTGATTGAAAAAAATGCAGAATTACTTGATTCAACTATTATATACAATAGAGACTTTAGTTATGATTATTTTGGATTCAAAACTCTCGAAAGATCATATCTTTTAAAGTTAAATGGTATTGTTGCTGAAAGACCTCAACACATGCTTATGAGAGTTTCCATAGGAATTCATATGGAAGACTTAGACTCAGCTATCGAGACTTATCACTTGATGTCTAAAAAATATTTTACTCATGCAACTCCAACTTTATTTAATTCAGGGACTCCAAAACCACAAATGTCTTCTTGTTTTCTTTTAACAACAAAAGACGACAGTATTGAAGGAATCTATGATACTTTAAAACAGACAGCAAAAATTTCACAATCTGCTGGCGGAATAGGTCTATCAATTCATAGTATTAGAGCTACAGGTTCTTACATTGCAGGAACAAATGGAACCTCTAACGGAATAGTTCCTATGCTTAGGGTTTTTAATGACACTGCTAGATATGTAGATCAAGGAGGAGGAAAGAGAAAAGGTTCTTTTGCAATTTATCTAGAAACTTGGCATGCAGATATTTTTGACTTTTTAGAATTAAAAAAGAATCATGGTAAGGAAGAGATGAGAGCAAGAGATTTATTTTATGCTATGTGGATCTCTGACCTATTCATGAAAAGAGTTGAAGAAAATGGTAAGTGGACTTTGATGTGTCCTAACGAGTGCCCAGGATTACAAGACTGTCATGGTGATGAGTTTGACAAACTTTATACTAAATATGAGAAAGAAAACAAAGGAAGAAAAACAATTAGAGCAAGAGATCTTTGGGAAAAAATTTTAGAGTCACAAATAGAAACAGGAACTCCTTATATGTTATATAAGGATTCAGCTAATAGAAAATCCAATCAAAAAAATTTAGGGACCATAAGATCATCAAATTTGTGTACCGAAATTCTTGAATACACTTCTCCAGATGAAGTTGCTGTATGTAATTTAGCTTCAATAGCACTTCCAATGTTTGTTAAAAACAACTCATTTGATCATAAAGAGCTTTTTAAGGTTACAAAGCAAGTAACTAAAAATTTGAATAGAGTTATAGACAGGAATTATTACCCAGTTCCTGAAGCAAAAAATTCAAATTTTAGACATCGTCCTGTTGGTTTAGGAGTTCAAGGACTTGCAGATGCATTCATCTCTCTAAGACTTCCTTTTACATGTGACGAAGCTAAAAAGTTAAACCAGGAAATTTTTGAAACAATTTATTTTGCTGCTTTAACTGCTTCAATGGAAGAGGCAAAAAAAGATGGTGCTTACGAAACCTATAAAGGATCTCCTATTTCTAATGGGGAGTTTCAATACAATCTTTGGGGAATAGAGGATAGCGAATTAAGTGGAAGATGGGATTGGGGTTCTTTACGTAAAGACATAAAAAAGAATGGAGTTAGAAATTCTTTATTAGTTGCTCCAATGCCGACTGCATCTACATCTCAAATTCTTGGAAATAATGAATGTTTTGAGCCTTATACTTCAAACATATACACCAGAAGAGTTTTGAGTGGAGAGTTTATTATTGTTAATAAACACTTACTTGAAGACCTAGTGAATTTAGGCTTGTGGACCGAAGGTTTAAAACAGGAACTGATGAAAGCGAATGGCTCAATACAACATATTGATATTATTCCAAATGATATTAAAGAACTTTATAAAACTGTTTGGGAACTAAGTATGAAAGATATTATTGATATGTCAAGACATAGAGGTTACTTTATAGATCAATCTCAATCTTTAAATTTATTTATGGAAGGTGCGACAATGGCTAAATTAACTTCTATGCATTTCTATGCCTGGAAATCAGGTCTTAAAACTGGGATGTATTATTTAAGAACCAAGTCCGCTGTTGATGCAATTAAATTTACTATTGATAATAAAAAGAAGTCAGAGCCAGAAAAAGAAAAAGTTGCTTCAACAACAATTGCTTCTTCCAAGTCAGGATCAACTAAACCATCTAATATTCCTGTTGAACCATTAAATCCAAAAGAACTAAAAGAAATGCTTGCAAAGTCAAAGCAAAGTGAAGACGATGATTGTTTAATGTGTGGATCTTAAAAAAAATTAACCAAACAAAAAAAAGCAATTCGTAATGAATTGCTTTTTTTTGGAATTAAGTTTTATTACTTATTATTTCCCTTTGAAGGAGGCTCTACACTTGAATCATATTCTTCATTGTAAAGCTCTAACATCGACATTGTAGCTTTAATTAAATCACTCGATTCAGTTAATATATTAAAGTATAGCGTTGTGTTTTTTGGACTTGACTCCTCAGATTTTGTTCTCGAAATTTGATTATTAACTTTTTCCCCTAAAGAATTCAATAATTTTATTTTAGAATCAAGAATATTAGAAATTTCTTTGAAATTATTTTTAGAGAAGACAGTTTTCATTTTCTCAAATAATGATTCAAGCTGAACGTTAATTTCTCTCAGTTCTCTAATTTGATTAAAAGTTAAAGCCTTGTGATTGTTGTTAATATGTTTGAAAGTAACCCTTGAAATATATTCTAGAGATTCTGTAATATCTTGTAAAGAACCAAGAACATTAATATAGAAGTTACTAGCTCCTTTTATTGTAGACTCATCTAAGTTTTTAATAAAGTAAAATAAATCGTTTCTTAACTCTTCTATTTCATCAGCTAATTTTTTAACCTCTTTTTTATTCTTTTTAAGAGATGATAAGTCTTGTGTCGCCAGTCCTTCAATTGATGCAGTAAAGATTTTTTTAATCTTTTTTGAAGCTTTTGAAATATTAGTTGAACTCTCTAAAATAACTCCTTGAATTGATCTGCTTTCTGCTTTGCTTAAAGCATCTTCATTTTTAATCTGAGCAGTTTCTTTTCTGTGAGAAATATAGTTTCTTCCTAATAACAATAATGCTACAAATAGAAGAATAGCTATAGCTGAAGGTCCACCTAAATTTATTAGGAACGCAATAATTCCACAACCTACAAAAGCAATAAAAGCTGTAAAGAACCAACCACCAATTACATTTAGAACTCCAGCAACTCTGTATACTGCACTTTCACTTCCCCATGCTCTATCAGCTAGTGATGTACCCATAGCAACCATGAATGTTACATAAGTCGTAGATAAAGGTAATTTGAAAGATGTAGCTATGGAAATAAGAATTGCTGCAACCATCATGTTTACTGCTGCTCTGATCATATCGAAAGCAGGCAATTCAATTGATTTATTAGATGATAATTCTATTGCAGGTTTTTCAAATCGTGAGTCAATGTGTTTTTGAACATTACTTGGAACAACTTTTGAAAATATATTTGACAAATTAACAGAAGCTCTAACAATTCCTCTTGAAAAAAAGTTTGGGTTAAATCTTTCTTTTGTGTCTTGTTGTCTAGCTAAATCAATTTCAGTTTTAGTTACTTTTTTAGCTTTAGATGAAATCCATAAAGTCACTACCATTACCATTCCAGCTAAAAATAATAGTAAACTTGGAGTAGGAACTTTTTTGGATAGAACATCCATAGAAAATTCAGTTGCCGCAACTCCAGATGCGCTCCAAGCTTCATATGATTGCCATGCAGCAATTGGAACACCAATAAAGTTAACCAAATCGTTTCCAGCAAATGCTAGCGCTAATGAAAATGTACCAACACCAATTATAATTTTATAGATGTTAATTTTCAAAACAGAAACAATTAAAAATGAAATTAACGATAAAACAATAAATAAACTTATTGCAATTAAAACAACTTGAGTTTCCATGAAGTTTGCGATGGTTGAACCATCTAGTATGTCAAAATTTTGATTAGCATAAGTAGTGCCCTTTATTCCTTTCATAAATATGAAGTAGGTTATAGAAGTTAAAGCTACTCCGCCAAATAATGAACCTACCCATGTCGCTTTTTGCTCATAATTATAAGACAATAATAATCTTGAAACATACTGAATAACTGCTCCAACCGAGAAGGCAACAAATACTGACAACAGTATTCCGCCAATAATCTGAGTTGCTTTAGTTACGTTTATATATTCAACTAGCATACTTGAATCGCCACCTGTAGCAAAAATTTTAATAAGTGAAACCGCTACAGCTGCACCTAAAAGTTCAAATACAATAGAAACTGTAGTTGAAGTAGGCATCCCTAGTGTGTTAAAGAAATCAAGCAGCAATATGTCCGTAATCATAACTGCCATAAAAATGATCATGATTTCTGAGAAGAAAAACATATCTGGATTAAAAATTCCTTTTCTCGCAACTTCCATCATTCCACTTGAAAATACAGCTCCAATTGCAACACCTAAACTGGCTAAGATCATAATATTTCTAACTGAAATAGCCTTTGATCCTAAAGCTGAATTTAAGAAGTTTACGGCATCGTTACTAACACCTACAACCAAG
The DNA here is from genome assembly GCA_016780345.1 of Flavobacteriaceae bacterium. Taxonomy (GTDB): domain Bacteria; phylum Bacteroidota; class Bacteroidia; order Flavobacteriales; family Flavobacteriaceae; genus MAG-121220-bin8. The sequence goes on along the minus strand of JADHLZ010000004.1, from coordinate 29,167 downwards.
TCTCCAATGGCCAGGAAAGCCAGGGCAATAATCATTATTAAATATACGTCCATGTCATTATTAAATTGACTTGAAAAATACGTTAAATCTAGAAAAAACGATGTAAAATTAATGTTAAGAATATTCATATGTTAAATTTTAAATTCTGCATTTAATGACAGAATTGATTTGTTGTTTATTATTGAATTGTCGTGAGTAAATAATCTATAGTTAATGTTGAATTTAACACCTTTTGTTGCTTGGTATTGAGTACCAAACATTAAAAGGCTACCATCATTATTATAGTTCCATGCTTTGGATTCTCCATTAAGTATGTTTGAGGTCATTTGGTCGTAACGAACAAATAATTCGTAATTTTTTGGTAATTTTTTTGATCCATAAAAAGAAAACCCATCTCTGTTATAACCATCTTGGGATGACTTATAGTTTCTTGCATTATTAAGTTTGTTATATTCTAACCCTAATCTTCCTCCGTCTCCTTTGTATCCTAAGAAAAAGGAAGAGTTCGTAATTGCACTTGCATCTTTTGCATCATGAGAATCAAAATAAATTCTAGTTTCGAATCCTTTTGGCAGATCATAGAAAAAACTAACGCCTTGTCTAATATTACCATCATTGTCTTGTACATTTTTATATCCTTCTCCATTTAAAAAGAATACATTCATTGTTAATTTAGAATTTAATTTAAATTCAGAATTAAACCCTAAATCTGCACTCGCTCCAAATTTGTATTCATCTTGAAAGGATTTGTAAACATATCTATAACCCCACAAATTTTCTTGACCTTTAAATTGTTTGTTTTCTATAAGACCTAAACTAAACTTAACCTTAGAACTTACTTTCCAATCTAGTTGAGCTATTTTAACGTAAGCAGTGTAAGCACTTCCACTTGAATTAGATCCTATGTCATAGGTTATTTTTCCAGATATTTTATCATCAAACTTGTAAGAGTAACCTAAATAAACTCTTTTAAGTTCAAAGGCTGTGTTTTTTTCTACATCTTTTGTGAAGTCATTTTTAAAATTCCAAAAAACTTTGAAGCTTGGTTTTCCAGCTGGATCATCTTGAGATAATCCATTAATTGAAAATAATAAAAATAGAGTAAATAATATTTTTTTCATATTGGTTATACTTTATGATGCAATTTTAAAACCTTATTTTGATCCTAATGTTAAGAAATTGTTATGTTAAGAAATTGTTATTTTAATGTTAACAAATATCTATAACACGAAATTTATATCTTTTTACTCAGTTGGGCAAAGGACTTGACATTATTTTATATTTATTGGCTATAGAGATCAGAAAAATTAACATTAATTGGATTACAATTTAGTAACCTAATGTTAACATTTTTAAGTGATATTAATTATAGTTTTATAAATAAAAAAATGAAAAATATTGCCGTCTTATTATTGATTACTCTATCTCTAAGTTGTAATCCACTAATTAATATTTCAACACAGGGGCTTACATATGACGGAACAGATGTGTATTACAACGGAGAACTATGTGCAAAATTTTCGGCTGTAGAATTAGCTTATGATAACAGAAAAATAGTTAGGGAGGTGACTTTTTTAATTGTTAGTCCAAAGTTTAATGATCAAGCATTATCTATTCTAAAATTAGTTTCCTCAAAAAATCCAAAAATTGAGGTAGAAGTGCAGTTAAATAACGAAGAAAAGAGTTATTAACTATAATTTCTAATACTATTATTTTATTTAGATATTGTTAAATCTTAATACTATAGCCAATCGAAAATGTTATTCCTTGATCTCTAAAGGAAAACACTTTATCGTCAGCTCTAAAAGATTCATAAACACTTTGTTTTTTTGAGTCTAGTATATTTTCAATTTTTACAGTGATTGTTTTGTTTTGATTTTCACCTAATGATTTAGATAGATTTAAATTTAGGCTTTCAAAAGGTTGAGTGTAGACGTCTGGAGCAAAACCTGTTCCAACAACCTCTAAAGTTTTGCCTTGCATATTGAAAAATAGTCCAGTATTTAAACCATTCTCGTTTTTATAATCTAAACTTGAATTTATTAAATATGGAGATTGACCTTGTAATCTTCTGTAATTTCCTAAAGTTTCACCCTCTCTTAATCCTTTGGTTCTAAGACTAAGTTCACTTTCTCCATACTTTTGTCTAGATTCAATAATAGACGCGTTAAAGTTTATACCTAAAGAATTACTAAGTTGTTTTCTTATTTCAAATTCTAAACCATACACTTTTGCATTACCTAAATTTTTTGGCTGAAAGTTTTCTGTAGATGATTCATAATAGGTTAATTCAATAGGGTCTTTAAAAGATTTATAAAAACTGCTAACAGCAAATAATTGACTTTGATCTCCAAATATTTCAAATCTTAAATCAATATTATCAATATAGCTAGGCTTAAGATTTATATTACCATTGAAAGTCATGTTTGATAATGGATCGTAAATTTCCGCTATTGACACTTCTTTGAAAGACGGCCTAGCAGTAGTTTTCGAATAAGATAATCTTAAATTTGAATTTTCTTTTAAAGAATAAATGAAATTTGTGGAAGGGAAAAAGTCTAATTTATCAATTACCTTTTCATTTATATATTTAATCGATCCTCCGCTGTTTTCTCCAGTATATTTTTGTATAAAATTTTCAACTCTAAGTCCAATAACAGATTTAATTTTATCATTAATTTTGAATTCTAAAGATGAGTAGCCTGAAATATTAACTTGATTTGAATCATAATTTTTGCCTGTCTCAACACCTCCATTTGTAAATAGTGCAATATGATTTCCAACTGTGTTGGTTGGAGTCCAAGTATATTCGGCTTTAAGTAAATTATCTGGGTTACCGTTATCAATAACACCAAGATTTGTTGGAACATTTATCCTAAAACTGTAAATATCATATTCTCTTTCTTTATAAGAGTTAAATGCCCCAAATTTTAATTTAGCATCTCTATCAAATAATTTTAGCTTTTTTTGTAGATCAATTTTACTTACAATATTTATTTCATCTAAATTTCTCCATATTCTACTAGGTTTACCATTTAAAGGAACTACATATTTTCCTTCATCTGTAATTTCAAATGAGGTCGTCCTTACATCTTTATCTTGTATTGACGATTTAGTTGGAGAAATTTTCCAATTTAATTTCCAATCACTTTCTGTTTTAAAGGTATGTGTTCCTGAAATTAAAATGTTAGAAATTGCTCGTTGAGTATAATCAATGTTATGTTTGAGTAGATTTTTAGAGTCATTTAAGTTAATTTTTTGGTCAAATATACCTGCACTTGATTCTCCATTTTGAATATGAAGAATATTAAACTTATACTTGGATAATTCTGTTTTATAAGAAATTCCAGTCATCGCACTTAATATAATAGAGTTTTCACCCAAAGGGCCATTTTGAATTCTATTTTCATAAAGATTAAAGATTTTTTTGTCAGGTTCTCTATAGTAAGTATTATTTTCAGAGTTTTCGTAAAAATCAGTTGTATTTTTGTAGCTCAGAGACCCAAAAAAACCAAGTCTGTTATTATTATTCAATAAAATCTGATTACCACCTGAAAAACTAAAGCTATAATCTCCAAGACTTGTTTTCTTTAGAGCTGCCATATTTGGGTTAAATTTTCTAGTAACTTGAGTAATTTTAGGACTATTAATTCCTTCCAAAACTGTGTATCCTTGATAAGGATCTACTGGAATGGATCTTAATCCATCATCAAAACCTAAAAAATCTGTTTTACTAGATCTAGATGTTAGGTAATTGCTATTGTAGTGCATTTTTGAGTTGTAAGCTGTACTGAATGATATTGAATACTTTTTGGTATTTGGAAACTCCTTTGTAACTATATCAACAATTCCACCTGTAAAATCAGCTGGCATTTCAGCTGAGGCAGATTTAATTACGATAACATTATCTAAAATGTTTGTTGGAAAAATATCCATTTGTATAGTATTTCTATCTGGATCTAATCCCGGGATATCAACTCCGTTTAGAATAGACTTTGTATATCTGTCTCCAAGACCTCGAACATAAACGTATTTTCCACCTTGAACAGAAACACCAGGAACTGATTTTACAGCTGATGCAATATTTGAAGCTCCTGAAGATTTAATTCTTTCAGAAGATAATCCATCAACAAGACTAATAGATTTTTTTTGAAATTCAAGAACCGATTTTTCAGTATTTGTACTTGCGCTAACACTAACCACAACTTCATCTAGCCCTTGAGCTAGAGTGTTAAGAGTGACATTAATTATTGATGGTTCTTCTGATTTTACAATTACATCTTCTATTTCAATAGTTTCATATCCTATAAATGAAAACACAATAGTATAAACCCCTTCATTCAATACAAGTTCATAATTACCGTCAAAATCTGAGGTTGTTCCAGTGCCTGTCTCCTTAACTACGATATTTGCAAATGGAACAGGATCTTGGAAATCATTATCAATTAAATTTCCCCTAACAATACCTGTTTGTGACTGTAAATTAACAGATAAAAATCCAGTTATAAAGAATAAAAAAATCGTTTTTTTCATTTGGTAAGTATTTTTTTTCAAATATCTATTTACATATAAGATCTTATGTTAACTGAATGTTAAATAAAAAAGGCTTGAATTAATCAAGCCTTTTTTAACAAAACAAAAACAATTAGAATTTTTTACATTGCGTTTTTGTGCTTTGCAAAAGTCCAGTTAAAAACAGATTGGTCAGCACCAACACTACTAGTGCCACTAGTTACACCTTTAGCAAATGTTTCACCAGCTAAATTTTTTGCATCTTCATACATTGCATTTGGAGTTTCTGACTTATCATCAAACACTTCTCCTCCTGTTAAACTTTCACCATCAGGTAAAATTATTTCAATATTTGAAAAAGTTAGTGTCCCAGCCTCAAAAGAAGCGCTGTCAGCCTCAGCATCAAGTTCAAAATCTTTTCCTAACTGAAATCCATAAGCATATAAGTTATTAATCGAACCTAAGGCTTTTTGTCTAAAATCTGCATATTCACCATTTGCAGCTGTTCCATCTCCTATTAAGGTAATATTTTCAAGCTTAAAGCTATCTTCCATAGATCCTTCTGGTCCGTCAATTTCAAGTCCATGATCAGAAGTTGAATTTGCAATAACAACAGCATTGTTAATTGTCCCAGCGTAAGATTGATCAATGTCTAAACCGTCATCACCATGTCCCCAAACTAATAGGTTAGAAGCATTAACAGTTCCTCCAAAAAATTCTATACCATCATCCTGATTTCCTACAACTTCTACATTTGTGATTGTAGTTCCAGTACCAACTCCACCTAGTGTAAGACCATTTATTTCATTGTCTTCTCCAATTGACGTTCCACCATGTCGTATTGATACGTAATTGATTATTCCTGAATTATCTGCTGGATCATTTCCGCCATACAATCCATTAGTTTCTTCAGATGGAATTCCTTCAATTTGGAACTCAACAACATCATTTTTAAACGAACCTGGCGCTTTCCCTAGAACAAGTAATCCTCCCCATAATCCAACATTAGAATCATTTAGGTTTGACCCATATTTTTGACCAACAGTAATATCATCTGCAACAGATGTCATAATAATTGGTTTGTCAGCTGTACCCTGAGCATCAATTTTACCACCTCTAGCGATGCAAATAAAAGAAGAATCAGTTCCAGTACCACCTGCTGCTTTAATAATTGTTCCCGCAGGAATGGTTAATGTAGCTCCATCAGCAATAAACACTCTTCCTTTTAATTCCCAAATCTTATCAGCAGTTAGAGTTTTGTTAGTTGTGTAAGTACCACTTAATGTGAAACTTCCATTTACGGTTACAGTGGCAGTAGCAGTGTTACTATCTGCAACTCCATCATTTGCCTTGTAAGTAAAAGTGTCAACTCCATCAGCATTTTCGTTCGGAGTATATGTTGCCTTGTTACCTGAAATTGTTACTGTACCCATAGTTGGTTGAGTAACAACTGAAAAGGTAAGAGGATCATAGTCAGCATCTGTTGCAACTAATTCAATTTCAACTGCAGCACCTGCATCGGAAATCGCAGACATGTCCACAGCAACCGGAATAGAATTTATTTCCACAACGGGGTCATCACTTGAACAAGAGACAATAAAAAGACTAACTAATAACAAAGATTGTAGTTTAAATAATTTTTTCATTTTTATATTTTTTATTTTTGATTACACAAATAACAGGTATCTAGTTTATTCAACAGTTAAATTCAGGTTATTAGTATGTTATTATATTATTATGCTAATGTTATGAACTATTAATATTTTATTTTTAAATAGTTCAGTAAATTGCATTGATGAATTGGGAAAAATTATTATCACTAAAAAGACAAGGAGATAATCTTAAGAGGCTAAGAGTTGAACAAGACGAAACAAGAATCGGATTTGAGGTTGATTATGATAGAATAATTTTTTCATCATCATTTAGATCACTTCAGGATAAAACCCAAGTTATACCATTTTCAAAAACAAGTTTTGTCCATACTAGATTAACTCATAGTCTAGAAGTTTCAGTTGTCGGTAGAAGTCTAGGAAGAGTTGTTGGAAAAAAATTGATTGAAAAATATCCGTATTTAAAACAAACCTATGGATTTCAAAGTAATGACTTTGGGGCTATAGTCGCTGCTGCAAGTTTAGCTCATGATATAGGAAATCCTCCTTTTGGACATAGTGGAGAAATGGCTATTGGCGATTTTTTTAAGAATGGATATGGAAAAAAGTTTGAAAATAATTTAAGTGATCAACAATATAAAGATCTGTGTAACTTTGAGGGAAATGCCAATGGTTTTAAAATTCTTTCTGAGAATAAAGCTGGTATTAAAGGTGGTTTGAGATTAAGTTATTCAACTTTAGGTGCCTTTACTAAATATCCTAGAAGATCATTAATTTCAAAAAAATCAACTCATATTAAAGATAAAAAATATGGATTCTTTGCCTCTCAAAATTCATTTTTTGAGGAGGTAGCAAATGAGCTTGGAATGGTTAATAATGACGGTTCTTTTATGCGACACCCTTTAGCATTTTTAGTCGAAGCAGCTGATGATATTTGTTATACTTTAATTGACTTTGAAGACGGGATCAACTTAGGATGGATTTCTGAAGAATATGCATTAGAATTTTTAATAAGATTGGTAAAAGACAGTATTGATACTAAAAAGTATAATTCATTAAAACACAAAACAGACAGAGTAGCATATTTAAGAGCTCTGTCGGTTAATACTTTGATTAACGACACCGTAAAAATATTTTTAGCAAACGAAGAAAAAATATTAAATGGAGACTTTTCAAAAACTCTTCTTTCTGAAAGTGTATTTAAGGCTCAAATGAAGGACATTATTGATATCAGTGTCAAAAAAGTATATCAATCTAAAGAAGTGATTGAAAAAGAACTAAAAGGATATCAAGTCATTCATAAATTACTTAGTGTTTTTGTAAACGCAACCGTTAATAATCAATTAGATAAAACTAGTGCTTTAGACGATTTAGTTCTTGCTTCACTTCCTGAAACTTACATTCATAAGGATGGAGAGTTATACGATCAACTTCTTGATGTTAGTTGTTTTGTAGCAAGCTTAACTGATGGTAATGCCTTAGAATGGTACAATAAAATTAGTTAAATGATCAACCTTTACGATGATAATTACTTTATGAGAAGAGCTTTAGACGAAGCAAAAATTGCTTTTCAAAAAGACGAAGTTCCTGTTGGAGCAGTAATTGTTAGTAATAATCAAATAATAGCAAGATCACATAATTTAACAGAAACATTAAATGATGTTACAGCTCATGCTGAAATGCAATGTATAACATCCGCAGCAAATTATATAGGTGGAAAATATTTAAAAAATTGTACTATGTACGTTACTCTTGAGCCGTGTCAGATGTGCGCTGGAGCGCTCTATTGGTCACAGATTTCAAAATTAGTTATTGGAGCTAGTGATGCTCATAGGGGATTTAGAATAATGAAGACTAAGCTTCATCCAAAAACAAAAGTTATCGATGGAATTATGGCAAAGGAATCTAAAATTTTGGTTGAGGACTTCTTTAAAAAGAAAAGAGATATAAAATAAAAAACCCTCAATAAATTGAGGGTCTAATCGTTTAAAAATAAAATATTTTATTATTCTTCTATTAGAGTAACATTAGCTGCAACTTTTCCTTTTCTACCCTCCTCTTCTGAATATTCTACTTTGTCTCCCTCATTAAGCTTTACACCATCTAAAGAAGTTACATGAACGAAGATATCTTCGCTCGTTTCGTCGTTGGTAATGAACCCATAACCTTTGGATCCATTAAAAAATTTTACTGTACCTGTCATTAATTATTTTAATTATTTGAATGCAAATGTATACATTAATAATTAAGTGGGGATATTTTCTTGAAAAAATTTAATTTATTTAATTGATTTTGAGGATTTTGCTTTCATTTTTTTTAAGTTTTCTTCACTAAGTGTATAGTCACTTAATTTTTTCCCTTTCCATCTGTTATAGAGAAAAATAGGCATGAAAACAAAAACTAAAAAAACTACACTAAAACCAATGATTTTATTGCCTAAAACTTCATCATCATTAGCTACGTAAGTACCAGCGATTATTCCAGAGATTAAAATAAAAAATAATAGTGAAATTAGATTTTTCATTCAATTTTTTTGCTAAGTTCAATTCCCAATTCGTTTAATTGAGAATTATCAACTTTGGAAGGTGCATCGATCATAATATCCTTTCCACTATTGTTTTTTGGAAAGGCGATGTATTCTTTAATACTTTCCTGGCCATCTAATAACGCTACTAATCTATCCAGTCCAAGTGCAATACCACCGTGAGGAGGAGCACCATATTCAAAGGCATTCATTAAAAAGCCAAATTGCTGGCTGGCTTCTTTTTCAGTAAAACCTAAATGATTAAACATTATAGATTGAATTTTTTTATCGTGTATTCTAATTGAACCTCCACCAATTTCATTTCCATTTAGTACCAAATCATATGCGTCAGCTTTAACTTTTCCTGGATGTTTTTCTAAAAGATCTAATTGATCAATTTTTGGTGATGTAAATGGGTGGTGCATTGCATGAAACTGTTTAGACTCATCATCCCATTCAAGTAGTGGAAAATCTGTAACCCACAAAGGAGCAAATTCTTCAGGATTTCTAAGCCCTAAATTTTCTGCAATTTCTAATCTTAAGGCACTCATTTGAGCTCTAACCTCTGCAATTTTTCCAGATAAAACAAATACAAGATCTCCACTTTTAGCATTGGTTTTATCAGCCCATTTTTTTAAGTCATCTTGATCAAAAAACTTATCAACTGAGGATTTGTAGGTTCCATCATCATTACATCTAAGGTAGATCAATCCTTTTGCACCAATTTGAGGTCTTTTAACCCAATTTGAATAATTTTCAATCTCTTTTCTAGTTAGTGTATTTCCTTTTTCAATTCTAATTCCAAGAACAAGTTCAGAAGAATTAAAAACATTAAAATCTTTATGTTTTGAAACGTCATTTAAATCAACCAGCTCCATTGCAAACCTAATGTCGGGCTTATCACAGCCATACTTAGACATCGCCTGGTCATAAGTCATTCTTGGGAATTTCCCAATAGAAATACCTTTAACTTCTTTAAGCAAATGTTTTATTAACCCTTCAAAAGTTGTTAAAACATCTTCTTGGTTTACAAAAGACATTTCACAGTCAATTTGAGTGAACTCTGGTTGTCTGTCAGCTCTAAGGTCCTCGTCTCTAAAACATTTTACAATTTGATAATAGCGGTCAATGCCCCCAACCATTAATAACTGCTTAAAGGTTTGAGGAGATTGTGGTAGGGCATAAAATTCACCTTGGTTCATTCGTGAAGGAACCACAAAATCTCTTGCTCCTTCAGGTGTAGATTTAATTAAATAAGGAGTTTCAACATCAACAAAGTTTAAGTTGTTCAAATAATTTCTTATTACAGAACTTACTTTATGTCTGAAGATTAGTTTTTTCTTTATAGAATTCCTTCTGATGTCTAAATACCTATATTTCATCCTAAGTTCTTCTCCTCCGTCAGTGTTTTCTTCTATAGTAAAAGGGGGGGTGATAGATTCGTTTAATACAGTTAACTCGGATACTAAAATTTCTATTTCTCCTGTATCAATATTAGGATTAATTGAAGCTCTTTCAATAACTATTCCATTGACTTGAATCACAAATTCTCTTCCAAGAGATTTGGCTTTTTCAAAAAGATCTTTAGAACTTCTATTTTCGTCAAAAATTAATTGAGTAACTCCATATCGATCTCTTAAATCGATCCATATCATGAATCCTTTATTTCTAGATTTTTGAACCCACCCAGAAAGAGTTACTTCAATATTATTGTCTTTGGATCTAAGCTCGCCACAATTGTGAGTTCTATACATTATAATTTATTATGGTGTAAATTTAACAAGATATTATCTATATCTTAAACCAATCCACAATTTAAATTTTTCAATCATCATAAACAAAGATGGAACCACAAATAAGGTCAAAAATGTAGCGACTACAAGACCTGAAATAACTGTAACAGCCAAAGGTCCCCAGAAAACAAAATTATCACCTCCCCAATAAATATTTGGATTAAAATCGCTGAAAAGAGTGTAGAAATTAATATTAAATCCAGTTGCAAGAGGAACTAGCCCGCCTATAGTTGTAATTGCTGTTAACAAAACTGGTCTTAATCTTGATTTACAAGACTCGATAATTGATTCATATTTTAATAAAATTAACTTTTTGTCTTTATTAGATTTGTCTTCTTTTTTTCTGTTTAATAAAATCATCGAGTAATCAAGCAAAACAACTCCATTGTTGACAACGATTCCAGATAAAGCGATAATCCCCATCATTGTCATTAAAATAACAAAGGAATTTCCAGTTAAAGCTAAGTATCCGAAAACTCCAATAAGACTTAATATGATTGCTATCATTATAATAGTGGGTTTGCTCACAGAATTAAATTGAAGGATTAATAATAGAAAAATCAATAATAAACCAGTTGCAAAAGCCTTAAGTAAAAAAGTTTGATTTTTATTTTGCTCTTCAATTTGACCTGTGTAATCTATATCAATCATACTTATATCTTCTTTGAAATTCTTCATTTCATTTACAATTTGATTTACAATTGCACCAGCATCAACATATCCAGAGGACAATCCAGAATAAATTGTAACAATTCTTTTGAAATTTTTGTGCTTAATAACATTAAAAGTTGTCGCTCTAGAGTTGCTAATCACACTTGATATAGGGATTTCTTTAATCATTCCATTGTTTGGATCTTTAAAAGTTAAATTTTGATCAAACAGTATGTCTTCGGAATATCTGTTTTCTTCATTAAACCTAACGTTGATCTCATAATCTTCTCCGTTTTCCTTATAAATTCCTGCTTTGGTGCCAAAAAGTGCTGCTCTTAATTGCTGACCTATTTGGCCAACACTTAATCCCAGTTCACCAGTTTTTTCTCTATCAATGTTGACAAGGTTTGTAACTCTAGATTTATTTACATCTATTTTTAGCTCTTCAATTCCAGGTATATTTCTTGAATTAATATACTCAGTGATTTTTTCAGCTTTTTCAATTAAAGTGCTATAATCTTTCCCAGTTATCTCAATATTTATAGGGTAACCAACAGGTGGTCCTGATTGATTTTTTTCAACTGCTATGGAGACTCCAGGATATTTGTTTTTTAATATTTGCTGTATCTCCATTCTAACATCTCTTGAGCTTAATCCTTTGCGATATTTAAAATCTCTAAAGGAAGTTGTAATTTTAGCTCTATTAGGAAGCTCCTCTAATCCTCCTATTTCTTTTTCAGGATTTTCTGTTCCTTCTCCAATTTGTGAAATATTATTTTGTACCATAAAATTATAACCCTTATCATCAAAATATTTATCGGAATATATTATGGAATTTATATCTTTTTCAATTAGTTTGGCTATTTTGTTAGTTTTAGAAATATCTGTGCCTTCGGGATATTCTACATAAACTATGATCTGTCTAGGATCTTCATCGGGAAAAAATTCTATGCTTGTTCTTTGCGAGGAAACAGATTTTCCAAAGCTAATAAAAGCGACGATTAAGCTAATGAAGGTTGACAGTATTACTATGTATGGTCTTTTACCAACTAAAATTTTTTTTAACAGTTTTTCATAGTTCGAGTCAAGAATTGGAAGAATTCTAGATTGAAAGTTATTAGCTAATTTTCGAAGAAACAATCTATATATCCAAAAATTAATTGAAATAAATGTTATAATAGATCCTAAAAATCTAAAAACTTTTGCAGATTCTATATCATCAAATGTAAAACCTAAAATTAAGAATATAACTCCAAAAATTGCAAGTATTGATGTAAGCCTAATAATTCTACTTATTGGCATGTTTTTGTCTTCAATTTGCATATATCTCGAAACCAATACCGAATTAAAAAAAACTGCTACAAGTAATGATGAACACAGCACTACCGAAAGGGTTATGGGGAAAAAAATCATAAATTTTCCAATTCTTCCCGGCCACAATCCAAGTGGAATAAATGCTGCTACTGTGGTAGCGGTTGAAATGATTATTGGGAAAGCAATTTCAGAAATACCTTTTTTAGTAGCTTCAATTCTGTTCATGTTTTCTTTTTCCATCAATCTGTAAACGTTCTCAACAACAACAACAGCGTTATCAACTAACAATCCCAATCCAAGAATCAAACCAAATAGTATCATGGTATTTAACGTATTACCCATTGCACCTAAAATTGCAATCGACATAAACATTGACATTGGAATTGCTATTCCAACAAAAAGGGCATTTTTAAATCCTAAGAAAAACAACAATACTAAAACAACAATAACAACTCCAAAAATTATACTATTAACTAAATCAGTAACTTGGTTTTCAGTTAATTCAGATTGGTCATTCGCAATGGAAACAATTAAGTTTTTTGGAAAAACATTTTCTTTTTGTTGTTCAACAATAGAACGTATTTTTTCAACTGCCCTTAAGGTATTTTCTCCAGATCTTTTTTTGACTACTAACATTACTACGGGTTTTTCATTTTCACGAGCATAAGTTGTAGCTTCTTTTTCTTTAAATTTTATTTCTGCTATATCTTTTAATAATACTGAATTATTATATGATGATTTAACGACAAAATTTTCTAATTCAGAAGGGGAATTTATTTCACCAATTATTCGAATAGTCTTTCTTTGATCATTTGCCTTTAAGTTTCCAGCAGAAATAGAAATATTTCCTGCTTGAATTGAGTTTATTATATCGTAAAAAGAAATTTTAGAAGCCATCATTTTATAAATATCTACTGCAACTTCTATTTCTTTCTCAAGAGCACCAGAAATATCTACTTTCTTAATTTCACTTAAGCTTTCAATTTCATCTTGTAAAATTTCAGAATATTCTTTAAGTTTTTCAGTAGAATAATCTCCTGAAATATTAATATTCACTATTGGCATTTCTTCAGTAAAAGTCATATTGAAAACATTAGGGTCAACTTTTACATTATTAAACATTGGCCAATCCTCACTAGCTACTGCAGATTCTACTTCATCTTTTACTTTAAGTTTAGCTTCAGTGTATCCAATTTCGTCATCGAATTCAATAATTATTAATGAAAAATTTTCTTTGGAAGAAGACTTTATTTCAAGAATATTGTTTAAAGATTTAAGCTTGTCTTCAAGAGGTTCTGTAATAAGTTTTTCAACATCTTCAGCAGTGTTCCCTGGATAAATAGAACTTATAAATACTATGTTTTCTTTTATTTCAGGATATTCCTCTCTAGGCATATTAAAATAGTAATTAATACCTAAAAAAAGAACCAATGCCATAATAACATACATTGTAGTACCATTGTTTATTGCCCATGATGAAGGAGCAAAGTCTTTTTCTTTATTATTCAATTCAGTAACTTTTAATTGATTATTTTAACTCTTACATTATCTGCTAATTTTCTAATTCCTTCAGAAACTATCTGATCACCTGGACTAATACCCGAAAGAATTTCAACATAAATTCCATCATTTTTACCGGTACTAATATTTGTTTTAGAAACGTAGTTTTTATTATTTTTTGAGTAAATTTTATATACGTACTCTTTATTTTCACTGTCTATGCTAATTAAATTTTGATTTATCATTAATGCATTGGCATTTGAATAATCATTAATTTTTACTTTGGCGTTTAAGTTAGGGTTCAAGTTTATATCATTAGATTCAATACCCATTTCAATTTTAAACGTTCTATTTGTTGGATGTATGTAATTTCCTGACTGGCGAATCGTTGTTGTAAGAGATTGTTCAATTAGCGGGAACTCAATTAGCACCTTATTTCCAGAACTAATAGAGGAAATATATTTTTCAGGAACATTTGATTCAACATAAAGATTATCCATATTCAATAACATCATTAAGTTTGATTTTCCTGGATAGACTACCTCACCAAGTTTGGCAATTACGTTGTCAATTGTTCCACTAAAAGGAGCTTGAATTAATGTTTTTTCTATTTGTTTTTTAAGCTGTTTGATTGCTTGTTTTTGCGTTTCAAACATTGATTTAGTTTCTAAAAACTGGATTTCGCTTCCAATTTTTTGCTCCCAAAGTCTTTTTTGTCTTTCAAAAGTTGTTTTTGTTAATTCAAATTTTATTTCTAGCTGAGATAATTGTTCTTTCAAACCACCATCATCAATTTTAATTAGAGGTTGATCTTTTTTTACTTTATCTCCACTTTTTACATAAATATTTTTAATAATTCCAGAAAATTCAGGGAAGATGTTGATCAATTCCTCTGACTTAACACTTCCTTGAACTTGAATATAATGATCAAATTTAGACGGGGTTACGTTCACTACCTGCACTATTGGTAGTTGAGGATTTTCGTTTAATTCTTCAATTACAGAGTCAAGCAGTTCAATTTTACTGTTAAGATCTTGTTGAGAAGCAACAATAGTTTTTCTTTTTAATTTAATTTTTTCAATATCATTTGATTTTATAATACTATCAAAAGTTTCATGGTTTTCGCATGATAATAAAAGTATTATTGTAAATGTGTAAAATATTTTGTTCATATATATATTTAATTCTGAGTTAAAATAATTTCAAGATTTGTTTTTTTATTAATTACTTCAAGCATAGACTGAAGCAGTTCATTTTGTATAGAATAAAGTTGAATTTGTGCCTGTCTAAGGTCTAAACCAGATATTAATCCCTCTAAAAATTTTACTTGATTTTTTCTTTCAATTTTTTCTGCAAGTTTTAAATTTTCAACTGAGTTATAATATGAGTTAATAGCATATTCGTATTCACTCTTTGCATTTTCTAATTCAATAAAAATTTTATTTTTTGAATCAATTAAATCATTTTTTGATTTTTCAAAATCTATTCTAGCTTGTTGTGTTTTTGCAGATTTTCTTAAAGAACTAAAAATTGGAACAGACATAGTAACCCCAACAAAAGAATATCCGTACCATTTTTGGTTGGGCTTAAAAAACTTAAAAGAATCGTTATTTCCGTCGTATCCACCTTTAATAAAAGCTTTCAATGTTGGAAGTGCTTTTGATTGCTCAAGCCTTAGTAATGTTTGTTGAGATTTTTTATTGTTTAATGCAAGCTGGTAATCAATATTTTTTTCTAGATCAAAATTTTCATTTAATTGTTCAAAATTAGAGTTCTTTAAAATAAGACCTGAAAGATTGTCTAGTAGGACAATCTCTTTATTAATATCATAACCAATAATTAATTTCAAAAGATTCAACGATGTTTTATTTACTTTAACAGCATAGTCTAGAGAATTTTTTAATGAGCTGTATGAAATTGTTAGTTGTTCAATGTTTTCAAGTTCAGTAAGCCCGTTTTCATAGATTTTTTTAATCTCGTTTAAATTTTGCTCAACATTTTTTATGTTTCTTTTAAGAATTTCTACTCTTTCTTGGCTTACTAATGCGTTCCCGTACGCAGAAATAGTAGTTTTCTTAACCTCTTGATCAGTTTTTATTTTGGCCTTGTTCGCTATATCCATATATAGCTTTATTGAAGCAAGACCTATCATATAGGATCCATCAAATAAAAGTTGAGTAAGTGTTACAGATCCATCAATTGTTTGTTTAGTTCCAAAAGAAAGTTCTGCAAATTCTCCAGGATTTCCTCCAAAAAACTCTGCAGGTACTAAAGAAACGGGTTGTTTTAAATTATTAGAGTAATCAATAAATGCATTTATTTGTGGAAGACCAGTTGCAATGGTTTCCCATTTTTTTGCATTAGCTTTTTTAATGTCGTATGCTGCGTTTTTAGAAAATCTATTGTTTTTTAATGAGTAATCTATTGCATTTTCTAATGTAAAAGCATTCTGACCTATTAAGTTATAATACAAAAGAGATAGAGTGATAGATAAAACTATTTTTTTCATTATTTATTAATAAACTGATTTAATTTTTTTAGTCCTTTCGGGGTAACTATGGCTCTCAAATGATATTCAATAAAATCAATTTTAAGGTTAACAGGATCGTAAGTTTTTGAAGGAAATGTATCTAAATCTCTAATACCAATCATTCCTTTAAAATAAAGTCTTGAGATAAAATCTATTTTAATATCATGCCTAAACAATCCAAGTTTTATACCATTTTCAAGGCTTTCTCTTGTTGATTTAATTATAAAATCAAACTGCATTTTATTGATACTCTTATGTATCAAAGGATAATATTTTTCAAGTTGATAAAGCGGAGATGTGCTTTCTTTTTTAAGATATTTTATTAAAAACAAATTGATATCGTATAATTCGCTTATTGGATCTTCAGAATTTTTTTTTATTTCAGTAACTCCTCTGGTGATACTTGTAAACATATAATTAGCAACTGATTTAACCAGTGATGTTTTATTTTCAAAAAAATTATATATAGTTTTTTTTGAAATTCCCATTGCATTAGCGATATGATCCATAGTGACACTTTTAAAGCCGATGGTTAAGAATAATTCTCGAGATTTTTCTAAGATTATATCTTTCAATTTTTTTTTTGATTGCAAATATAAAAAGGAAACTTTAAAAACCCAAATGGTTTCCAAAGTTTCTTATTAAGAAATTATTAATAATATGTAAAAGGTGTATTTTTGAATTAAATAATTAAATTGAATAATATCAAATTTTATGCCGATATAATTAACGAAGAGTTAGAAAACCTATCTTTTTCTAATTCCCCCAAATCTCTTTATAATCCAATTAAGTATATTTTAAAATTAGGAGGCAAAAGGATTAGGCCATATTTAGTTTTAATTTCTGCAAAATGTTTCGGAACTGATTATAAAAAAGCTTTACCCGCAGCTCTTTCTGTAGAGTGCTTTCACAATTTTACATTAATGCATGATGATATAATGGATTCTGCTGCATTAAGGCGAGGTAATCAAACAGTTCATTTAAAATGGAATATTAATCAATCTATACTTTCTGGCGATGCTTTATTAATTTATTCCTATCGTCTGTTAGAATCATACGAACCTAAAATTTACAATAAATTAAATAATGTTTTAAATACAGTAGCATTAAAAGTTTGTGAAGGTCAACAACTAGATATTGATTTTGAAAATAAAGTTGACTTGACTTTTGATGAATACCTAAACATGATTGAGCTTAAAACAGCAGTTTTAGTTGGAGCTGCTCTAAAAATGGGTGCTATAATTTCTAAAGCATCTGAAATGGATTTAAATCATATTTATAACTATGGTGTTAATTTAGGTATTGCCTTTCAGCTTCAAGATGATTACTTAGATACATTTGGAGATCAAACTCTGGTTGGTAAGTCAATCGGGGGAGATATAGTAGAAAATAAAAAAACAGCGATGTATCATTTATCCATATCAAACTCAAATAAGCAACAAAAAAAAGCGTTAATTAAACTTTATAACACCCAGAATTCTTATGATAAAATTTCAAAAGTTTCTAAAATATTTAAGGATACCAATTCAGATTCCAAGACTCTTGACTTAGTTAAGGATTACACAGAAAAAGCCTTAGAATCAGTAAATAAATTAAATATTTCAAAAAAAAATAAATTAGAGTTAATTAATTTTTCTAAATATCTTATGGATAGAAAATTATAAATTTTTTATTCAATAATTTAGTCTTGCCTAAATTAATTTTTATTTAAGTCTAAATATTATATCTTTGTTTTATGTTATCTCTTTCTGAAGAAAATCATTTAAAATCTATCTTTCATTTATCATTGAATTCTAACGATGTAGTTTCCACGAATTCTATTGCAAATAATTTGAAGACCAAACCATCATCAGTAACTGAAATGTTAAAAAAATTAAACCAAAAGTTTTTTATAGTTTATAAAAAATATCATGGTGCCCAATTAACAGAGCTTGGTAGAAAAAAAGCACTTAAAATTATAAGGAAGCACAGATTATGGGAAGTTTTTTTAGTTAAAAAATTAAATTTTAAATGGGATGAAGTTCACGAAATAGCTGAACAATTAGAACATATTCAATCAGAAAAATTGACCAAGGAATTAGACAAGTTTTTAAATTTTCCAACGCATGATCCACATGGAGATCCAATACCAAATCCAGCTGGCTTTATAAAGTCCACTCCAAAATTAAAATTAAGCGATCTTAGAATTGGTGAAAAAGGAAAATTCGTTGGTGTTAAAGATTCTTCCTCAGCTTTTCTTAATTATTTGGATAAGAGAAAAATTTCTTTGGGTTGTAATATAAATGTCCTGCACAAAGAAGAATTTGATCAATCATTACACATTGGTTTGGATGATACCAATCTTACTATTTCTATAAAATCTGCAAATAATTTATATGTAACTAAATTTTAATTATATGTTTCAGCAAATAATAAACTTTTTTCAAAATATAGATCCAGTTTTAGGAGCATTATATGCAACTTTATTCACTTGGGGAATGACAGCTCTTGGGGCTTCTTTTGTTTTTTTATTTAAAACTATGAATAGAGTTTTTTTAGATGGAATGTTAGGTTTTACTGGAGGGGTTATGGTAGCTGCTAGTTTTTGGAGCTTACTTGCACCCGGAATTGAAATGAGTGAAGGGGAAGGATTCGTTAAAGTAATTCCTGCTGCTGTAGGATTTGCTCTAGGAGCTTTATTTATTTTTGGTTTAGACAAACTCTTGCCACATTTACATATTAATTCCAAAGATGCTGAAGGAATTAAAACGCCATGGCACAGATCTACATTACTAACATTAGCAATTACGCTTCATAATATTCCAGAAGGATTGGCAATAGGTGTGCTTTTTGGTGGTGTGGCTTTAGATTTACCAGAGGCTTCATTAACTGGAGCTATTGTTTTGGCAATTGGAATAGGTATTCAAAATTTTCCTGAGGGAATTGCTGTATCAATGCCACTTAGAAGACAAGGTATGAGTAAAAGAAAAAGTTTTATGTACGGTCAAGCATCAGCAGCTGTGGAACCAATTGCTGCAGTTATTGGAGCATTAGCTGTAACTTTTTTTACTCCTATTTTACCTTATGCTTTAGCATTTGCAGCTGGGGCAATGATATTTGTTGTAGTGGAGGAAGTAATTCCTGAAACTCAACTAGATAAAAATACCGATATTGCAACGCTAGGATTTATAGGGGGATTTATAATTATGATGATTTTAGACGTAGCTTTAGGATAAGAAATATTGTTAAAGATATTTTTAAAATTTATTTTTATTCTTATTTCAGATGATTTAAGTTTTGCTAGAGTATATTATTTAAACACTTTAATTTAAGTAAGAGTTTTCAAGTGTTTTTATATCATCAAGTAGCCTATCCATTTCAAGTTCGTTTGTCCCATCATAATATCCTCTAATTCTTTTTTCCTTGTCAACTAGAACAAAATTTTCAGTGTGAATCATATCGTATTTATCTCCATCACCATCGTTTTTAACTACTAAGTAAGATTTTCTTGCCAAATCATAAATTTCTTTTTTATCTCCTGTCAATAAATTCCACTTAGAATCAATAATATTTTTTTCTAAAGCATATTTTTTTAATTGTTGTACATTATCAATTTCAGGTGTAACGGAAAAGGAAACTAAAAGTATTTCAGGTTTATCAATCAATTTATTTTGAAGATAACCCATATTTTCGGTCATAATTGGACAAATTGTTGGACAGGTTGTAAAGAAAAAATCGGCAACGTAAATTTTATTTTGATAATCTTCCTGAGTTATAATATCTCCGTTTTGATTAAATAAACTAAAATCTTGGATCTTGTGATATTTTTTTACAAACTGAATTTCCTCAGCCACTAGTTCTTTTGAAATCATAGATGGACTGTAGACAGGTAAATTTTTTATAGGCTTATTTACAAAGTAAAATGAACAAATTACAATTACTGAAAAAGTAATCATAGTAATCACAAATGGCCAGTATCTTTTAATGTATTTTTTCTTCGAATTCAATTTTAAAAATTTAAGCGTTCATTAAATCTTCAATTTCCTCAATTTCTATTGGAATATTTTTCATAAGATTGATTGGATCAGAGTTTTTTTGCACCACTACATTATCTTCAAGTCTTATGCCAAATTTTTCGTCTTTTAAATATATTCCTGGCTCCACTGTAAATACCATATTTTCTTCAATGGGATCATTTAAATCTCCATAATCGTGCGTATCCAATCCAAGATGATGGGAAACACCATGTGTAAAATACTTTTTAAAGGCTGGATTTTTTTCAGTCTGGTTCTGAACATCAGCTTTAGAAATAAGACCTAGCTTTAATAATTCGGAGCTCATTATTTTACCTACTTCATTATAATGTTCTTTCCAAATAATACCGGGTCTAAGTAATTTAGTAGCTTCGTTTTTTACATGAAGAACAGAATTATATATTAATTTTTGTCTTTTTGTAAATTTTCCAGAAACAGGAATTGTTCTGGTCATATCACTTGAATAATTAGCATATTCTGCACCAACATCAAGCAACAAAACATCTCCATCTTTACATTGGTTATTGTTTTCAATATAATGCAGAATATTTGAATTAACACCTGATGCAATTATTGGCGAATAAGCAAATTTTCTAGAACGATTTTTTAAAAATTCACATGAAAATTCTGCTTCAATTTCATATTCCCACACACCAGGTCTAACAAAGTTTAGTATTCTTCTAAAGCCTTTTTCAGTAATATTACAAGCTTCTTGAATTAATTCAAGTTCAATAGGGTGTTTTACTGATCTTAATTTTTGTAATATTGGATTACTTCTTTCATAGTTTTTGAAAGTATATTTTTTTTTAAGCCAATTGGTAAATCTATCTTCTCTTGTTTCAGTTTCAACTTTAGCTCTATAGTGCTCGTTTTGATTAATATAGAGGATTTCGTTACCAGTTATTAATTTTTCAATAATCTTTTCAAGATCGCTTAACCAATATATTTCAGAAATACCAGAAACTGATTTTGCATTTTTTTTATTTAGTCTAGCTCCTTCCCAGTGCGTTAAAAGATCATTAGGCTTAGTAAGAAATATAATCTCTTTAAAAACTCTTTCATTTTCTTTAAATAAAAATAAAATTGTTTCTTCTTGATTGATTCCAGTCAAATAAAATAAATCTCTATGCTGTTCAAATGGCAAAGTAGTATCAGCGCTTACAGGATATTTGTCATTTGAGTTAAAAAAAGCTATGCTATTGCTTTTCATTTTTGCAATAAATTTTTTTCTGTTTAATAAAAAAAGAGAGTTATCAATAGGAAAGTATTTCATCATAATTTAAAATTCAAAAATAGTATATTTAGCCTACAACATAGAATCTATAATAAACTTAATTTTAATTACATGAGACTCTTTATTTTATTATTTGCAGCATCAATTTTTTCTTATTCTCAAAAAGCAACAAGTTCAAATGAAATAATAAAAAGTATAAAATATCAAAACGACCTTGCGCATAATTCTTTGGTTAAAAATATTGAGTTTGTCAATATTGGTCCAAGTGTTATGAGTGGAAGAGTTACTGATATAGAGGTTAACCCTGATGATCCAACAGAATTTTATGTTGCATATGCTTCTGGTGGATTATGGCACACAACTAATAATGGAACAACTTTCATTCCTATCATGGACAATTCCAATACTCAAAATATTGGAGACTTTGATATCAATTGGAATACTAGAACAATTATAGTTGGAACAGGTGAAAATAATTCTTCAAGATCTTCTTATGCGGGGATTGGAATTTTAAAGTCAATAGATAATGGGAAGAATTGGACAAACATTGGACTTAATGATTCTCATCACATTGGAAAAGTTAAGATTAACCCAGATAATTCTGATGAAATTGTTGTTGCAGTTCTAGGCCATCTTTATTCAAGAAATACTGAAAGAGGAATTTTTAAAACTACAAATGGAGGAAAAACATGGAAAAAAACTCTTTATATTGATGATGTTACTGGAATTATAGATTTAGAAATAAATCCTAATGATTTTAACGTTCAATACGCTTCTTCTTGGCAAAAACATAGAAAAGCCTGGGATTTTGTTGGAAGTGGGAAAAATTCTGGAATATATAAGTCAATAGATTCTGGTCAAACTTGGAATTTAATCTCAGATCAAAATAGTGGTTTCCCAATTGGTGAGGGAGTTGGAAGAATTGGATTGGCTGTATTTGACAGTAATACAGTATATGCGATAGTAGACAATCAGTTTAGAAGGACAAAATCCGTCGAGAGTATTAAAACAAATGAATTTAAAAAAAATGATTTTGAAAAGTTTTCTAAGGAAGAATTTCTGCTGCTTGATGATTCTAAAATGAATTCGTTTTTAAGAAAAAATAATTTTCCCAAAAAATATACAGCAAAATCTGTTAAGGAACTAGTCAAAGACAATAAAGTAAAACCCTCTGATTTGAAATATTATTTAGAGGATGCAAATACTGTCATGTTTGAAACCCCAATAATAGGAGCTCAAGTATATCGAAGTGATGATGCAGGATTGACTTGGAGTTTAAAAAATTCATATTATTTGGATAGGTTATATAATACCTACGGATACTATTTTGGAAGAATTCACGTTTCACCCCATAATAGAGATCATATTTATATTTATGGGGTTCCATTTATAAAATCAATGGATGGTGGAATTACTTATGAATCTATTGACTATCCAAACGTACATGTAGATCATCATGATTTATGGATCAATCCTTCAAATCCAAATCATTTGATTAACGGAAATGATGGAGGAGTTAACATAAGCTACGATAATGGATCTAATTGGATAAAATTAAATCAACCAAGTGTAGGGCAGTTTTATACAATAAATGTTGATAATGAGAAACCATATAATGTTTATGGAGGTTTACAAGATAATGGTGTATGGATGGCAAGTAATAAATCAGTTGAAAGTCCAAGCTGGCATCAATCTGGTCATAACAATTGGAAGTCTATTATGGGTGGGGACGGGATGCAAGTTCAGATAGATAATAGAGATTCAAACATTGTTTACACTGGGTCTCAGTTTGGAGTTTATTACAGATTAAACTTAGGAAATGAAAGCAGGAAGTATATAAAACCTAAACATGATTTGGGAGAAACCCCTTTGAGATTTAATTGGCAAACACCTATTTTACTTTCTTCCCACAACCAGGATATTATTTATTTAGGAAGTAATAAACTTCACGTTTCTTTTGATAGAGGAGATAATTGGAGTTTTAAATCTAGGGATTTAACAAATGGAATTAAAAAAGGAAATGTTCCATACGGTACAATATCAGCTATTGATGAGTCTGCTTTTAAGTTTGGAAAATTAGTAGTTGGAACTGATGATGGTTTAATTCAATTATCTAGTGATGCAGGAAACTCATGGAAATTAATATCAAAAAATCTTCCTGAAAATTTATGGATCAGCAGAGTGACTTTTTCCAAACATAAAGAAGATAGAATTTATGTTTCATTAAATGGATATAGATTTGACGATTTTAAGTCATATGTTTACTATACAGATAATAACGGCGAGAGTTGGATTGAAATAGGAAATAAACTCCCTCATTCACCAGTAAATGTTGTTAAAGAGGATCCGTTTTATGAAAATGTAATATATGTTGGAACGGATAATGGTGCCTATATTAGTTTGGATCAAGGAAAAAAATGGAATTTATTTAGTAATGGACTAAATAAAGTTGCAGTACACGATTTAGTAATTCAAAAAGATAATAAAGACCTTTTGATAGCTACTCATGGCAGATCAATTTATAAAACTGATTTATCTGTAATTTATTCGTACTTGTCAGAATCCAAAATCAAATATCAAACTTATTATTTAAATATACCTGATATAAATTTGTCACCAAGATGGGGAAAGAGAACTTATAATTGGTCAAAATTTGAAAAACCTAATAAATTTTTTCATGTTTTTTCAAACGAGAAGTCTACTAAAACCTTAAAGTTATTTGAAGTGAACAAGAAATTAATTTACAGCAAAGAAATTAATTTAGATATAGGATTTCAGTCTTTTGAGGTTCCTATTGAGTTTTCACCTACTTTTATTAATAAGAAAAATAAAAATAATTTTTACAAGTCAGATAATGGTAATTATTTTCTCAAGCAAGGTGAATATATTTTAGAGCTTGGCAAAATTTCAAAGAAATTTAAAATCAAATAAAAGTTGGATTTTTATTGTCTTGTAAACGAACAAGGATTAATTTTGTAAAATAATATAAAACTTTTATATTGACTAGTGTAATTCAATCTTCTATAATTAAAAAATTTGCCATGGCTCTGTCTGGTTTTTTTTTAATTGTGTTTTTATTTCAACATTTCATTATTAATATAACATCAGTATTTAGTGAGGAAATTTTCAATCAGTTTTCGCATTTTATGGGAACAAACTTTATTGTTCAATTTATTGCTCAGCCTATATTAATTTTTGGAGTAATATTTCATTTTGTTATGGGCTTTGTATTGGATTTCAAAAATAGAGCTTCGAGGAATATAAAATATGTAAAATATAAAGGATCAAGTAATGCAAGTTGGATGTCTAGAAATATGATAATTTCAGGGTTAGTTATTTTGTCTTTTTTAGGTTTGCATTTTTACGATTTTTGGATTCCGGAAATGAAATATAAATATGTTGAATTTCTTCCAGACGATTCTAATAGATACTATTCTGAACTAACTCATAAGTTTGAAGACTTGAACAAGGTTATAATTTATGTTGTTTCATTCTTTTTTTTATCACTTCATTTATTACATGGCTTTTCTTCCTCTTTTCAATCAATGGGTATAAACAATAAGTATAATTTTATAATCAAAATAGTTACTACAATATATTCAATTGGTATTCCTTTTGGCTTTAGTTTTATTGCAATATTTCATTACTTAAATCATTGATTTATGTCTAAATTAAATTCAAAAATTCCAAAAGGACCAATTTCAGAAAAATGGACAAATCATAAAAATAATATACGTTTAGTTAGTCCAGCTAATAAAAGACAAATTGATGTTATAGTAGTAGGAACTGGACTTGCTGGAGGATCTGCTTCTGCAACTTTAGCTGAACTTGGTTATAATGTTAAATCTTTTTGTTTCCAAGACTCACCAAGAAGAGCTCATTCTATTGCTGCTCAAGGAGGAATTAATGCAGCAAAAAATTATCAGGGTGATGGTGATTCGGTTTACAGATTATTTTACGATACAGTTAAAGGTGGAGATTATAGATCTAGAGAGGCCAATGTTTACCGTTTGGCAGAAGTTTCAGCCAATATTATTGATCAATGTGTAGCTCAAGGTGTTCCTTTTGCTAGGGATTATGGAGGATTGCTCGATAACAGATCATTTGGAGGAGTATTAGTTTCAAGAACATTTTATGCTAAAGGGCAAACAGGTCAGCAATTATTACTTGGAGCATATTCAGCAATGAATCGTCAAATTGCCAGAGGAAAAATACAAATGTATAATCGTCACGAAATGATGGACTTAGTATTAGTTGATGGTAAAGCAAGGGGTATTATTACTAGAAATCTTATTGATGGTAAAATTGAAAGACATTCTGCTCACGCTGTTGTAATAGCTTCAGGAGGTTACGGCAACTTATTTTATCTTTCTACAAACGCAATGGGAAGTAATGTGTCAGCATCTTGGAAAATTCATAAAAAAGGAGCCTATTTTGCAAATCCATGTTTTACTCAAATTCATCCAACATGTATACCTGTATCGGGTGATCATCAATCTAAGCTTACACTAATGTCAGAATCTCTTAGAAATGATGGTAGAATATGGGTTCCTAAGTCAAAATCAGATGCTGCTGCCATTCGAGAAGGAAAATTAAAACCAACTGATTTATCTGAAGATGAAAGGGATTATTATTTGGAACGTAGATATCCAGCTTTTGGTAATTTAGTTCCGAGAGATGTTGCTTCTAGAGCTGCAAAAGAAAGGTGTGATGCAGGTTTTGGAGTTAATAAAACTGGTGAAGCTGTTTTTTTAGATTTTGCTTCTGCAATCATTAGATATGGTAAAGAAAAAGCTCATGTTAAAGGTTTAAATGAAAATGATGAAAAATTAGTTCAAGAGCTTGGCAAAGAAATAATTAAATCAAAATACGGAAACCTATTTCAGATGTATGAAAAAATTGTTGATCAAAATCCATACGATACTCCAATGATGATTTACCCAGCTGTTCATTATACAATGGGCGGTATCTGGGTTGACTATAACTTAATGACAACAATTCCTGGTTGTTTTGCTATTGGGGAAGCTAATTTTTCTGATCATGGAGCTAATAGACTTGGTGCTTCTGCTTTAATGCAAGGTCTTGCAGATGGTTATTTTGTTCTTCCTTATACTATTGGAGATTATTTAGCTGATGATATTAGAACTGGGCCGATTTCAATTCATTCTAAAGAGTTTGATGAAGCCGAAAAATTAGTAAAAGACAAAATAGATTACCTTATCAATAATAAAGGTTCTAAAACTGTAGATTATTTTCACAAAAAACTTGGTAAAATCATATGGAATAAATGCGGAATGTCAAGAAATGAAAAAGGGTTAAAAGAAGCTATAAATGAAATCAAATCTCTAAGAGAAGATTTTTATAAAAAAGTCTTGGTTCCAGGTAATGCAAATTCATTTAATGAGTCATTGGCCAAAGCTATACGAGTATCTGACTTTTTAGAACTAGGAGAATTATTTGCTAAAGATGCTCTGGAAAGATCTGAATCATGTGGAGGTCACTTTAGAGAAGAATATCAATCAAAAGAAGGTGAAGCCATGAGAGATGATAAAAATTTTACATTTGTGTCAGCATGGGAATATAATGGACAGCCTTCCAATGCAATTTTGCATAAAGAAGATTTGAAATATGAAAATATTGAATTAAAAACCAGATCTTACAAATAAATGAAATTAAAACTAAAGATTTGGCGTCAAAAAAATAATCAAGATAAAGGGAAAATGGTATCCTACGATATCGATAATATTTCTCCTGATATGTCTTTTTTAGAGATGATGGATGTTTTAAACGAAGAATTAACATCCCAGGGATTAGATCCAGTTGCTTTTGATCACGATTGTAGGGAAGGCATATGTGGATCATGCTCAATGTTTATTAATGGAGAAGCTCATGGGCCTGATAGACTGGTTACTACTTGTCAATTACACATGAGGAAATTTCAAGATGGAGATACAATTTTTATTGAACCTTTTAGATCAAACACATTTCCAGTAATAAAGGATTTAGTAGTAGATAGATCTTCCTTTGATAGAATACAACATGCCGGCGGATTTATTTCTATTAATACATCTGGTAATACCCAAGATGCCAATTCAATTCCTATAGATAAAAATAAAGCCGATAAAGCTTTTGATGCAGCCACTTGTATAGGTTGTGGAGCATGTGTTGCTACATGTAAAAATTCTAGTGCAATGTTGTTTGTTTCTGCAAAGGTTTCCCAGTTTTCATTACTTCCTCAAGGACAAGTTGAAGCCAACGAAAGAGTCCTTAATATGGTGAAACAAATGGACGATGAAGGTTTTGGTAATTGCACAAACACTGGTGCTTGTGAAGTTGAATGTCCTAAAGGAATTTCTTTAGAAAATATAGCTAGAATGAATAGAGATTATTTAAAAGCTAAATTTTCATCCTAATTAGAAGTTTCTAAAATCAAAAAATGTTTATCAAACACATTACCAACTAGCAATAAATTGTTAAATGGGGCTGCTACTGTTGCTCCAGACATTTCTTCACCATTTTCTAAGTAAACAGTATCAACTTGATAATTATTTTTACCCTTATATTGAATTTTTAGAATTTCTGATGGAGATGTTTTATTGTAACCTAAAGTATATGATGAAAAATGTAAAAGATTTGGGTGTGCTCCAGCCCATAGGTTGTTTTTTAAATCAAATTCTATGTTATCAATACCACTACCACAATATATATTCTCTAAAAAAGTTAAAGAATTGTCCAGTTCTTTTTTATATACTTTTATTTCAAACTTTCTTGGTGAAGCAACAAAAATCAAGTTTCTATTTTCATCATAATTTATACCATTAGCATAGGATATTCCTGTTGCAACTTCTTTAAAACTTCGACCATTATAATAAATTACATTCGATAAGGACAGACCCATATTTTCTTCAATTAATCTCATAAAACCAGTTTTAAATTTATGATCATTGGTGAAGTAAAAAGTTTTATCGTCTAATAAAACAATATCATTTGGAGCTAAAATCAGATCATTGTACAATGATTTAACATGAGTTAATTTCATGTTATTTAATTCGAATATTTCAATGAATTCACCATCCAATGTATGATTTACAGCAGCTATAGTTGTTATATTATTTTTTGAATAAATTGATATTCCATGCGGAGCAAATGGTTTATTAAAATTTTTAGTTAATAGTACAGGTTTTGAGTTGATATCTTTCAAGTCTAAAAAATATAATCCACCAGTTTCCTGATCAATTGCAGGCAGGTTCTTTCTGTTGGTAGCTGAAATTATAGCAAAACTATCTATATGGTTTATAGTTATGTCTTCTGCACCTTTAAGATTAACTTTTTTTATAATATTACCATCAAAGCTTTTTTCAATTGATCTAAAAAACCCTGTGCTATTCAATAGATAACCTATTGACACAACAAAAACAGTAATAATAACAAATTTCTTATTCATGTATTTTTTTATTTGAGATAAATTTTTTCCTCTAACACCCAA
>JADHLZ010000029.1 GCA_016780345.1 Flavobacteriaceae bacterium | reverse complement strand
ATCTATCTCGTCTCCAATAATTTCAATATTGGAATCTTTTTTATTGAAATTTATTTCATTGAATTTTACTGATTCAATTTCTGTTATAAGATTTTTATCTACAGGTGGAACAATTTGGCCTCCGTCTTTCCAGTAAACTTTGTATCCATTGTATTCAGGTGGATTATGTGAAGCTGTTAATACAATTCCACAAATGCATTTAAGCTTTATTACAGAGTAAGAAAGTTCTGGAGTTGGTCTAATGGAGTCAAAAAGATAAACTTTAATATTGTTCGAACTAAAAATTTCAGCAACTTGATTTGCTAATTCTCTGCTTTGGTTTCTACAATCGTATGCAATGACAACAGACTCTTTTTTTGATGATATTTTATTAATGTAATTGGCAATTCCTTGAGAATTTTTTCCAAATGTGTATTTGTTAACCCGGTTAGGTCCAACTCCCACAATTCCTCTCATCCCACCTGTTCCAAAGGATAAGTTTTTATAAAAAGATTCTTGAAATTCTAAAGGATTATTATTTTTTAATTTTTTAACCTCTTTAATTGTTTTATAATCAAAAGGTTCATTAGTCCATATTTCGTAATTTTTTTTTAGTAACTCTTCTTTACTCATTTATCTTTTCTGTTATAATGTATTGTTTTTTAATTTTTTTATTTCTTAAAATTATCTCACCCAAAAATCCAGCAAGAAAAAATTGAGATCCCATAATCATTGTCGTCAAAGCAATGTAAAATTCTGGTCTTTCTGTAATAAGTCTACTAGAAGTATCAATAAAAAGTTTATCAACACCTAGATAAGTTGAAAATAAAAATCCTATTATTAACATCACAGTGCCTATTAATCCAAAAAAATGCATTGGTCTTTTTCCAAATTTGTGAACAAACCAAAGTGTAATCAAATCCAAAAAACCTTTAATAAATCTATCAACCCCATATTTTGTTTTTCCATATTGTCTTGGATGATGAACAACTACTTTTTCAGCAATTTTACTGAAACCTGCATTTTTTGCAAGAACTGGAATATATCTGTGCATTCCTCCTGTCAATTTTATTTGATTAATTAAATCTTTTTTGTAAGCTTTTATTCCACAATTAAAGTCATTCAATTTAATTCCTGAGGTTGTTCTGGCAGCCCAATTAAAAATTTTTGAGGGAATATTTTTTGAAAAATATGAATCGTGTCTTATTTTTTTCCATCCTGAAACCAAATCAAATTTTTCTTCTTTAACTAAACGGTATAGCTCAGGAATTTCATTAGGATCGTCTTGTAAATCAGCATCCATAGTTATAACAACATCACCTTTAGAGGCCTTAAAACCAGCTGAAAGAGCTTGAGATTTTCCATAATTTTTCAAAAATCTTAACGCCTTTACATTTTTGTTTGATGAAGTGATTTCAATAATTGATTTCCATGAGTCATCCTTGCTACCATCATCTATTAAAATTATCTCGTAATTTAATTCTAATTTCTTAACAACAGAACTAATTTTAACAACTAATTCTTCAAGAGAGTTTTGTTCATTTAATAAGGGGATGACTACGGAAAGATCCATTTTTCATCAAAAATTAAAGCTGCTTTTTTGTCTTTATAAATAATGCTAAAATAACACTGTAAATAAAACCAAATAAAATAGTAAATAAAATAATTGCAGGATATGTAAAGTAACCAACATAAGGTTTGCTTTGTTCAATAAATTCAGAAAGATTCATTCCATTTAAACGTTCAGGATAATCTTCGAGAGTTTGATAGTATGAAATTTCTAAAACTTTGTCCCAAAATCCAGTATCCAAAATATTTGTTAGAAATAAAGTATAAAGTACTGAAACAATTGCAATTATTAATGATATTCCAGTTCCTATTTTTCTGACACTGGACCCAAGAATTTTATTATCATTTGCTTTTTTGTAAGCTAAACAACCTAGAGTTATGCCTAAAAATGTTATCAAAGTATTTGTAATTTGCACAAATGCATCTTGCTCATAATGAGCTTGAAGAAAAAATAACATCAAGCTAAATGTAGTTAATACTACACTAGTTATTAGACCATAATTCAGTATATATTTTTTCGAACCTAATTCATCCATAATATTTAATTTTTAGTAAAAATAGCTATAATTTAAATACCTGTTTGATATAAAATAATTTAAAGTTGCAAATTCACAAAAAAGAATTAAATTTGCATCCAATTTATTACAAAGATGAAAGAAGGTATACACCCAGAAAATTATAGATTAGTTGCTTTTAAAGATATGTCTAATAACGATGTGTTTATTACCAAATCAACTGTTGAAAGTAAAGATTCTATTGAACACGAAGGTGTTACATATCCTCTAGTTAAATTGGAAATTTCAAGAACTTCACATCCATATTACACTGGTAAAACTAAGCTTGTTGATACGGCTGGTAGAATTGATAAATTCAAAAATAGATACGCCAAAATTAAATAATAAAGTTATTCCTTAAAAACTTTTTTTAAATTCAGTTGATTGATTGGGTCTGATTCTAATCCTCTAACATTTTTATGTGTAAATCTCATTACTTTATCGTAATATAAAGGAACAATAGGTGCTTCATTTATAATTAGGCTATCTAACTTTTTATATATTTTTTTCCTTTTTGTTTCATTTTTTTCAATATAGCTTTCCTCATAAAGTTTATCATAAAATTTGTTTTTAAAATGTGTGTAATTTGGTCCATTAGGTGTCAAATTTTTTGAATAAAATAAGCTTAAATAATTTTCACTATCAGGATAATCTGCTATCCAGCTAGCTCTAAATAGTTCAAATTTTCCTGTTGATTTACCTTGTCTTAAGGTTGACGGAGGAACTATATTTATTTCAATATTAATATCGATTTTTTGAAGTTCTCTTTGAACAAATTCAACAATATCCAAATAATTCGCATCAGTTGTCAAATTAAGTTTTATTTCTTCAAGATTATTTTCTTCTTTAAAATCAATAATCAGTTGTTTTGCTTTATTAAAATCATAAGTATATCCACTAATTTTATTATTATCATTTAGTCCTAAAGGGACAAATCCATTTTTAGCAACATAACCAATATTATTTCTCAAATATTTGATCATTTTACTTTTATTAATTCCATAATTAATTGCTTGTCTGAGTTTTTTTGAGTTTACTACATTATTTTCGTTACCTAAATAAAATCCTAAATATTCTGTATTTAAATATGGCCCTGAAATTAGTTTTATATAACTTTTATGCTCAGGCTTTAGATCTCCATTTAAAGAAACTAATTGGTCTTTAAATGATGAATCTATGGAATTAATAAAATCTATTTTTTTTTGAGCAAATTCCATAAATTCACTTTTTTTATCTGGAAGAAAAGTAATAGAAATAGCTTCTAGATATGGTAATTGATTTCCTAAACTATCTAATTCATGATACAAATTATTCTTTCTCAGAACTAATTTTAAATTTTCTTCCCATTTTTTGAACTTAAAAGGTCCTGTTCCAACAGGATTTTTTCCAAATTTTTCTTTATAAAATTTTATAGATTCTTCTGGAACAACAGAAAAATATTTCATTGAAAGAATTCCTAAAAATGCTGAAAATGGTTGTTTTAACTCAATGGTAAATATGCTATCGTTTTTAGCTTGGAGGCTTTTTATATTTTTTAATGCCCAAAGACCTGGTGATCCTAATTTTGGATCTTTTAATCTATTAAAACTATATTCAAAATCTTTTGCAATTACAGGTCTTGTTAATTTTTTTCCAAAACTTTCAGACTCATGAAAATATATGTCTTTTTTTAAGTTAAAAATGTATGTAAGACCATCTTTGGAAATTTCCCAATTTTTAGCCAGATCTGGAATTATTTTCAAATCTTTATCAAGTTGAACCAATCCATTAAATAGTTGGTTAACGGGCCAAATATTTCTTAAGGTACTTGAAAACGCTGGATCTAATGAGGATATATTTGAATGTTCATTGTATCTAAAAATTTTATTTTCTTCAAAATTATTTTCTTTAGAACAATTAATAAAATTAAGAATCAAAAGTAATGTGAGAGGAATTCTAATTATTTTATAATTGCTATTCATTAATATTGATTCATATATTTGCAGGCTAAAGTAATAGATTAATTTTAGATGAACCAAAAACACAAAGTTGCTTTAACGACTCTTGGTTGCAAATTAAATTACTCTGAAACCTCAACAATTTCTAGACAATTTAAAAACATTGGTTATTCTATTGTTGATTTTGATGAATTT
Organism: Flavobacteriaceae bacterium; assembly: GCA_016780345.1. Lineage (GTDB taxonomy): Bacteria > Bacteroidota > Bacteroidia > Flavobacteriales > Flavobacteriaceae > MAG-121220-bin8. Next base: position 13,232 of record JADHLZ010000029.1, on the reverse strand, counting down.
TCTGATATATACGTTGTAAATACATGTTCTGTAACTGAAAACGCAGATAAACAGTTTAAATCTTACGTGTTAAAAGCTTTAAAAATTAATCCAGAGGCTTTTGTTATAGCAATTGGATGTTATGCTCAACTTAATCCAGAGGAAATCGCGAATATCAATGGTGTTGATTTAGTTTTAGGAAGTAAAGAAAAGTTTAAGATTTTAGATTATTTAAACGATTTTAAAAAAAATGAGTCTGGAATTATACATTCTTGTGAAATTAATGAAACTGATTTTTATAAATCGAGTTATTCAGTTGGAGATAGAACTAGATCCTTTTTGAAGGTTCAGGACGGTTGTGATTATAAATGTACTTATTGTACTATTCCGCTAGCAAGAGGTATCTCTCGTAGCGATAAGCTAGAAAATATTATAAACTCTGCTGCGGAAATTTCAGATTCGGGAATTAAAGAAATTGTTTTAACAGGTGTAAATATAGGAGATTACGGTAAAGGTGAATTTGGAAATAAAAAACACGAAAATACCTTTTTAGAATTATTAAAAGAATTAGATAAAGTTGATGGAATTTCAAGAATTAGAATTTCTTCGATTGAGCCTAATTTACTTTCTGATGAAATAATTGAGTTTGTTTCGAAAAGTGAAAAATTTGTTCCTCACTTTCATATTCCAATGCAAAGTGGAAGCGATTTTATTTTGAAGAGAATGAAAAGAAGATATTTGACAAAGCTCTATTCCAACAGAATAAAACACATAAAAAAGTTAATGCCGAATGCATGTATTGGTGCTGATGTTATTGTAGGTTTTCCAGGAGAAAATGAAAACGAGTTTATAAAAACATATAATTTTATTAAAAGTTTGGATCTATCTTATTTGCATGTTTTTACTTATTCGGAAAGAGATAATACTGATGCAATAACTTATGATGGAGTTGTTTCAAAACAAATAAGATCTAAAAGAAGTAAACTTTTAAGAGCACTTTCGGTAAATTTAAAAAGAAAGTTTTATAAATCTCAAGTTGGAAAAATCAGAGAGGTATTGTTTGAGACTGAAAACAGAAACGGTTATGTTTATGGATTTTCTAGAAATTATGTTAGAGTTAAGTCTCCATGGAGAAAATCTTTAACTAATCAAATAGTTCCTTTTAGATTTAAAGAAATTGATGACGATGGGCTTATTATTGGAGAAATTTCCAAGATTAAGCTATAGCCTAACTCCAATTGGTAAGAGTTCTTTAAACTCTTTATTATTTTTAATGAATTTCCTTAGTTTTGGAGCTGTAGGCATAATTCGGATGTTTTTTTCTTTAATAATTTCAAAAACCTCTCTTATGAAAGCTTCTTCAAAGTTTTTGTCTTTATTAGAAGAGGGTATAATCAACTTGGTAAGAAAAATTTTTCTTTCTTGTAAAGCATATTCAATGATTGCTAAATCATCTTCAATTTCAACCTCAAATTGACGTAAAAATAAATTATCGTTAATTATCAATTTACCCATTAAATTTCAAATAACTATTTTTATAAAAGTCTTACAAAGATAAGAAAAATACATTTCAATGTAGAATCAATGGATTTAGAAATGGAAATTCACGTATATTTTATGCCCGGCATGTCAGCAAATTCGTTGATTTTTGAAAAAATTAAGTTGCCAGATGGTTTTATTTCTCATTTTTTAGAATGGATACCCCCAGAAAAAGGAGAAAAAATTACAAATTATGCCAAAAGACTATCTAAATTAATTGACCACGAAAATCCGATTTTAATCGGAGTTTCATTTGGAGGATTAATTGTTCAAGAATTATCCAAAATAATTAAAACCAGAAAAGTTATTATAATTTCTAGTATTAAAACAAATAAAGAAGCTTCTGTTTCAATGAAGTTTGCAAAAAAAACTAAAAGTTATAAATATTTACCAGTTTCTTGGCTAGATGACTTCGGAAATCTTATAGCATTTGTATTTGGACCTAGAATTAAAAGAAAAGTTGATTTGTATAAAAAATACTTATCTGTAAGAGATAAAAATTATTTAGAATGGTCAATAAGTACAATTGTTAATTGGAAACAAGAAGAACCTATTAAGAATGTTATACATATTCATGGAACGCGTGATCTTATTTTTCCTGTAATTAATTTAAAAAATTACATTCCAGTAGAAAAGGGTGATCATGCAATTATATTAAAGAGGGCAGACTGGTTAAATAAATTTTTTGAAAAAAACTTAATTTAAATTCTTTTCATTTGTTGTTGCATCAACTTTATTTGATCCAGAAGCATTTTTTGTTTGTCCAATTTTTTAGCATCATTAAGTAAGGATGTTGCTTCTCTTTTTCTTCTTTTTTGAATTAGAATTCCAGCTAAACTTAATTTTGCCATTGCTAGATCATGGTCCATTGATAATCCAATTGATATAGCTTTTTTAAAAAACTTTTCTGCTTGAGTAAGGTTAGTTTGTGAATATACAATTCCCCATAAATAATTATAATATCCAACTTGTTTTATAGTAAGTGAACTTTCAGGGTTTTTGATTTTTTTAAGCCATTTTTCCGTTCCCACAAAATCTTGTTTTCTGAGTTTGAAAAAAATAATTAAGATAATCTCGTTTTTATAATATAAAAAAATAAAAATAATTGAAAGTAAAATTAAGGCAATTCCATTGCCAATATTGTTTTCATAAAATTGAAAAATTGAGTAAGAAATAGCAAGAACAGCTAAAAAAAGCTTTATTGTTTTTGGATACATTGAGAATCAGATTATTAATTAGTTTTATCTGTTAAAGTTTTTTTAAAAATACATAATTAGTTATCTAAACTTATTGTATATTTGGCGTCAAATTTTAGTAAAAATAGTTAATTAATTCAAATGAAAAGAACTTTTCAACCTTCAAAAAGAAAAAGACGTAATAAACACGGATTTAGAGAGAGAATGTCTACACCAAGTGGTAGAAAAGTTTTGGCAAGTAGAAGAGCCAAAGGGAGAAATAAAATTTCCGTTTCATCTGAACCTAGACCAAAAAAATAAGTGAATAAAAAGTTCATAAAAAAAAGGTGTTACTTTTTCGGTAACACCTTTTTTTATATATATTCATCAACCGAAAATATACTACTAAAATGCCGTTAAGAAAAGATTTAAAAAGTGTTTTAATAATAGGTTCTGGACCTATAATTATTGGACAAGCCTGTGAATTTGATTATTCTGGATCTCAAGCCTTAAGATCACTTAGAGAGGATGGAATAAAAACTATTTTGATTAATTCAAATCCAGCTACGATTATGACTGATCCGGTTATGGCTGATCATGTATATTTAAAACCTTTAACAACAAAATCAATAAAGGAAATTTTATCTATTCATGATGTTGATGCTGTTCTGCCAACTATGGGTGGTCAAAGCGCATTAAATCTATGTATTGAAGCAGATGAAAAAGGTATTTGGAAAGACTTTAATGTTGAAATTATTGGAGTTGATATAGATGCTATTAATATTTGTGAAGATAGAGAACAGTTCAAGCAATTACTTAAAAAGATAGATATTCCCGTAGCACCAGCAAAAACTGCCACATCATTTTTAAAAGGAAAAGAAATTGCTCAAGAATTTGGATTTCCCCTTGTTATTAGACCATCTTTTACATTGGGTGGAAGTGGCGCATCTTTAGTTTATAAGGCAGAAGATTTTGATGAGCTACTTACAAGAGGATTAGAAGCATCTCCAATTCATGAAGTTTTGATTGATAAAGCTTTAATGGGTTGGAAGGAATATGAATTAGAGCTTTTAAGAGATAAGAATGATAATGTTGTTATTATATGTACTATTGAAAATATGGACCCTATGGGCATACATACTGGTGACTCTATTACTGTTGCTCCAGCTATGACACTATCAGATTCTGCTTATCAAAGAATGAGAGACATGGCAATAAAAATGATGAGAAGTATTGGAGATTTTGCTGGAGGATGTAATGTTCAATTTGCTGTAAGTCCTGATAAAAATGAAGATATTATTGCAATTGAAATTAATCCAAGGGTTTCTCGATCTTCAGCTCTAGCATCTAAAGCTTCTGGTTATCCAATTGCAAAAGTTGCTAGTAAATTAGCTGTTGGTTATTCTTTAGATGAGTTAAGTAACCAAATTACAAAGTCTACATCTGCATTATTTGAACCTACTTTAGATTATGTAATTGTCAAAATCCCTAGATGGAACTTTGATAAATTTGAGGGATCTGATAGAACGCTAGGTCTTCAAATGAAATCCGTTGGAGAAGTAATGGGAATAGGAAGGTCATTTATTGAAGCTTTACACAAAGCAACCCAATCTTTAGAAATTAAGAGAAATGGTATTGGGGCTGATGGTAAAGGATATACAAATTACCAACAAGTTATAAATAAACTCACTAATCCAAGTTGGGATAGGGTTTTTGTAATTTATGATGCTATTAAAATGGGAATTTCATTGGATAGAATCTTTGATATTACAAAAATTGATATGTGGTATTTAAGACAGTATGAATCTTTAATTAATTTGGAAAATGAAATCTCTAATAATAATATTGATACTATACCAAAAGACCTTCTTTTAGAAGCTAAACAAAAAGGATTTTCTGATAGACAAATTGCTCATACTTTAGGCTGTTTGGAGAGTGTAGTTTATAAAAAGAGAAAAAGTATGAATATTAATAGGGTCTATAAATTAGTTGATACTTGTGCTGCTGAATTTAAGGCAAAGACTCCATACTATTACTCTACATTTGAGGAGGAAATTAAATTACCTAATGGAATTATTTATACTCATAATGAAAGTAAATCCTCAGATAGAAAAAAAGTAATAGTATTAGGTTCAGGGCCAAATAGAATTGGTCAGGGAATAGAATTTGATTATTGTTGTGTACATGGTGTATTAGCATCTTCAGAATGTGGATACGAAACTATAATGATTAACTGTAACCCTGAAACTGTTTCGACTGATTTTGACACTGCTGATAAGTTATATTTTGAACCAGTTTTTTGGGAACATATATATGAAATTATAGAACATGAAAAACCTGAAGGAGTAATTGTTCAGCTTGGTGGACAAACTGCTTTGAAATTAGCTGAAAAACTTGATAGGTATGGAGTTAAAATAATGGGAACTACTTATCAAGCGCTTGATCTTGCCGAAGATAGAGGAAGTTTTTCAACTCTATTAAAAGAAAATAACATTCCATATCCAGAATTTGGAGTTGCAGAAACTGCCGATCAGGCCTTATCTCTTTCTGAACAGCTTAATTTTCCAATTTTAGTTAGACCTTCTTATGTGCTTGGAGGACAGGGAATGAAAATAGTAATTAATAAAGAAGAACTTGAAGCTCATGTTGTTGACCTTTTACAAAAAATTCCTAACAATAAATTACTTTTAGATCATTACCTAGATGGAGCTATTGAAGCAGAGGCTGATGCAATTTGCGATGGTGAAGATGTTTTAATTATTGGTATTATGGAACATATTGAGCCTTGTGGAGTTCATTCTGGAGACTCCAATGCTACGTTACCTCCTTTCAACCTAGGTAAATTGGTAATGCAACAAATTATAGATCACACAAAAAAAATTGCTATTTCTTTAAAAACAGTGGGTCTTATTAATATTCAGTTTGCTATAAAAGACGAAGTGGTCTATGTGATTGAAGCAAATCCGAGAGCATCAAGAACAGTTCCATTTATTGCTAAAGCATATCAACAACCTTATGTTAACTATGCTACAAAAGTCATGTTAGGTCAAATGAAAGTTAAGGACATTAATTACAGTCCAGACCTAAAAGGTTTTGCTATAAAACAACCAGTTTTTTCATTTAATAAGTTTCCTAATGTAAATAAAAGTCTAGGTCCCGAAATGAAAAGTACTGGAGAAAGTATTCTTTTTATTGATGATTTAAAAGACGACCAGTTTTACGAGTTGTATTCAAGAAGAAAAATGTATTTAACTAAATAATATTATTTCTATATTAGAGAGATGGATTATATTCTTCTAATATTATTATTGGTTTTATTGGCAACTATAGTATACTTAATTAAAAGCAAATCAAGTTCTGGATCCAATGAATTATTTGTACAACTTACAAATAATCTTAGCAACGAAATTCAGAGTATTAGAAAAGAAGTTGGGGAGAATTCAGAAAAAAATAGATTAGAACTAGAATCTAAATTATCTCTTATAAATAAAGAGATTAACAACTTCCATAAATCTTCTAAGGAGGACATTCAAAAACAATTTTCAGATTCAAATAAGGTAATTAAAGATGTTACAACAGAATTAGAGAAAATAAAAGGAACAAATAAGCAAGTTTTAAACTTTGCAAATCAGATGAAATCACTAGAAAAAATTCTAGGAAATCAAAAGCAAAGAGGAATATTCGGAGAAATTCAATTAGAAAACTTATTATCTAATGTATTGCCACCTGAAATTTTTCAAATGCAATACTCTTTTTTAAATGGTGAGGTAGTTGATGCTATTGTGAAAGTCAATAATCATATTATTCCCATAGATGCTAAATTTTCTCTTGATAATTATAACAAGATGATAGAAAGTTCGGACCAAATAGAAATTGAAAATTTAGAGAAAAAATTTAGACTAGATATTAAATCTAGAATTGATGAAACCTCTAAGTATATTAAGCCCTCTGAAAATACTCTTGATTATGCCTTTATGTTCATTCCTGCTGATGGATTATATCAAGATCTATTAAACAATAGAGTAGGATCACTTCAAATCAATTCTAAAGATTTAGTTTCATACGCCTACGAAAAAAAAGTAATGATAGTTTCTCCAATGAGTTTATTCCCTATGCTTCAAATAACAATGAAAGCATTAAATAATTTAAAATTTGAAAAATCAGTTGATGAAGTGATCAAAAATGTGCAAAAACTTTCAAATCATCTAAATTCATATCAAAACTCTCATAATAGATTAGGAAAATCTCTAAGTGCAGCTGTTAATCATTTTAACGATACATCTAAAGAATTTGTCAAAATTGATAAGGATATTACAAAAATTTCTAATGGAAATTTCAATATTAGTCTAGATACTGATCCCGTTGAAAGACCATATCTTGAAGATTGATTTTAAATTCCTGTATAATTATATGGTGATATATTTTTTAATTCTGTCTTAATTTCTGGACCAATATTTAAGGAATCTATGAAATCATGAATAGTTTTTTTATTTATTTTAGAATTTATTCTAGTTAAATTTTTAAGAGTTTCATATGGTTTTGAGTAACCTTCTCTTCTAAGAATAGTTTGTATGGCCTCCGAAATTACTGCCCAATTATTCTCAAGATCTTCTTCAATTTTTACTTTATTTACAATTAATTTATTTATTCCACTAATAGTGGATTTAAATGCAATTGATGTATAACTAAAAGGAACACCAACATTTCTTAGAACAGTACTATCAGTTAAATCTCTTTGTAATCTAGATATTGGCAATTTTGAAGATAAATGCTCAAAAATTGAATTAGCAAGACCTAAGTTTCCTTCAGAATTTTCAAAATCTATAGGATTAACTTTATGAGGCATTGCAGACGATCCAACTTCATTTTTTTGAATTTTTTGTTTGAAATAATCCATCGAAATATATGTCCACATGTCTCTGTCAAAGTCAATAAGAATTGTATTTACTCTTTTAAGACAATCAAACAACGAAGCTAAGTGATCATAATGTTCAATTTGTGTTGTTGGAAAAGAATGTTTTAATCCTAAGTCATTTAGTAAAGAGCCAGCAAATTTTTTCCAATCTATATTTGGAAATGCAACTTTATGAGCATTGAAATTTCCTGTAGCACCTCCAAATTTTGCTGCAAATGGAATGGAATTTAAAAAGTTGAGTTGTTCAATTATTCTAGTTTTAAAAACATCAAATTCTTTACCTAGCCTAGTCGGTGATGCAGCCTGACCATGCGTTCTAGCTAGCATTGGTAAACTATAATATTTTTTTGCTTTTTTTTCCAATAGTTTAATAATCTCATTAATTTCTGGTTTATAAACTTTAGATATTGCTTCTTTTATTGATAGTGGAATAGCAGTATTATTAATATCTTGCGATGTCAATCCAAAATGAATAAATTCTAAATACTGATCAAGTTTTAGTTTTTTAAACTCATTTTTTATAAAATATTCAACAGCTTTGACGTCGTGGTTAGTTTCTTTTTCAATCTTTTTGATTTCTAGAGCATTATTTTGATTGAACTGAGTGTAAATCTTTTTTATATCAGGGATAATTTCTTTTGGGAAATTTTTAAAAGTTGAAATTTCAGATTTAGTTAAAGCAATAAAATATTCAATTTCAACTAAAACACGATATTTAATTAAGGCATATTCAGAAAAGAAATTTGAATAGTTTAATGTTTTACTATGGTATCTTCCGTCAATTGGACTAATAGCATTTAATGAGTTGAGTTTCATACTTATTTGCTTTGAAAAACAAGCACAAATGTACGCTTTTTTAAAAATTATTTACGATTTAGGACCTTAAATTCTTCGTAGCATCCGCTAATAGCATCTAAAATTTGAAGATCATTAGCTGTTTCTATAAAGCTATCTGAAAAATTACAATTTCTTAAAATTTCATCTATATCAACTTTTTGAATTTGTAATAGTTCCTCTAATGTTTCTCTGTCAAACTTTGAAGAAAGAAGCTCACGAATTCTATAATCCTCTTTCATCTGTTTCAATTTTTTTAATTGCCTTGGGTTTTTACCAAACAAGTTATAGAGAAAATCAACAGGATTAAAAATCGAATTGATAACTTTTGAAAATGCACCAGAATTTCTTGATCCTCCCTCATAACCTTTTGATGGTAAGCCTGGAATACTATATCGAAAAGATTGGCTTAAAGGAACATTTTTTGCATCTATTTCTAGATATCCTGTAAGCTCATAAGGTTTAACAATAACTTCTTCTAAAGCATAAGCAAGTTCTGTCAATTGTATTTTAGAATTTTCAAACTTTAATAAATCATTTGTTACTTTAACTTTCATAGATTTAAAACCTAGATATGAAAGATATAATGTATCGTTTAGTTTAGCGGGAATTTCAAATTTACCTTGATTATCAGTTATTACTCCAATCACTTGAGTTAGATTAATTACATGAACGCTGGAGATTGGTTTATTATCTGAAGAGTTTTCAACTGTAGCTACAAGATTTTGTGAAAATATTACACTTGACGAAAGTATAAAAACAAAGAGAAATAATAAATAAATTTTATTCATGGATTCCAAAAATACAATGAATTAAATATTATTGAGCAATTTTATAAAAATTATTAAAAATTAAGATAAATAATCAATTAATTTCTTCATGGCCAATGACCTATGGCTAATTAAATTCTTTTCTTTTAACGATAGTTCAGCAAAAGATTTGTCAAAACCCTTTGGACAAAAAATAGGATCATAACCAAAACCATTATAGCCTTTAGCTTCTTTCAATATATAACCTTCAACAATTCCCTCAAATGTTTGAATTTTATTATTGATAATAAGTGCTATAACAGTTTTAAATCTAGCTTTCCTATTTTCTATATTTTCTAACTTTTTAAGTAGTTTTTGAATGTTATTATTAGAGTTACAGTCTAAGCCAGCGTATCTTGCAGAATGGACTCCAGGTTTTCCATTTAAATGTTTTACTTCTAATCCTGTGTCGTCAGCGAAGACATTGAGATTAAATCTATTATTAATATATTTGGCTTTAAAAATTGCATTTCCTTCAATTGTTTTTTCATTCTCTGGTATTTTTTCATTAAAATTTAAGTCTTTTAAACTTTTAATTGTTATGTTTTTTGGTATAATTTTTTGAATTTCTAAAACCTTGTTATGATTTCCAGAAGCAAATATTAAATTCATTTTAATAGTTATGGTAAGGGTGATTATTGATAATAGTAAAAGCTCTATATAGTTGTTCTACAAAAAAAAGTCTTGCAACCTGATGAGAAAAAGTCATTTTTGACATAGAAATAATTTGATTGGATTTTTTATAAACTTCATTTGAAAAACCAAAAGAGCCTCCAATAGCAAAAGTTAAATTTTTATTCAGTTGTATTTTGTTTTCAATAAATTTTGAAAAATTTACTGAATTAAAACTTTTACCATTTTCGTCCATTAAAAATAAAACTTCATTTTTTTCTATATATTTTAAAATATTTTCTCCTTCAATTTTTTTTAATTCTTTTTCGTTAATTTTTTTTGATTTGAATGATGGAATTTCTATTATACTAAATTTTACATAAAAATTTATTCTTTTTAAATACTCATTAATTAATTTGATTAATTCATTTTTTTTTGTTTTACCAACAACAATTAACTTAATTTTCATAAAACAAAAAATTGATAATTTTTAATTTATATTAGATTTTAAATATATAAAATTGAATATTAACAGATTAAATAAATATTTAATAAAATTTTAATATGAATTTTATTGATGTTATTGTACCTCTTCCTTTAAAAAATAGCTTCACCTATTTAGTTAATCAACAAGAATTTAATTTTCTAGATATTGGTTATAGGGTTGTGGTGCCTTTTGGGAAATCTAAGTTTGTTACTGGGATAGTATCAAAAAAACATAAAAATTCGCCTAAAAAATATTTACCTAAAGAAATTGAATTTATTATTGATAATTCTCCAATAATCACAAAAAATCAATTAATTTTTTTTAAATGGATTTCTGATTATTATTTATGTCCAATTGGTCAAGTTATTAAAGTAGCATTACCTAAGCTTTTGTTATTAAAAAGTGAAAGTGAAATATTTTTGAATGATAAAAACTTTCAAGAAGAATATTTTTCAAAAAATGCAAAGAAAATTATTCAATTTCTAGAGCTAAAAAAGAAAATATCTTTAAAAGATTTATCTTCTTTATTGGGGAAAAAAAATATTAACTCTGAAATAAGTGAGTTGTTAGATCAATCAATTATATCAGTCAAGGAAGAAATTTATGATTATTTTAAACCAAAAAAAATAACTTCACTTTATTTAAATGATAGGATTGAAGTTCAAAAATCTTTAGATATTTTAAAATTAAAAAAATCTCAATTAAAGATTTTTAAATTTATTCTTAATGAAAAATCCAAAAATTTTTTTACTTATTCTTATTTGATTGAAAAATGCAAAGTATCTAGACAAACAATAAATAATCTTATAGAATCAAAAATTTTAATCAAAAATGAAGAGATTATAAATAGAACTCAATTTTCAGTTGAAAAATTAATTCAGCCTAAGGATTTAAGCTTAAAACAAGAAAATGCATTAAATCAAATTATTTCCAGTTTCGATGAAAAAGATGTAACTCTATTTCATGGGGTAACATCATCAGGAAAGACAGAGATATATGTGAAATTAATAATGGATTATTTAAAAAATAATAAGCAGGTACTTTATTTAGTTCCAGAGATTGCATTAACCACTCAGCTTGTACTCAGATTAAAAAAATATTTTGGTGACAAGTTGCTTGTTTATCATTCTAAATATACATTAGATCAAAGAATTGAAACTTGGAATATTGTTTTAAATAATCCAGGAAAAATTATTTTAGGAGCAAGGTCTTCAATATTTTTACCCTTTAATGACCTTAAATTGATTATAGTTGATGAGGAACATGAAAATGCTTACAAGCAATTTAATCCGTCTCCAAGGTATCATGCACGTGATTCTTCTATCTATTTGGCTAAATTACACAATGCTAAAGTTTTACTTGGTTCAGCAACCCCCAGTCTAGAGTCTTATTTCAATGCAGTTTCAAACAAATACAATTTAGTAAATCTTTTTAAACGATATAATGATATTGATCTTCCAAGCATAGTATTAAAAGATCTTAAAGAATCAACCGCACTGAACAAAATGGTTGGTAGTTTTTCCAAATATTTGATAGATGAAATAAGAACGGTCCTTAAAAATGGAAAACAAGTTATTATTTTTCAAAATAGAAGAGGTTATTCTCCATATCAAGAATGTGCGTCATGTGGTTATGTTTTTAATTGTAAAAATTGTGATGTTTCTTTAACATATCATCAAATTACAAATGAACTTAAATGTCATCATTGTGGATATTGTATTATTAACGAAAGTAAGTGTATTAAATGCAATTCATATTCTCTTATTAAAAAGGGCTTAGGAACTCAACAAGTTGTTGAGGAATTGAGGAATTTATTTCCACAATTTAGAACTGAAAGAATGGATCAAGATTCAACTAAGAATAAAAACTCATTTTTTAAATTAATGAATGAATTTGAATATCAAAAATTTCAAATATTAGTTGGAACTCAAATGCTTGTTAAAGGCTTAGATTTTAAAAATGTATCCTTGGTAGGTGTTGTTAATGCGGATAACTTAATTTATTTTCCAGATTTTAGATCTCAGGAAAAATGCTTTCAATTAATTCAACAGGTTGCAGGTAGGGCAGGTAGATCTATTTCCGGCGGTAAAGTGATTGTTCAAACCTACAATCCTAATCACAATGTTATGTTAAAAATTAAAAATAATGATTTTAGAGGACTTTTTAATGACCAGTTGAAGGAGAGACATATCTTTAATTATCCCCCTTATTCAAGAATTATTAAAATAACATTAAAGAATAAAAATTTAAATAATCTCAAATCTAGTGCTTTATGGATCTCAAAAAGTTTAAAAAGCTATTTTAAAGACAGGGTATTCGGTCCTGAATTCCCTCTAATTCCCAGACTTCAAAATCATTACATTAATATTTTTCAAATTAAGATACCTGTTGATTTTAACTTAAAAGAAAGTAAAATGGTAATTGAAAAAATATCAAATAGTTTTGACTCAATCCCGCAATTTAGAAGTACAAAGTTTTTAATTGATGTAGACCCATATAATTAATTGAAGTAAGAATTTTGTTTGTGTATATTAAAAATGTATTTTTGCGACCAATTTTTATTAAAATAATATGAATCATTACGAAGCTGTTTTCATTTTAAATCCCGTTTTATCTGAAGATCAGGTAAAGGAGACAGTAAAAAAATTTGAGGACTTTTTAATTTCACAAGGATCAGAAATAATTTCAGTTGAACATTGGGGGCTTAAAAAACTAGCATATCCGATCCAAAACAAGCAGAGCGGATTTTATAATCTTATTGATTTTAATGCTGCGAACACTACAGTCAATCTATTTGAGACTGAGTTGAAGAGAGATGAGAGAGTTATGCGATATTTGAATGTTAAGCTAGACAAATATGCTAAAGCTTGGTCTGTAAAGAG
>JADHLZ010000003.1 GCA_016780345.1 Flavobacteriaceae bacterium | reverse complement strand
TGGAAGCTGTTTTTACATCATATCCCTCTAATGATAGGTTGTATCTTAAAATCTCTACAATGTCAGGATCATCGTCAACTACTAAAATTTTAGATTTTATCATTTATTTTAATTTTTATCAAAAATAAATATTTAAGGTTTTAACTTGCATTAGTTAACAATTGCTTAATATTACTTTCATCTAAACTATGATTTTGAACTGTGAATCACAATCAAATTTTGAAATAAAAGCAATAAAAACTTTTGAATTTCAATATCGAAACAATATAGTTTACAAATCATATTGCGACTTAATGCTCAAGAAAAAGGTTTCAAATATTTATGATATCCCCTTTTTACCAATAAAGTTTTTCAAAAGCCATAAAGTTATTTGTAGTGACAATTATTCTCACATTTTCAAAAGTAGCGGAACACAAGGAATAAGAAGTAAACACTACATAAGTGATATAAACTTATACATAAATACATTTACAAAAATTTTTGAAAGTAATTATGGAAAAATTAGTGATAGCATTATTTTGGGTTTGTTACCATCATACCTTGAACAAGGTGAATCTTCTTTAGTATTTATGGTAAATCATTTAATCAATGAATCTAATTTTAAAGAAAGTGGATTCTTTTTAAATAATTATGATGAACTCTACAGGCTATTGAACAAACTGAAAGACTCAAAAGTTATTTTATTTGGTGTTAGTTATGCTTTATTAGATTTTATTGAAAAATTTAAAATTAAGTCAAAAAACTTGGTCGTAATTGAGACCGGAGGAATGAAAGGCAAAAGAAAAGAAATTACAAGAGATGAACTTCACATGCTTTTAAAAAAGGGTTTTCAAACTAAAAATATACATTCTGAATATGGAATGACTGAACTTCTTTCACAAGCTTATTCAAAAGAAAATGGAATTTTTAAATCGAATGCATCATTAAAAGTTTTTGTTAGAGATATTAATAATCCTTTGAGTATAAAAAAATCAGGAAAAGGTGCTTTAAATTTCATTGATTTATCAAATATAAATTCCTGTTCTTTTGTTGCATCAGAAGATGTTGGTGAAGTGTATTCAAACGGAGATTTTAAAGTCCTTGGAAGAATGGATGAGTCGGAAATTAGAGGTTGTAATTTAATGTTTAATCAATAGTGATTAAATAATAATATTTTTTCCCTCTTTGTGCTAAAATATACTTACCACAAATAAGATTATTAGAATCTAAATTGTAAGATAAATCTATTTTTTGTTTGTTTATGGATATTGAATTTTGTTTAATTGACCTTATAATTTCAGATTTGGATGACAAAAAACCAGCTTCATGAAGAAAATCTTGAATCTGAGAAAATGTATTTAGTTTATCCTTGCTTATTGTTACGTTTGGAACACCATCAAAAATATCTAGAAAAGTTTTTTCATCAAGTTGTTCTAAATCCTCAGAGGTTGATTTTCCAAACAAAATATTTGAAGCTATAATAGATTTGTCTAAATCATCTTTAGAGTGAACAAGATTAGTTAGAAAATCTGCAATTAAATTCTGTAGAACTCTTTTTTGAGGAGCCTCATCGTGCAATTTTATATATTCTAATATCTCTTTTTCAGAATAAAAGGTAAATATCTTAATATACTTTTTCGCATCCTCATCTGAAATATTTAACCAGTATTGATAAAATTTGTAAGGAGATGTTTTTTCTCTGTCTAGCCAAACGTTTCCATCTTCTGTTTTTCCAAATTTTGTTCCGTCGGCTTTAGTAATTAATGGGCATGTAATGGCGAATGCTTTTTCTCCAGTTTTTTTTCTTATTAATTCAACTCCACTAGTTATGTTACCCCACTGATCACTTCCTCCCATTTGAATTGAACAATTTTCATTTGAAAATAAATGATAAAAATCAAAGGCTTGTATTAATTGATAAGTAAACTCTGTGAATGACATTCCAACTTTAGAATCTTTACTTAATCTTTTTTTTACAGATTCTTTAGCAACCATATAATTTACAGTTATGTATTTGCCTACATCTCTAATAAAATCAATCAAGTTTACATCTTTGAACCAATCGTTGTTATTGCAAATCATTGCAGCGTTCTGCTTTTTGGAATCAAAATTTAAAAACCTAGACAGTTGTTTATAAATTCCATCTATATTTTTTTTAAGTTGTTCTTTACTCAATAAATTTCTTTCGTTTGATTTTCCTGAGGGATCACCAATCATTCCAGTTGCACCTCCAATTAAAATTATTGGCTTATGTCCATATTTTTGAAAGTGCATCAATATTAAAATTTGCACCAAACTCCCAATATGTAATGAATCAGCAGTGGGATCAAAACCAATATATCCTGTACACGATTGTTTTTCTAATTGCTCTTCACATCCGGGAATGAAATCATGTAACATTCCTCTCCACTTTAATTCATTTAAAAATTTTGACACAGCTTTAGTTTTAGCAAATATATATCTCTTGACTTTAAGAAAAAAGTAAACCAAAAAATAGTACTTTAGCTATATGATATTAGTTACTGGTGGGACAGGATTGGTTGGCTGTCATTTGCTTTACCAACTTGTTTTAGAGAATAAAAAAGTAAATGCTTTACACAGAAAAAATAGTAACATTGAAGTTGTACAACAAGTGTTTTCATTTTATTCTCAAGATTACAAATCTCTTTTCAATAAAATTAATTGGATTGAAGGTGATTTAAACGATCTTTCTAGCTTAAACCATGCCCTAAAAAATATTACTGAAGTTTACCATTGTGCAGCGTTTATTTCTTTTAATAAAAAAGATTTAGAAATGATGAAAAAAATTAATATTGAAGGAACTACTAATTTAGTTAATTGTTCGATTGAAAGAAAAATTAATAAATTTTGTTATGTAAGCACTATTGCTGCAGTTGGGGAAAGAAACAACTCTCTTATTGATGAAGAATGTGAGTGGAAAGAAAATAAAAACCCGTATTCAGAAACTAAACATTTTGCTGAAATGGAGGTTTGGAGGGGAATTGCTGAAGGGTTAAATGCCGTGATCGTAAACCCAGGGGTCATTATTGGAAGTGGATTTTGGAAACGAGGAAGTGGAGCTTTTATAACACAGGTTAGTAGAGGAATGAGTTATTACCCTATTGGAAAAACTGGATTTATTTGTGTTAAAGATGTTGTTAAAATTATGATTGACTTAATGAAAAAAAATATCTTTTCTGAAAGATTTATTCTTGTCGCTGAAAACTGGAAACAAAAAGATTTTATTTACTCCATTTGTAAAAATTTTAATCTTGAACCGCCAAAAAAACAGGCTTCAAAATCAGTAATGTATTTGGGACTATTTGTAGACCTATTTATGAGTATATTGTTAAATAAAAGAAGAAGGTTGAGTAGAGCAATCATTAAATCTGGAAATTCAATTAATGAATATTCTAATCAAAAAATTATAAAAGCTTTAAACTTCAAGTTTTCCAAAGTAGAAGTTTCAATTAAAGAAACTTGTAAAAACTTTGATCTTAATTAACTGATATCATTAAAGAATCTTTTATTTTTTTAGTATGATTTTGCAAATCTAAATCAATTGAATCTCTAATTTTTATTAGTTTTTTTTGAAGTTCATTATAAATTTTTAAGTACTGTTTTGGATTTTTTGAATAGTAATCATTACTTTTTACAAATTGCATGCTGTCTATATCATGAATCCTATATAAAAAAGTGTCTTTAATATTATAATAGTTTAAATCAGAATTGTTTCTGTATGCTCTACTGGAATTAATAATATTTATATCAAATAAAAATTCAACCATTTGTTTTTCAGACATTAAATTATCTGGCTTATTTTCTGAACAAGAAAAAAATATCAAAAAAATTAAAATAATTTTTCTCATCTGTTAAAAATTAATTTTTTTCCAAAAAGCTGAGAATTAAATTCTCCATTATCATAAATTAATCTCCCATTAACAAAAGTTTGCAATACTTTTGAATTAAATATTTGTCCTTCAAAAGGTGACCAATTACACTTATATAAAATATTTTCTTTGTTAACTTCCCAGGATCTGTTCAAATCAACTATTACTAAATCTGCAAAATAGCCCTCTCGGATGAATCCTCTATCTTTAATTTGAAAAAGAATAGCAGGATTATGGCACATCTTTCTAACTATTTTTTCTAGTGATATTTTATTGTTATTGTAATGTTCTAACATTGAAACTAAGGAATGTTGAACTAGTGGCCCACCAGATGGACATTCTAAATAGTTTTTTGATTTTTCCTCTTTGGTGTGAGGAGCATGATCTGTAGCAATAACATCAATCTTGTCAGATAATAGTGCTTCCCATAAACCGTCTCTATCATTGGAGGTTTTAATTGAAGGATTCCACTTAATCAAAGATTTTTTTTCTTTGTAATCTTCTTCAGAAAACCACAAATGATGAACACATACCTCTGATGTAATTCTTTTATCTTTTAAAGGAATATTATTTTGAAAAAGTAGAGATTCGCTTTTAGTAGACAAATGAAAAACATGTAACCTCGCATTAGTTTCCTTGGCAAGGTTAATTATTTTTATTGTAGACTTTAAACAAGCTTCTTCAGATCTAATTTTTGAATGAAACTCAAAAGGTATTTCAGAACCAAATTGAGATTTATATCTTTCAAGATTTGCATTAATAATTTCTTCATCCTCACTGTGAACAACTATAATTAAATCAGTAGTTAAGAAAATTTCTTTTAATACTTCAATATTATCCACAAGCATATTTCCAGTTGATGACCCTAAAAAAATTTTTAAAGCTGCTACATCATTTTTATTCACTTTTTTTATTTCCTCTAAGTTTGAATTGGTGGCTCCAAACATAAATGAATAATTTGCATAAGAACTATTTTCTGCAATTTTAAACTTATTATTCAATTCGTCTATTGTTGTTGTTTGAGGAAGAGTATTGGGCATTTCAATAAACGAGGTTATTCCTCCTGCAACAGCTGCTTTAGATTCAGAATTAATTGTTCCTTTATGAATTAAACCAGGTTCTCTAAAATGAACTTGGTCATCTATTAAACCAGGTAATAGAATTTTATTAGTTGCATCAATAATTAAATCTATGTTAGAATCTTCAATATTAGGTTTGATCGTAGAAATTCTGTCATTTTCAATAAGTAAATCAGAGATGTATTTTCTTTCCTCGTTGATTATTGTAGCATTTTGGATTAAAATTTTATTACTCATAATTTTACATTTTAAATAAACTTTTAATTCTCAATACAATCAGTCCATAAATAGCTTCAAAAATAATACTTCCATTCATTTTGGAATCTCCATGAATTCTATCTTTAAAAATAATAGGTATTTCTTTTATTCTAAATTTTTTTAAATAAGACTTAAACTTTAGTTCAATTTGAAAAGCATAACCATTAAAAACCAACGATTCCAAATCTATACTTTTCAAAACTTCAATCTTATATCCAACAAATCCAGACGTTGCATCTTTAACAGGCATTCCAGTAATAATCCTTGAATAAATAGATGCAAAATAAGACAAAACAATTCTCCCAAGAGGCCAATTTACAACATTAATACCATCAATATATCTCGACCCAATAACTAAATCATAATTATTTAAATTTTCATGAATTCTAACTAAATCATTTGGATTATGCGAAAAGTCTGCATCCATTTCAAATACCAAATCATATTTGTTTTCTAATGCCCAAATAAAGCCATCCTTGTAAGCCTTTCCTAATCCTTCTTTTTTAATTCGATCAATAATAAATATTCTTTTTTCATGCTTTATTGATAAATTGTGTACAAGCTTTGAAGTTCCATCAGGTGAGTTATCATCAACTACCAAAACATCAAAAAACACTGGAAGAGAAATTATGGAATTAATAATTTCAACTATATTATCAGCCTCATTGTATGTAGGTAAAACAACTATTGAATTTCCCATATTAAATACAAAAGTAAAGATTTAAGTAATAATAGTTTTAACCCCTAAAATATTAGTAATTTTGACTAATGAATGAATTAAATTATATAATAAATCCAGTTGAAAACTGGATTAAAATTTTATTTATTTTATGTTCTTTTCTTATTTTAATTTCTAAAATTAATCTTAAAAATAGATTTAAATATTTTATCACTTTTTGGAATATTCAAAGATATTTTTACTTTGTTTCAGGTGAAAGATTAAATTCTTATAATAACAGTACTTTTTTTATTTTAAGAATATTAATGTCATCATTATTTATTTCATATGTTTTTGACAAAAACAATTCTTTTGACACTAATAACTTCTATAATTTTTTGTATTGGAACTTAATATTCTTTCTAATAATTACTTCTAAGTTTTTAATTGAAAAATTATTCTCTTTTATTTTTAATTACGCTCATAAAATAATTGAAATTAACAAGTATAGAATTGGAATCAAAAACTTGTTTTCAATTCATTTATATTTTTTTTTATTTATATTGATTTTTGGAGATATCAATATTGAATTTGCTACAAACATTTCTTATGTTTTAGTCTTTTTTTACCATGTTTTTTTCTACATATTCATATCATCTAAAGACCTAATAAAAAATCTTAAAAATTCTATTTATTTTATTTTATATCTTTGCACGTTCGAAATACTACCTATTGTAGGTGTTATAATTTTATTAAATTAAAAGCTATATGAAAGTTAAATCCATTTTAGTTTCACAGCCTGCTCCAACAACTGAAAATTCACCATATATTGCTCTTAAGAAAAAAAATAAATTAAAAATTGATTTTATTCCTTTTATACACGTTAAAGGAACGAGTGCAAGAGAAGTTCGAAGACAAAAAATTGATTTATCAATGTTTTCATCAATAATTTTAACAAGTAGAAATGCTGTTGATCATTTTTTTAGAGTAGCTGAGGAAATGAGATTTCCTATTCCTAATGCTTTAAAGTATTTTTGTCAATCTGAAGCTGTTGCATTCTATTTACAGAAATATGTAGTTTACAGAAAAAGAAAAATTTATGTAGGACAAAGAAGTTTTAACGATTTAGCAAATCAAATTTCAAAGCATAGTGAAGAAAATTTTTTAATTCCTTGTGCTAATGTTTTGACTCCTTCTATTCCAAAAAAATTGAACGAACTTGGTATTAAGTGGACTCAAGGAACGTTTTATAAAACTGAAATCAGTGACTTATCCCATCTAAAAGATGTTTATTATGATATTCTAGTTTTCTTTAGCCCATCTGGTATTGAATCTCTTTTTTACAACTTTCCTGATTTCAAACAGAATAATACTAGAATAGCTGTATTTGGCCAGACTACATTAAAAGCAGCTAAAAAGGCCGGTCTTAAAGTTGATATTTCTGTCCCTTCACCACAGGTACAATCAATGTCTAAAGCTTTAGACCTTTACATCGAAAAAGTAAATAAGAAATAATTAAGACTTTATTTTGCTTTTAAAATTCTTAACAAAAGCATCAAAATCTTTTTGTGATTTAATTTTCTTGTAAGTATCATCTTTAAATAGTGATAAATATATTTCTATTTGTTTTGGATTCATATAACCACTTACAGGTGTAATATAGTTCATTGATGAATCAAAAAACAATATTGAAGGATAGGCACTAACGCCTAAATAACGAGTTAATTGATGAGAAGAATTTCTTTTTTGAGCCTTAGAACTATCATAATTTGGATTAGAAAATACTTTTCCTAAAAAACTTACCGTATCATTACCCTCTGCATTAAATTTCACAGCATAAAAATTATTATTTATAATATCTATAATTTCCTTATTACCAAACGTATTTTTATCCATTAGCTTACATGGGCCACACCAATTAGTATATACATCGATTATTATATTTTTAGGCAAAGTTTTTTGAGCTTCCACAACATCTTCAATAGAAATCCAGTTAATCTCTTGAGATTTTCCTAGAATAGAAAAAAGAAATAAAAAAAATAAAATTGTTATTTTTTTATTCTGCATCATGAACTAATCTTTTTAATGGTTTAATAATTAATATTACCAAAACACCAAAAATTGTGCAGAAAATTGTTATTCCAGAAAATGTCCAAAAATCACCAACTTCGGATGCATTTTCACCTATTGATCCTGCAACTTTATTTCCTAAACCAGTAGCAGCAAAATAAGCACCCATCATAAAAGCTCCCCATCTTGCAGGAGCTAGTTTAGTAATAAAAGATAATGCTACAGGTGAAGCACATAATTCTCCAATTGTATGAAATAAATAAGCTAACAATAACCAATACATTGCAGATTTTTGAGTAATATTTCCGCTTGTGTCATATGTAACTTCATTTGCAGCTATTGCCATAAAAGCAAAACCAAGGCCCATGATTACTACACCCACAGCCATCTTAAAAAGAGAGGAGTGTTCATAGCCTTTTTTCTTCCACCATATCCAAAAAGAACCAATAATAGTTGCAAAAATTAAAATATATGTAGCATTAGCAGACTGGAACCAACTAGCAGGAACCATAAAAGAACCTAAAGCCAAATCTGTTTTTTGAGAAGCATAAAGGTTCATTAAACCACCAGCTTGTTCAAAAGCTCCCCAAAACACAATAACAATTAAAAAAGCAAGATAAGTGACTAAAATTCTATCCTTTTCAATTTTATTACCATCATTGTAAACAACAATTGAAAATCCAATAGCAAATGCAATAGCTATAAACAAAAGGCCATAATTCCAATCACTGTTTATTCCAACATAAACTCCTATTAAGGCAGTAATTAAAAATCCAACCAATGAATTGGTTTTTTTAAATATTTGTAAAAACAAATTTTCAGATTTATCTTCTTTTTTATTTTCAAGCTGAATTAAATTTCCAACGTGAGTTAAATACTTTTGACCTTTCCAATATCCAATCTGACCAATTACCATTCCAATGCCAGCCAATCCAAAACCATAATGCCAATTGTATACCTCCCCAATATATCCAACTAAAATTGCTGAAACAGCTGCACCAATATTTATACCCATATAAAATATATAGAATCCCATGTCTCGCTTGTTGTGATCATTTTTTCCATACAGACCTCCTACCATAGTGGAAATATTTCCTTTTAAACACCCAACCCCTAAAACAATAAAAGCTAATCCTGTATAAAATGTCCACAACCCTTCAATCGCTAATATTCCATGTCCAAAACATAGAAGCAAACCACCTAACATTACAGACTTTCTTTGACCTAAATATCTGTCAGCTAAAATTCCTCCAGGAATCGTGGCTAAATAAACAAACATTGTATACCAGCCATACAGAGAAAGAGCCGAACTATCTGACCATCCCATACCAGGATTGTCTCCAGAGGTTTCAGAAACTAAATACAATACAAGAATCGCACGCATTCCATAATAACTGAATCTTTCCCATAACTCAGTGAAGAATAAGACAAAAAGACCAATTGGATGGCCTAATAATTTTTTGTTGTTTGTTTGTAGACTAATTTCCATAATTCTTTAATATTTAATTATTTTTCTTCCGTGGTAAAATTTTGCATTTAATTCAAAATGAATTTTATCGAAATTTTCATTTGTTATTCCACCAGCACAAATTACCTCAAAATTCTCTGGAGCTAAATCTACCATTTTTTTTAGAGTTTTTAAACCATCCTTTGCAAATCGCTCTCCACCAGATGTTAAAACTCCGTTAATATTTTTATTTAAAATTATTTTTTCAAATGAACCAAATACAGAATTTGAAAAATCAATAGCTTTATGAATAATTACTTTTAAAGGTTTGGAAAACTCAGCTAAATCATTAATTTGATCGTAATCTAAATCATTCTCTTTATTCAAGCATCCGAAAACTACTCCATCAACTTTTAAAGATTTACAAATTTTAATTGTATTTTTCATTTCATAAATGTGATTTTTGTTATAAATAAAACCTTCGCCATGAGGTCTTACCATAACTCTAATTGGAATAGTTAAATTTGAATGTGCTCGAATTAATAATTCATGTGAAGGAGTTAGACCATCTATATCAAGTCTAGAACATAATTCAATTCTATCTGCACCATTAGATTCTACTTGAACAGCATCTTTGTAAGAGTCTACACAAACTTCTTTTATAATTTGCATATAGGAAAGATATCTAAAAATGATATCTTTTAAAAGTTTCAATAGCGCTGTAATCTGACATTCCAATTTCTTTAAACTTTTTGGCAATTTCTCTATTTCTGTCCTCAGCTCTTACCCAAAACTCTCTATTATCATCACCTTGAAACATAACATTATCCTTCTGAGTTTGATGATAGAAAATTGCCTTACGTTTTCTTAAAACCTGATTCGGACTCATTGGAACAGCCATATCAATTTCATGAATTGGCCACTCATGCCAAGCACCACGATACAACCAAACCCAGCAGTTTTTCATAAAAGATTTTACTTTCAATTTTTTTAAAGAGTCAAAAAGAATATCTAAACAAACTTTATGAGTTCCATGGGGATCAGCTAAATCACCAGCAGCATATATTTGATGTGGTTTTATTTTAGTTATAATCTCAGAAATAATATCAATATCTTCTTCAGATGCTGGGTTTTTAGTGATTGTTCCAGTCTCATAAAACGGAAGTTTTAAAAAATGAACTTGATTATCAGAAATTCCAATAAACCTTGTAGCTGCCAAAGATTCTTTTTCTCTAATAGTTGATGCAATTTTTCTTACCCTATGATCATTAACTATATCAACATTGTTTTTTAATAAATTAATTATTTTTTCATTTTCACATTTACAATCAGGATAAATAGAATTTATAACTTCTAAATACCTTAAAACATCAGAATTACTAACAGCTATATTTCCAGAGGTTTGGTAAGCGACATGAACTTCATGCCCTTGTGATACAAGTCTATCAAAAGTTCCTCCCATTGAAATTACATCATCATCAGGGTGAGGACTAAAAATTAAAACTCTTTTTTTTGATGGTTTTGACCTCTCTGGCCTCATATTATCATCTGAATTAGGTTTTCCACCAGGCCAACCAGTAATAGATCTATGAAGTCTCTTATAAAAATCTAAATTTATATCATAATATGATTTATTTAATAATAGTTCAGATAAATTGTTTTCATTGTAATCAGATTCTGTTAAGTTTAAAATTGATTTGCCAGTTTTTTCACACAGCCAAGCAACAGCTTTATATTTTAACTCATCATTCCATATAGATGATCCGGTTCTCCAAGGAGTTTTAATTCTTGTAAGATTTTCAGATGCTGATTTATCTAAAATAAATGTTACATTTTTATGACTTTGAAGAAAGCTTGCAGGAATATTAGAGTTTATTTTGCCTTCAATTGCTTTTTGAATTACTAATGATTTATTATTACCCCAAGCCATCAAAACTATTCTTTTTGACTTTCTAATTGTCCTAATACCCATCGTAATTGCTTTTGTTGGAACATTTTCAATTCCAAAAAAAGATTTTCTAGCATCATTTCTAGTTAAATAATCGAGATGCACAAGCCTTGTAAAAGAATCATAGTTAGATCCTGGTTCATTAAACCCAATATGTCCAGTTCTTCCAATACCAAGTAACTGAAAATCTAAACCTCCCTCTTTTAATATTCTTTTTTCATATTCTTCACAATAATCATTTATATCTTCTTTTTTTATAGTTCCATCAGGAATATGAATGTTTTCTTTTTTTATATCAATGTGATTAAACAGATGAATATGCATAAAATAATGATAACTATTAATATCGTCTTTAGACATTGGATAGTATTCATCTAAATTAAATGTTACTACATTTTTAAAGCTAAGTCCTTCTTCTTTATGCATTCTAACCAACTCTTGATAAACAGAAATTGGAGATGAACCAGTAGCTAATCCTAACACACAATTTTTGTTTTGTTCTTGTTTATTTCTAATTAAAGCAGATATTTCATGAGCAATAAAAAGTGAAGCGTTTCTTGAGTCATTAAAAATTACACTATGAATTTTTTCAAATCTAGTTTCTTCAAGAGCACCCGGTGATTTATAATCTATATTCATTTAATTTAACTTATTTAGTTTATTCCAATTATGTTTTAATCCCCATGAAAAAACAATTCCAATAAATAAAAATGATATTCCATTATTCAATTCTCCATAAATAAAATAGCCTGTAGAAAATAATAAAGAATAAATTGCAAGACATCCACATAACATACATAATATTCCTAAAGGAACTGACCAAGTTTTATCATCAATTCCAGAATCAAAAATTATGTTTTGTAGTTGAGCTTCTTTTCTGATTTTTTCCCAACCTGGACCTCCAGGGTTAGTTTTTTGACAAAATTTTATTAATGATTCTGTTTTATCAGGTTTCGTTAAATAAGTTATTATTAACCAGATCAGTGTTGTAAAAATTACTACGAAGGGAAACTTATAGTAACTTTTAAAAAAACCTGTATCAGAAAATAAAAATTCACCAAGATTTGTAAAATTTAGGGCAATTGAAATAACCCCAGAAACAAACATTGCTGAAATTTCACTCCAAGCATTTATTCTCCACCAAAACCATCTTAAAATAAAAATCAATCCCGTACCAGCTCCAAACATTAAAATAACTTCAAAAAGCTGTAGGGCGTTTGTTAGTATTAACGCAAAAATAGAACTTAATACAAATAAAATTACTGTTGAAATCCTCCCAACATTTACAAGTTCTCTTTCGGATGCATTTTTATTTATTTGTTGTTTATAGAAATCGTTAACTATATAAGATGATCCCCAGTTCAAATGTGTAGAAATAGTTGACATAAAAGCAGCCCCCAAAGAAGCCACAACAATTCCTAGAAGTCCAGACGGTAATTTAGTTAACATAGCAGGATAGGCTAAATCTTGTCCTAATTTATCTTCTGAAATATTTGGAAATGCATCTTGTATTGATGCGATATCAGGAAAAACAATCAGTGAGGCTAAAGCCACAATTATCCATGGCCATGGTCTTAACGCGTAATGCATTACATTAAAGAAAAAAGTAGCTCCAATTGCATGATTTTCATTTTTTGCTGCTAACATTCTTTGAGCAATATATCCTCCTCCTCCTGGCTCAGCTCCTGGATACCATGAGCTCCACCATTGAACTGCTAATGGAACCATTAATAAAGGAATATATAAATCAGGATCATCGAAGCTTGGCAATATGGACAGCTTTTCTGAAATACTTTCATTTGAAATTAAATTTTCAATTCCTCCAACTTCAGGTAAGTTCACTAAATAATATGCTGCTCCAATTGAACCTACCATGGCAGCGAAAAAAAGAATAAAATCTGTATAAACAACTCCTCTGAATCCACCAACAGTACTGAAAACAACTGTAATAGTTCCAGCATATAATATTGTTTCCAAAGGATCTAAACCTAACATTATTTCACCTATTTTTATTGCTGCAAGAGTAACTCCAGCCATTGCCATAACATTAAAAATCACACCTAAATAAACAGCTCTAAAACCTCTTAAAAACTTACCTCCCCAACCACTATACCTTAATTCATAAAACTCCATATCTGTTGAAACCTCAGATCTTCTCCACAATTTTGCATATACAAAAACCGTCAATAGGCCAGTCAAAAGAAAGGCCCACCAAACCCAATTTCCAGAAACACCATTATTCCTTACAATATCCGTCACTAAGTTTGGAGTGTCAGTGGAAAAAGTTGTGGCAACCATTGAAATTCCCAAAAGCCACCAAGGCATGCTTCTACCAGAAAGAAAATACTCTGAGGAACTGGATGAAGATTTTTTTGAAACATAAAATCCAATTAATAAAGTTATTGAAAAAAATGCTACAATTATTGAGATATCTAATAGTGAAAGTTCAATCATAATTATTAGTTGTCTTATAAATTTAGTTATTTAAATTTTAGCAACTTTCATAAATAGATAAAATTGAAATTTTTATAGATTAAGTATACCAGGGGACTCATTAGATTTTACAATCTCATTGACTCCTATTTTTTTTAGATCATTTATAATTTTTTCATGAAACTTATTTTTGGCTAAAATTAATATTGAACCACCTCCTCCAGAACCAATTATTTTATATCCATATGCTCCGTTTTTTTTGACCAAATCAATCATCCTATCAATTTTAGGAACAGTTATACAAAGTTTATTTTTTAAAACATTATGATGTTTAATCATTAATTTTCCCAGCCTTATTAAATCAGGCTTTTCTTTTTCTATCTCATACAAAGCATCTAAAGTAATTGTATGATTTATAATTGCAGCTTTAAAATATTGAAAAGATTTTTCATCAATTAAACCTCTAAAATCATTTACTTGCCTCTGTTTTATATCACATAATTTAAAAGCTGGATAGTGCTTACTTATATTTTTAATTGCATCAAGTGTTTTAATCTTTAATTCAGAAAGTATTTGGTCCGTTTGTTTTTTAACTCCAGAATTTGCTATTATAAAATTTCTAAACGGTAATTTTATTTTTTTTAAACTATTATTAACCCCAGTTTCTAAAAAAATTGTATTTCCATATGATATTGAATACTGATCCATTTTTCCTCCAGATCCTCCTTGCTGTAAAACTTCACTTTCATATGCTAATTCAGAAATGTATTTAGCACTAACTTTTTCAGGATTATAAATTTTTAAAAAAAAATTTATTAAAGCGACAATTAAAGCTGATGAACTAGATATACCAGCATTAATGAAAATTTCACTTTTTATTTTAATATCATATCCATTATTAATAATAACCCCATGATTTTTTAAGGTTTTTAAAACAAACAAAATATGATCTCCTTTTTCAATTTGTGACAAATCCCTATTAATATTTATAGCTCTATGTCTATTCAAATCAATTAAATCAAAATTTAAAAGATCGGTTTGGTTAGGAATTCCAGATACTGTCAAATATTTATCTATGGCACAAGCAATCACAGGTAGTCCCAAATAATCTTGATGATCACCAAACAAACAAATTCTTGCAGGAGCTTTAGAAATCATTTAATCTTGTTCTAAGTTTGGGATTATAAATTCACTCAAAAAAGGAGTACTGTGAGCTTCTTTTAATTTCATTTCCAATTCATCAACTACATTTGGATATAAATTAGCAATGTCATTTAACTCTTTTTCATCCATGTCTAAATTATACAATTCAAGTTTTGGATTTGTTTTGAACAAATTTCTTTTTATTCCTTTCCATTTTCCCATTCTTATTGCCTGAAATCCTACACTAGCTGGATACTCCCAATATAAATAATCGTGTTTTGTTTGTTTATGGCCTAATAGTTCTGGCAAAAAACTAATTCCATCCGTTTCTTCACAATTTTTAACTCCAGCAATCTCACAAGCTGTTGCAAAAAAATCATAGAATGCAGAAATATGATCGGAAGTTGAACTGGGTTTTATTTTTTTTGGCCAAGAAGCAATCATTGGAACTCTAATTCCACCCTCTTGAACACTACCTTTCATTGTAAATCTTGAATTAACAAATTTTCCAGTGCTATTAAAAAAGTTATAATCAACATGATCCACCCATGTCGGTCCATTATCACTTGTAAAAATTATAAGAGTGTTTTCATACTGATTTATTTCCTTAAGTTTTTCTACAAGTTCACCAACTTGCTCATCTAAATAAGAGATCATAGCAGCGTAAGTAGCTTTAGGCGTCCTATTAGGGTAATAGGACTTTCCTGTGTAAGGCTTTTCCTTACCAAACTTTTCTATGTAATAATTGACCCATTTTTTAGGGGCTTGCAAAGGTAAGTGAGGTATTGGTGATGCATAATATAAAAAGAATGGTGAATTTTTATTTTTTGTTATAAAACTTAGAGCTTCATTATGCATTAGAGTTGGAGCGTAGTCTTTTTGATTATATTTCTTATAAGAAATATCACTTAAAGGATCAAGATCCCCCAAACCTTCCTGTTTTGTAACTATGAAATTATTTAACATGTGTCTTTTTTCATTTTTCCAAAGGTGAGTTGGATAATATGTATGAGCTTGTCTTTGACAATTGTAACCATAAAAAAAATCAAATCCTTTTTTGTTTGGAATACTGTTGGTGTTTGGGGCACCCAAGCCCCACTTTCCAACCATTCCCGTTTTGTATCCATTTTTTTTAAGAACTTGAGCTACAGTAATTATAGAATCTAACAGAGGTCTTTGACCTTCTAAATTTGGATCATCAAACATTGCTTTAAAACTCCAGACATTTCCTCTTTCTGCCCATTCACCATTTGCTCTTATGTGAGTATTTCCAGAATGTTTTCCTGTCATAAGAACACTTCTAGCTGGAGCACATACAGGCGCGCCTGTATAATGATTGGTAAATGTCATTCCATTTTTAGCTAAATTATCAATGTTGGGTGTTTCAATAAACTTTTGTCCATATTTTCCCAACTCACCATAACCTAGATCATCAGCCAAAATATAAATAATGTTTGGTTTATTATATTGATTAGTGTTATTACTGCACGATGTTAAAAAGAAAACTAAAAGAACAAAAAAATATGCTTTGCTTTTCATAATATTATTATTTGTAGTATAACTAAATTAAAAAAATTGAAAGAACTTGATTAATACATTAACTATCTTTGAAGCATGAATAGAAAGAATGTCAAAAATAAAGTTGAAGGATTTTCTAAAAAAACCAAAGAAGAAAAAATAAAATGGTTGAAAGAAAATTATTTCAATAATAATTCAAATAAAATTCTAAATAAATACTGGAATTCTGATAGTTCTTTACAAAAAATTCATGATGAATTTACTGAAAACACCATTTCAAACTTTTATCTTCCAATTGGAGTAGCACCAAATTTTTTAATTGACAATAATGACTATACTGTACCAATGGTTATTGAAGAAAGTTCAGTTGTTGCTGCTGCTTGTAAAGCTGCTAAGTTTTGGAGAAATAAAGGAGGATTTAAGACTTCAATAATAAGTTTAAAAAAAACAGGTCAAGTTCATTTTATTTTTAAAGGGGATAAATCTAAACTTGAAAAATTTTTTAAAGAAAACAAATCAAAATTTTTTGAAGATTGTAAAGAAATTTCCTTTAACATGAAGAAAAGAGGTGGTGGTATTTTAAATATTGAACTATTAGACAAAACACATGATATTGATAACTACTTTCAAATAAATGCTGTATTTGACACTGTTGATTCAATGGGTGCAAATTTTATAAACTCGTGTCTTGAGCAATTTGCTTCAACTTTAAAAAATGAAATAAAAAATTGTTTAGACATTACTAGTTCTAATTACTCGCTCGAAATCATTATGAGTATTTTATCAAATTACGTTCCTGAGTGTTTAGTAAAAGCTGAAGTTAGTTGCGATTTAAGCGAAATTGATCAAACTAGTGGTCTTAGCGGAAAAGAGTATACAGATAAATTTATACAAGCCATAAAAATTGCAAAAACACAAACCTGTAGAGCAGTAACACACAATAAAGGAATAATGAACGGAGTTGATGCTGTAGTTATTGCAACTGGAAACGATTTTAGAGCGATAGAAGCTGGTGTTCATGCTTATGCAGCCAAAACTGGAATGTATAAAAGCCTAACAGATGCTTGTGTTGAAAACAATACTTTCAAATTTTGGATTGAAATCCCACTGGCATTGGGAACTGTTGGAGGAATTACTAATCTTCATCCCCTAGTTAGGTGGTCCTTAGAATTACTAAAAAACCCTGACGCAAAAGAATTAATGAGAATTGTTGCAGTCGCAGGATTAGCTCAAAACTTTGGAGCATTAGATTCTCTTATTACTACTGGAATTCAAAAGGGACATATGAAAATGCATCTGATAAATATTTTAAATTCCTTAAATGCTTCAAAGAATGAAAAAAATAAACTAATTAATTTTTTTAAAAAAAATACAGTTTCATACAGTGCTGTAAAAAAAGAACTTGAAAAGCTTAGGTAAATGGATTTTAAAGTATCTAGCCCTGGAAAATTATTAATAACAGCAGAATATTATGTACTAAAGGGTGCTAAATCATTTGCAATCCCAACAAAATTTAAACAAGATTTAGAATTTAAATACAACGCATCAAACAAATTAAAATGGACAAGCTTAGATAGTCATAATCAAGTTTGGATTGAAGTTCTTTTTGATTTAAATAATATTTCAATACTTAGCGATAAAAACAAGCAAAGTCTTAATTTACAGAAAATCTTAAGATCAGCTAGAAACATAAATTCAGAATTCTTACAAAAAAATCAAGGTGGAGAAGTTACAACTTCATTAAATTTTGAAACTAATTGGGGTTTGGGAACCTCATCTACTCTTATCAATAATATTGCTTTATGGGCCAAAATTGACCCCTATGAGCTTTTATGGAATAATTTTAAAGGAAGTGGGTATGACATTGCTTGTGCAAATTCTGAAAAACCTCTAATTTATACATTGATCAATAATAAGCCTAATGTAAAGCAGGTAAAATTCAATCCAAATTTTAAAAACCACTTATTTTTCGTTTATCTAAATAAAAAACAAGATAGTAATGTTGAAGTTGATAATTTTTCTAATATTAAATTTGATGAAAGTTTAGTTAGAAAAATCTCTGAGTTAACAACAAGATTTATTAACGCCAAAAACTTAGAAGATTTTCAAAGATGTATATCTGAACATGAATTAATTATTTCTAAAACAATAGGTAAAGAGTTAATTAAGAAAAAGTATTTTAATGATTACAATGGAAAAATAAAAAGTTTAGGTGCTTGGGGAGGAGATTTTATTTTAGCTGCAGGACCCCTTGATTCAAAGGAATATTTTTTTGAAAAAGGGTTTTCAATCGTTTTCAAGTATAAAGAAATTTTTTAAACAAAAAATAAAGTTTGGCACGGTTAATGTAAAATTATTAATACATAATATTTTTGGTTAGTTGTTGTTAAAATGCTCAGTTCCTAAAACTGGGCATTTTTGTTTTTTAAAACACATTCTAATTTCCTACTTAAAATGTTTGTCTTATATTTTTATTGATTAATGATAAAAAAAAATAAGTTAATCCATTTTAATTATCACAAATATTATTTATTGTTAACTTGTTAATTATAAGAAATAATCCATATTTATTTGATGTGTTTTATTACTTATTTACAACAACTAGTAAACATATTAATTATAAAGGGTTTTAATTTTTTAAAATGTATTATAATTAAATGTATTTATAGGTTAATTATATAAATACAACAACAACAAAATATTATGAGTAAAAATTTAGCTGAAAAATACTGGAAAAAAAATCTTAAATATTTATTAATTCTATTATCAATATGGTTTATCGTTTCATTTGGTTTTGGAATTTTATTAATTGATGAATTAAACCAAATAAAAATTGCAGGATTTAAACTTGGTTTTTGGTTTGCACAACAAGGATCGATATATGTATTTGTTACTTTGATTTTTATATACATCTATTTAATGAACAGATTAGATAAAAAATATCATTCTAAAAAATAATTATGGAATTACAAGTTTGGATTTGGTTAATGATAGGATTAACCTTTTCACTTTACATTGGTATTGCAATATGGTCTAAAGCTGGCTCTACTAATGAATTTTATGTTGCTGGAACAGGTGTATCACCTATTGCAAATGGAATGGCAACAGCTGCTGATTGGATGTCGGCTGCATCCTTTATCTCGATGGCTGGACTCATATCTTTTATGGGCTATGATGGATCAGTTTACCTAATGGGTTGGACTGGGGGATATGTTTTACTCGCACTTTTACTAGCTCCTTATCTTAGAAAGTTTGGAAAATTTACAGTACCTGATTTTATTGGAGATAGATACTACTCTGACACCGCTAGACTTGTGGCTGTTTTTTGTGCTCTGATAATATCTTTTACTTACGTAGCTGGTCAAATGAGAGGTGTAGGATTAGTATTTTCAAGGTACTTAGAAGTAGATATAAATACAGGGGTTGTAATTGGAATGGCCATAGTTTTATTTTATGCTGTACTTGGGGGTATGAAAGGAATTACATACACTCAAGTTGCACAATACTGTGTTTTAATCTTTGCATTTATGGTTCCTGCTATTTTTATTTCAATTCAGATGACTGGAAATCCAATTCCGCAAATAGGCTTTGGATCAGAAGGTGCTGATGGAGTTTATCTTTTAGAAAAACTAGATGGATTGAGCAAAGAACTGGGTTTTCATGAATATACAACAGGATCTAAATCTAAACTTGATGTGTTTTTTATTACTGCTGCTTTAATGATTGGAACTGCAGGTCTCCCACACGTTATTGTTAGATTTTTCACCGTTAAAAAGGTTAGTGATGCAAGAAAATCTGCAGGTTGGGCATTATTATTTATAGCAATTTTGTACACAACAGCCCCAGCGATTGCAGTTTTTGCAAGAACAAATTTAATTGAAACGGTTAGTGAAAAAAAATACGATGAAATGCCGTTATGGTTTGACAATTGGGAAAAAACAGGACTCTTAAAATTTGATGATAAAAATAATGATGGAGTTATTCAATATGTTGCTGATCCTCAAATCAATGAACTTACAATAGACAGGGATATCATGGTTATGGCCAACCCTGAAATAGCTGAGCTTCCGAATTGGGTTATAGCCCTTCTTGCAGCTGGAGCTTTAGCTGCAGCTTTATCAACAGCAGCAGGATTGCTTCTTGTTATTTCATCTTCAGTTTCACATGATTTAATTAAAAAAATTATAAAACCTGATGTTAGTGAAAAAGGAGAATTAATAGCAGCTAGAATTTCTGCATTTTTTGCTGTTATAATGGCTGGATATTTTGGTATTAATCCTCCTGGGTTTGTCGCTGCAGTAGTTGCTTTAGCTTTTGGATTAGCAGCAGCCTCTTTTTTCCCTGCAATTGTTATGGGAATATTTTATAAAAGAATGAATAAAGAAGGTGCAATTTCTGGTATGTTAACTGGTTTACTTTTAATGCTTTTTTATATGACAAAATTTAAGTTTGGATGGTTTGGTGGTGGTGATGAATCAGACTGGTGGTTTGGTATATCTCCAGAAGGTTTTGGAACATTAGCTATGCTCGTTAATTTCGTCGTCTCATTAACTGTTTGTCATATCACTAAAGAACCATCTGAAGAAATTCAAGAATTAGTTGAAAAAATTAGAATTCCAGAGTAATTAAATATGAAGATTGTTAAATTACTTTTTTTAATGTTCGCAATGATAAATTTAAATTCCCAGGACTTAAGTTTATTTGAAAAAGAATTATTTATATATAAAAACGACACTTTAAAATACAGAATATTAAAACCACTAAATTTTGATATAAACAAAAAATATCCTGTTCACCTTTTTCTACATGGTGCAGGTGAAGTTGGTGACGATAATGAACTTCAACTAACTCATGGAGCTGATCTTTTTTTGAAAAAAGAAAACAGGATTAACTATAACTCTTGGGTTATTTTTCCTCAGTGTGCTAAGAATGATTACTGGGCAAATATGGTTTATGTTCCAGAAAATAATGAGTCGCTAGTCCAAATGAAGAAAAAAAATACTGTAAATCCAAGTTTGGGTTTAGTCATAAAGTTGATGGATACAATTATAGAACAAAATAACGTAGAT
Source organism: Flavobacteriaceae bacterium (assembly GCA_016780345.1). GTDB lineage: Bacteria > Bacteroidota > Bacteroidia > Flavobacteriales > Flavobacteriaceae > MAG-121220-bin8. The sequence continues at coordinate 52,859 of JADHLZ010000003.1, read as the reverse complement.
AAAAACAGGATATATGTAAGTGGTTTATCAATGGGAGGAATGGGAACTTTTGAAATTTTACACAGAAGACCAGAAATGTTTGCTGCAGCAACACCAATTTGTGGGGATGGAATTGAAGAATTTGCAAAGATTTATGCAAAAAAAGTTCCTTTATGGATTTTTCATGGATCAGATGATACAGTAGTTAGCCCAAAATATTCTCTTAAAATGGCAAAAGCAGTAATTGAAGCTGGCGGAAGTCCAAAAATTACATTCTATGAAAATGTTGGACACGACAGTTGGAATAATGCATTTGAAGAAAAAGATTTTTTAAAATGGATTCACTCAAAATCAAAAACCAAATGAAATACGAAAATTTATCAATATTAATTTTATTAATTTTTTCAATGATTAGTAATAACGCACAAGAAATTTTTATTCAAGGAGGTGGGACCTTGAAAGATTGGGCTCATTTAAAAAAATATGAAAAGGAAAATGAAGAATTGAAAAAAATATCAGATCCCAATAGAGTTGTTTTTATGGGAAATTCAATCACTGAGGGTTGGTCACATTTTGACAAAGATTTCTTCATTAATAATCCCTTTGTAAATAGAGGAATTGGTGGTCAAACCACTCCTCAAATGCTCATAAGATTCAGACCTGACGTAATTAATCTTAAACCAAAAAGTGTAGTAATACTTGCAGGTATTAATGATATCGCTGGAAATACAGGTCCAATAACAATTGAAAATACAGCTGAAAACATAATTTCTATGGCAGAGATAGCAAAAGCTAATAATATAAAAGTCTACATATGTTCTACCCTACCAGCGATAGACTTCCCATGGTCACCTGGTCTAAAACCAGCACCTAAGGTGATTAAGCTTAATAAGATCTTAAAGGAATATTGTGAAAACAACAATATTAAATATGTAGATTATTTCTCTGCAATGGTTGATGAAATAGGCGGTTTAAAAGTTCCTGAGTTTACATCAGCTAACGATTTAGTACATCCAAATTTAGCTGGTTATAAAGTAATGGAAGAGCTTATATTAGCTGCCTTGAAATGATTACTGTTTTAAAATTATAACAATCAATCATTTAAACTAATTTCATTAACTTTAGTTGAAATGAAAAAAGACTTATTATTTTTTATTATTCCGCTTCTATGTGTTTTAATATTAAAATACTTTAGTTCAAAACCTTCAGTTACTGAAATTTATAACACAAAGCAATCTGTTGAATTAATAAAATCTAGTTTTAAAATCGATGAAGTAAACTTTAATTTTGACGTAAAACCAATATTATCTGATAAATGCTACACCTGTCATGGTCCTGATGATAAAACCCGAAAAGCAAACCTTAGGCTTGATATTGAAAGTGGTTTTTACAAAAGTCTTGAAGACAATCCAAATTATTATGTTATAAATAAAAACAATCCTGAAAAGAGTGAAATTTTAAATAGGATAAATAGTGAAAACGCTAGCTACGTTATGCCACCACCTGAATCCAATTTAAAACTTTCGGCTAGAGAAAAAGAAATTCTTAAAAAGTGGGTTGATCAAGGGGGAAATTGGGAGCCACATTGGGCGTATACTAAACCTAAATTACCTAGTATACCTAAGATAGATTCAAAAAACTGGGCTTCAAATGAGATAGATTATTTCATTGCAAAAAAACTAGAGTCTGTTGGAATGACTCCCTCAGAAAAAGAAGAAAAGGAAATTTTAATACGAAGAGCATATTTTGACTTAATAGGTTTACCACCCACTATTCAAGAAGTTGACGAATTTATTTCAGATAATAGTAATAACGCATATGAAAAAGTAATTGATAAATTACTTGAATCAAAATCCTACGGGGAAAGAATGGCTGCAATTTGGATGGATCTGTCTAGATACGGGGACAGTCACGGATACCAAGATGATCAAGAAAGAATAATGTGGCCTTGGAGAGATTGGGTAATCCATGCGTATAATACTAATATGACGTACGATAAATTCATTACTTGGCAAATGGCTGGTGATATGCTTCCTAATGCAACCAAAGAACAAATAATTGCATCTGGATTTAACAGAAATCATAAGATAACTCAAGAGGGTGGAGTAGTTCCTGAAGAATATAGAGTCGAGTATGTTGCTGATAGGACAGTGACATCTGCAAAAATAATGATGGGTCTAACCGTGGAATGTGCAAGATGTCATACTCACAAATACGATCCAATTTCTCATGACGAATTTTTTAGCTTATATAGTTTTTTTAATAATGTTGATGAAGACGGTTTAATTGGCTATGGTATTACTGCACCAAAACCAAATTTAACCATCAAAAAAGCCGATATTAATAAAGATCTTTCTTTTATCAATTTACCTGATAGTATTAATGATGTAACGTTGATGGTTATGAAAGAGACTGAGAACCTAAGAAATACTTATGTATTAAATAGAGGAAGTTATGATTCTCCTACAAAGCTAGTCAAGCCTAGTACTCCAGAAGTTGTTTTAAAATTTGACAAAGATAAATACCCTTCAAACAGAATAGGATTATCCAAATGGTTTTTCGATGATGACAATCCTTTAACATCAAGAGTTACAGTTAATAGATTATGGCAACAATTTTTTGGAGTAGGAATAGTAGCAACACCTGATGACTTTGGAAGTCAAGGAAATAAACCATTTAATCCCGAACTGTTAGACTGGCTTGCATATACTTTTCAACATCATGACAAATGGGATACAAAAAAATTCATTAAAAGAATCGTGATGTCTTCAACCTATAAACAATCAAGCAAGGTCAAAGACGAAAATAGATTAAAAGATCCTGATAATACTTACTTAGCAAATTACCCAAGACAAAAACTATCTGCAGAAATGATTAGAGATAATGCACTTGCAACAAGTGGAATGTTAGTTAACAAAGTTGGTGGACCTAGCGTAAAACCCATGCAACCACCTGGGCTTTGGGACGAAGTTACAGGTGGTGGTGGTGGTAGTTTAGCTTTCTATGTAGAAGATACTGGAGAAAATTTATATAGAAGAAGCTTATATACCTTTTGGAAAAGAACAGTTCCTCCTCCTTCAATGATGATTTTTGATGCACCAACCAGAGATTTTTGTTCTCCGGTTCGTCAAAAAACAAGCACTCCATTACAATCATTAGCTTTAATGAACGATCCTCAGTATCAAATAGCTGCGGAAAATTTATCTCATAATATATTTAATGAGGACACTAGTATAGAGAAAAAAATTAACAAACTGTATAGAACTGTTACTGGAAGAACTCCAAAAGAAGATGAAATAGAAGAATTAAAAAAATATTTAAACGAAATTAAAAGTTTAAACAAAATTGAAGAAAGTAAAGCTTTTAATTCTTTAGTGGTTTTAGTGTATAATCTAGACGAAACGACTCAAAAAAGTTAGAAAATCATGGAAGAATTACACAAGCATTTTTTAAATAATAATAGAAGAAACTTTCTTAAAAAAGCTGGACTTGGTATTGGAGGACTTGCTTTGGGTTCTCTACTAGACCCATTTAACTTTGGAAAAGAAGTTGATCCATTTTCAAGTTTAAATAATAACGAATTAAATCTTCCACATTTTGCTCCTAAAGCAAAAAGAATTATATATCTGTTTCAAAGTGGAGGTCCCTCACAGCTTGATTTATTTGATTATAAGCCAATGCTAAATGAGTTGAGAGGAAGTAATCTTCCAGAATCTGTAAGAGATGGACAAAGACTTACCGGTATGACATCAGGTCAGGATAAATTTCCACTTGTTGGAAGTAATTACAACTTTAAGCAATATGGTGAATCTAGAGCTTGGGTAAGTGAACTTATGCCATATGTGGGTAAAATTGCAGATGAATTATGCTTTATAAAGTCAATGCATACAGAAGCTATTAATCATGATCCTGCTATAACTTTTTTTCAAACTGGATCACAACAGCCTGGAAGACCAAGTATGGGTTCATGGATGAGTTATGGACTTGGAAGCTTAAATAATAATATGCCCTCATTTGTTGTTTTGTTATCCAATGGAACTGGTCGACCTAAAGGACAGCCTTTGTATTCTAGACTTTGGGGAAATGGATTTTTAAGTTCTCTTCATCAAGGAGTTCAATTTAGATCTGCAAAAGATCCTGTTTTGTATCTAAAAAATCCTGATGGTGTTTCTGCTCATGAGAGAAGAAAAATGTTAGATTATTTAGCTGAACTAAATTACAAACAAGAAGCTTTTTTTGATGATCCAGAAATAAGCAGTAGAATTGCGCAATATGAAATGGCCTACAGGATGCAAACTTCGGTTCCAAAAACAATGGATATTTCGGATGAACCTGATCATATTTTAAAAATGTACGGTCCAAATTCTCAAAAACCGGGTACATATGCTGCTAATTGCATTCAAGCTAGAAGACTAATCGAAAAAGATGTTAGGTTTGTTCAATTATACCATATGGGTTGGGACCAGCATGAAAATCTTCCAACTCAAATAAAAGGGCAGTCAAGTGATGTTGACCAACCAACAGCAGCTTTAATAATGGATCTTAAACAGAGAGGTTTATTAGAAGATACTTTAGTTGTTTGGGGAGGTGAGTTTGGAAGAACTAATTATTGTCAAGGAAATTTAACAGACACTAATTACGGAAGAGATCACCACCCGCGCTCATTTACTGTATTTATGGCTGGCGCTGGAATTAAACCTGGGTTTAGCTATGGTGAAACTGACGATTTAGGATATAACATAATAAAAGATCCTGTTCATGTTCATGATTTACAAGCAACTATTTTGAATCAGTTTGGAATAGATCATACAAAAATGACTTACAAGCACCAAGGAAGAAGATTTAGATTAACAGATGTTTCAGGACATGTTGTTAAAGACATACTTTCTTAATTAAGATGCTTTTTAAAAAATTTCCAAATTTCTTCGCTTGCATTAATATCTTGATTTCCCCAAGCTCCTGGCCAGTCGTGTCCCCCTCCATCAACTTTGTAAAACCAAACTTCATTATCATAACTTCCGCCCTTTTTTTTAGTCAATGAGACTGTTGAATAATCTGTTTTATCAACATCGGGAAAATTTATTATTTCATCCTCAATACAGTTATTTATATCAGACCAAAACTCCATAACCTCCAATATATGTGGAGCCCCTCCCCAACCTAAAGCAGTATTCATCGTTCCATCCCATGGGACTGTTAAATCGTTTGTTCCTGACATTTGTAAAATAGGGATTTTATATGCTGGAGAACAATTTTGCCAATCATAACCGCTCATAGTGCCAGTAATTGATGCAACTGCTTTAAAAATATCAGATTTTTCACAACCTAAAGTGTAGGACATAAATCCACCATTTGACATTCCTGAAACAAAAACATTTTCCTTACTGGTTTTATATTGTTGTTGAATATTAGAAACTAAATTTGATAAAAAACCAATATCATTAACATCACTCATTTGAAGATTTGCATTCCAATGAGTTTGTCCCGTTAAGGGAGTGATTGAACCTTGAGGATAACACACCATAAATCCATTTCGATCTGCAATTGAATTCATTTGTGAATAGGAAAGAATATTATTTCTATTGCTAGAATAACCGTGAAGCATCATCACTAGTGGGGCATTTTCAGAAAAATTCTTTGGTTTATATAAAATGTAGACTCTTTCCAATCCATCATAATTCATTTTAAATTCTTTTTGAGTCCAATTAGAATTATCATCGATTATTACATAATCATCATCACTATCACTACATGATAAAAAAATTAATACTAAAAAATGAAACTTTAATAGCCTTTTCAAATTATAATATTTTTGTAACACCTGGAACAGGGATTTTATATCTTCCATTCTGATCAGGAAGAGTTGGTGGTATTGAATTCCAACTTAGATTTTCAGGCACTAATATTTCTTGAGAATTTAAAGCCTGATCCCAATTAATTTCTTTTCCAGTATATGTCGCCATCCTACCCATAATCGCAGTAAGAGTAGATTTAGCTCCATATTCAGCATCATTTATTAACCCACCTGATCTAATTGATTCAAATAATTTATCATGTTCAATTTGATATGGACTTTTATCATCATTAGGATTGTGTTTGTAAACACTTTTTCCCTCGTGACTTATCACATTGCAATAATCACCAGATGTTGTGATATTATTTTTTGAACCCTGGAAAGCTTCACTAACATTAAATTTAGTTCCTGGTTGATGTCTACATTGACTTGACACTACTGCTCCTCCTGGATATTTAAATTCAACATAATGATGATCAAAAATCTCTCCATGATCTAATCCATTTCTAACCTCTCTTCCACCCATTCCAGCAGCAGATTTAGGATATTCACCAATGAACCAGTTTGCCACATCAATATTGTGAATATGTTGTTCTAAAATATGATCACCACACAGCCAATTAAAATAATACCAATTTCGCATCTGGTATTCCATTTCACTCTGACCTGAAATTCTTTTTCTTACCCAAACACCTGAGCTGTTCCAATAGACTTGTCCAGAAAGAATTTTACCAACAGTTCCGTCCTCAATATATTTTAATGTCCTATTATAACTGTTTTGATATCTTCTTTGTAAACCTACAACCACATTTAATTTTTTCTTAGTTGCAATTTTAGCTGAATTTAAAACTTGTCTTACACCAGCAGCATCAGTAGCAACCGGTTTTTCCATGAAAACATGCTTATCATTATCAATAGCATATTTAAAATGTAATGGTCTAAAACCTGGTGGTGTTGTTAGAATGACAACATCAGCTTTATCAATTGCTTTTTGATAGGAGTTAAATCCAACAAATCTATTTTTTTCCTTCACTTTAACCTCAATTTCCCCGTCCAGTTCTTCATAAATAGATTTTAAACTAGATTCTATCCTGTCTTTAAAGGCATCTGCAACAGCAACTAGTTCAACATCTTTATCCGCTCTGAGTGCCTGAACGGCTGCCCCAGTTCCTCTTCCACCACAACCAACTAAAGCCAATTTTAATTTCTTATTATTTGAACTATTTGCCATCGCTTCCAAGGAAAAACTAGGAGATAGCAATAGACCTCCTGTAAGAGTTGCTGATTTAACAAATGTTCTTCTTGAAAAGTTGCTGTTTTTCATAATTATTATTTAAAGTTGTCTACTTCCCTATAGGAATTTATAATTTTTTCTTCACCTTTTATTCCTTTTAATGAATTTCCATGCTCCATCCCAAGTATTCCCTTATATCCCTTTTCAGAAATATATTTAAAAATATTTTTATAATTAATTTCTCCAGTTGTAGGTTCGTTTCTGCCTGGATTGTCCCCAATTTGAAAATAAGCTATTTCATTCCACGTAAATTCGATATTAGGAATTAAATTACCCTCTTGAATCTGTTGATGATAAATGTCAAATAATATTTTACATGATGGAGAATCAACTTCTCTACAAATTTTATATGCTTGCGGGCTTTCTGTTAAAAACAATCCTGGATGATCTCTGAAGTTCAATGGTTCTAAAACCATTGTTAAATTGTGTGGTTCTAAAATTCCAGAAGCTTGCTTTAAAGCTTCAATCACATTTTGAGTTTGAAAGTTCATGTCTAATCTTAAATCTAGGTGACCTGGGACCACTGTCATCCACTTTGCATTAACTCTTTTTGCCACTTCAATTGATTCTTTAATATCATTAAGAAATTCATTTCTTTTGTCTAGGTTTCCACTTGCCAGGTTTGGTTTTTTCCAATGGATTTTATGAGCAACAAATACTCCCATCTCCATATTATTGTCATTTAAGAATTTTCCTATTTTATTTTGTGTAGCAATACTCCTGTCTTTCATTCCATTATCTTCAAAAGCAGTGAAACCTGAGTCACGCATAAATTTTAACTGGTTCAATAAATCACTTCCTGAGTAATTTTTAAACATTCCAAAATGAGGAGCATATTTTAAATTAAAATTATTTTTTTGAATAAGCTCATTAGTCGATTCAAATGCTTGAATTGGGAAAAAACTAGCTCCTGCAAGCGTTGAGTTTTTTAAAAAACTTCTTCTTTTCATTGTATTGTTAATTAATTATTCCAATATTCATTTTGTTGCTCAATAGTAGGAGTTTTTAATGGACGAATCAGTCTAAATCCTACAAATTGAGCATCAGTATGCCACCATTTGCTTCTTGGGATTTGAGGATCTTGTCTTTTCCATTGTTTTGAGGACCCTTGCCTTGAAGCACTCCTCAACCTATAATCTGAACTCATCCATGAACCTCCACGAACAACACGCGGATAAAGCTTAATTGGTTTGTTATAGGGATTGTTATTAAGAATGTTATTTTCTTGACTATAAAAACTAGGATTATATGCATCTAGGGTCCACTCCGAAACATTTCCGTGCATATCGTGTAAACCCCACTTATTAGGAAGTTTTTGCCCTACTTTATGGTATTTGTTTTGACTGTTTTTATCATACCAAGCATATTTATCTAGTTCTTTAGGATCGTTTCCAAAAGAGTAAGATGTATTTGAATTTGCTCTACATGCATATTCCCATTCTGCTTCAGTAGGAAGCCTATAAAAATTCCCTGTCATAGCTGACAGCCATTTAGAAAATTTTTTTGCAGCAAGTTGTGTCATGGATATTGCGGGGTAACCTTGTACTCCCATACCAAAACTCATTTCAACATAAGGGGTTGTTGCACCTGAAATTGCATCCACATCAATATTAACTTCACTTTTTTTATCATAATTTGGTTGAAGTTCATCTAAGTTTCGACTTACAAAAAGATTAAACAAGTCCCATGTTGTTTCATATTTAGCCATCCAAAAGGAATCAACTTTAACTTTTCTGATCGGTCCCTCGTCAGCTAATCTGCTTTTTTCGAAAATAGGACTTCCCATTGAGAATTCTCCACCAGAAATAGGAATCATTATAAGATTATAATCTGTGTCAAGAATTAACTGATTGTACTCAGAAAATTCATTTTGAGAACACAAAAAATTAAAAGAAAAATAAAAGATTAAAACTATTCTATTCACTTAATCAATTTACTCAAAAAAAGATTGCTTTGCTAATTGTAAATTAAAAATCTCGATAAGGTGAATCCAAAAACTCATTTGCTTCCTCTTCCTGAAATTTGGCAGAAGTATTATCCCAATGTAATGTTTTTCCTGGAAATCGTCCAGCAATTACACCTAAAAGAATTGTCTCAGTCAGCCTTGCAGAATATGAAAAAGGAGCTGAGCATTTATCTTTTCCTAAACATGCATCTACAAATTGATGGTAATGCAAATAAGACTCACCACCATAATCTCTAACGGGCTTGTCAGTTATTTGTCCTGATTCTTCAAACTTAGATATATCTAAATCCACATATTTCCCATTAACAATGTGTTTGGGTAGTTCCATAAAATGAGGCAATAACAATCTTCCCTTTTCTCCAATGAACATTGCGCCCTGTAATGGCAGCTTATCATTATTAGGTAATCTTAAATCTTTATGTTTTTTTGGAGCACCTGAACCGTCTTGCCAAATCCATTCGAGTTTATCTGTGGTATATTTTGTTCCAGGAAATTGATAAGTAACTTGATTTTTTTCAGGAAATCCAAATTCATTTGGTTTTCTACAATTGTTTTTAATAGTTAAAGGGACATCTAATTCTAAAGCATTATATGGTGTATCAAATATATGAACTCCCATATCTCCCAAGGTTCCACATCCATAATCTACTATTTTTCTCCAATTTCCAGGATGATATAATTTATCTTTATAAGGTCTTTTAGCTGATGTACCAAGCCACAAATTCCAATCTAAATTTTCTGGCGCTTTATCTTGACCTTCTGGTTTAGGGCCATCGTATCCCCAATTTTTGGGTGACCAAGCTCTAACTCTACTAACCCTTCCAATTATTCCTGATTGAATTAATAATGTGGCTAATTTATAATCGTAAAATGAATGAACTTGAATACCCATTTGAGTAATTAAATTTTTCTCATTCGCTAATTTTCTCATTGCTCTAGCCTCACTAACATGATGTGTTAATGGCTTTTGGCAATAAACAGCTTTATTAAGATTCATAGCCATAATCGAAGCTGGTGCATGTGTATGATCTGGTGTGGATACAATAACAGCATCAATTGAATCTGAAAGTTCATTAAACATTTCTCTATAATCCTTGTAGATTTTGGCTTTTGGAAATAATTCACTTGCTTTTTGAAGAGCATTTGAATCTACATCACACAGAGCAATTACATCAACAGATTTATGTGATGCAATATCATTTAAATCTGCAGCTCCCATTCCTCCAACACCTATATGGGCAGTTCTCAATCTTCTATTTTGAGAAGACCATAATGATGAAGGCAATAAACTCATTGAAAATAGCGCAGCAGATGATTTTATAAAATTTCTCCTTTTAGTTTTCATTATTAAATTTATGATTTATTTAAATTTAAGTAAAAATTTAAACAAAAAAATTTAATTAAGATTAACAATAAAAAGTCAACTACTAATATGAACACACAAAGCATTAGTCTTTCAAAACTTGTTTTAAAAAGTTATTAAACTTAACTTTAAATAAATCACGAATATTATGAGTAAAAAAAATAATTCTAGAAGGATTTTTTTAAAAAAATCAATCGTAATACCACCACTATTCATTGTGCCTCGTCATGTTTTAGGAGGAAAAGGGCATACCGCTCCAAGTGATAAATTAAATATTGCAGGTATAGGAGTTAGAAAATGGGGAATGGGTTCTAACAATATCCATCAATGTCGAAGTGAAAATATCGTGGCCTTGTGTGATGTGGATTTTAATCAATCTAAACCAACATTTGACAAATATCCAAAAGCCAAAATCTACAAGGATTATAGAGTAATGCTTGACAAGCAGAAAGATATTGATGCGGTAATTGTAGCTACACCTGATCACAATCATGCAGTAATTACGATGAAGGCCATAAAAATGGGAAAACATGTTTATTGTCAAAAACCATTAACTCACACGGTCTATGAAGCAAGAGAAATAACTAAAGCTGCCAGAAAATATAATGTACAAACTCAGATGGGTAATCAAGGACGATCTTCAGATGAAATAAGAAAGTTAAAAGAATGGATAGATGATGGTGCTATTGGACCTGTAAGACAACTATATGCCTGGACAGACAGACCACTTGGAGGAAATGCTTGGGATACTTTTGCTGTTAAGGCTAAGTCCAGCGAAAAACCTCCAATTCCTGAGGGTCTTGACTGGGATTTGTGGCTTGGTCCAGCAAAATATAGAGATTATCATCCAGACTATCATCCGCTTTCATGGCGAGCTTGGATTGATTTTGGAACAGGTTCAATGGGGGATATGGGATGTCATATTTTAGACCCTGCTTTTTATGCATTAGAACTGGGTGCTCCTACAGAAATTCAAGCTTCATCTACTCACTATATACCTGAAATTGAATCTCAAACCTATCCAACGGCTTCAATTGTTAGGATGAAGTTTCCAAAAAGAGGAAAACATCCCGAGTTAAATTTAACATGGTCAGATGGAAGAATTCAACCAGCAATTCCCGATGAATTTAAAAGCGGTGAAAAATTTACTTTAAGCGGAGCTATGTTTATTGGTGATAATGGAAAAATAACTCATGACTCACACGGAGCAAGTGGTGTTAAAATTTTACCCGAAGAAAAAATGTTAAATTATAAACAGCCATCACCTTACATTCCAAGAGTAGATACAACTCATGAGGGAGATTGGATTAGAGCATGTAAAGATGGTATTCCAGCAAGCTCTAATTTTGATTATGGTGGGCCACTTACCGAAATGGCATTACTTGGAATGATAGCTATAAGGTTAAAAAATCAAAAACTTGAATGGGATTCAGAAAACTTTAAATTCAAAAACAATGAGCAAGCTAATGCTTTATTACATAAAACCTACAGAAAAGGGTGGTCATTGTAGTTTTAATCTTATTTAGCATAATATTTGATTTAATTTATTAATAAATAATCTCAATTGTCAATAAAAAATTTATTTTATTGTGTACTTTTTATAGTCTCATGTTCTAAAGATCCTGTTTTTTACAAAGTAGATTTCAATGTAAGTCCTGATAATGGAGGTTCAATAAGCATGCCTTCTGATTTATACCGTGAAGGAGAAATCATAAATACAAGTGCATCAGCGTCTAAAAATTATTTATTTAATAATTGGTCTGGAGACTTTTCTAGTAATGATTCTATTATTGAGCTAACAATTGATTCAGATAAAATTATAACGGCGAATTTTTCAAAAAAAAAATTTGAAATAAACATTTCTATTGAGGGAAATGGCTGGGTTTCTAAAAGATTAATACAAAACGGTATAAAAAACGATTATGTTCATGGAAGCATAGTTGAAATTTTAGCTAATGCAAACCCGGGTTGGTCATTTGTTAATTGGAAAGGAGATATAAATAATAAAACTACAAACCCTCAAAATATTACCGTTAATGGCATTAAAAACATTACAGCTGTTTTTGAAGAAGAATTCCTTGGCAAAAATACTTCAAAATTTCTAGCTCTTGGAGATAGTTACACAATTGGTGCTGGAGTTGATTTTAGTGAAAGGTGGCCTGTTCAATTTTTAAAAGAACTAAAATCATATACCGATCAAATTGATACACTTCAAATAATTGCAACATCAGGGTGGAGAGTAGAAGATCTAAAAAATGCCATGAATAATGCAAATTTAGATCCTCCATATGGTTTAGTATCCTTACTTATTGGAGTTAATAATCAGTTTCAGGGCCAGAATGCTATTGGATTTAGACCTGAATTTGTTGATATATTAGATAGATCTTTAAAACTTGTAAAAAATAAAAAAGAAAGACTATTTGTAGTTTCAATTCCAGATTGGGGGGCAAGTCCCTTTGGAGCTGGCTTTGACAGAACAAAAGTTTCAAAAGAAATTGATGAATTTAATTCTGTTATTAAAGAAGAAACTGAAAAAAGAGGAGTTCAATATTTTGATGTCACCCAAATTTCAAGAAGAGCTTTGACTGACGAAAGTCTTATTGCTGATGACAGATTGCACCCTAGTGGAAAAATGTACAAACTATGGGTTGACAAAATAATTCCAGTAATTTCAAAAATCTTTGAATAATTATAATTTTTTGATTTTAATATTTCTAAACCATATTGGAGAATCGTGGTCTTGAAGTGCAATATATCCTTGCCTATATTTTCCATAATTTGGATAACCGTCCCATTTACCTGAATTCCTTTTTTTGAACCAGTTCTCTGAATAGGGTTCAAATTCTAATATCAATTCTCCATTTAACCAATGTTGAACTTTGTTTTCAGAGTAAACAATTCTTGATGAATTCCAATGGCCTGCAGGATTTAATTTTTTCTTTTTTACATCAGCCTTGTGCATAGCATAATTTGCACCTGCTTTTTGCCATTCTTCAAGTTTTGAATTGTTTATTTCTTCCCAACCATCATCATCTAATAATTGATACTCAGGCGCAATTGCATAAGGTGCATCGTATCCCTCTTGAACATTATAAAAAACTCCACTATTACCACCTTTTGGTAATTTCCATTCAAGAAATAAATCAAAGTATTTAAATTGTTCCTTATAATAAATTATATCTCCTCCACCTTTCCAGTCTCCCTCCAACTTTAATTGTGTATTGAAGGTTAGTTCACCATCAACTACTGCCCATTTTTCTGGAATTTTGTCTCCATTATAGGCTCTCCATCCATCAGTTGTTTTACCATCGAATAAATAAATCCAATCTGATTTATCATCTGAGCAAGATTGTGTAAAAAAAACAATTGCTAATAAGTAAAGTTTATAAATTTTCATAATTATAGGTTGTATTAATTTTTTCTAATAACATTATTTCTGTCAAAAATTGCCAATCAAAATTTATAGTTTGATTAGCAGGATGATGATGGTGATCCTGGTCTAAAATGTAGTCATTTGGCTTATTAATCATTCTGGTTTTTGAATAAACGTCTTCAAATTTAGACCTCATTTTATCAAACTCTGCTATAATGCCATATAAGTGTTTTAAATCTCCACTTTTATCAACTTTTTCAAGTTTCAATATTAATTCTGAGGAAAATTTGGTTAACTGATTAACTTGTTTGTAAATATCCAGTGCATATTGATTTTTAGCTTCTTTTTTTTGAATCTCATCAATAATCAAATCAACTTTTTTAGAAATTTCTAGAGATTTTTTAGCTTTTTTTATTCTTTCACTGTGTTTTTTAATCCAATTTCCTTTATTATTTAAATCTGGTAAATCTATTATATCTGTTTCTAATGGGTTCTGTTTTTTAGATAATCCAGGCCTCCAACCGTTTTCAGAAAGCAGCATATTTAACCACATTTCCACAGGCTTCTCAAGAATATCAATAAAACCATATTTAGAATTTGAAAACTCAGATCCAAAGGTTCTGTATCTATACCTAGATTTAAATTCGGCAATTGATAAATTATTTCCAGACCAACTATATTCAGAAAAAGCAGATATTCCTCTTTTATAAAGCTCAAAGTGAGGAGAATCATCGTCCCATAAAGTTAAAAGCAGTCCATCTAATTTTTTTTCAATAGAGTTAATAGAAAATGATCTTATTTGTGAAATATTACTTTCATTTTGAGGCATTAAAGTCCATCTGGTTTGACCTGCACTAGCACCCATTACTTTTAAATCATTTTTTGAATACCAATCCATAGCTTTTAAGTTTCCATATGTATCTGATTTTTGATAATTCCATCTCATGTAAACAGCATTTTTAGGAAACTTTTCAATGAATTTCATTAAGTTAATTTCATTTTTATTCCACAGTTCATCAACTTGACTTTCAGTCATTTTATCATTAAATAGTGAATTCCAAAATCCAGCATGCTTTAATGGCATATCGTCCCAAAAAATTGGAATTCTATCATGTTTTTCTGCAAACTCACAAACCTTATTTAACCAAATAAGGTTTAATTCTAATTCAGATTTATTATCTCTTTTAATTAAATTAACCTCATCACCTCCCACATGCAAATATTTTCCATGTGGAGTTGCCTTTATAGCATCCAAATAAAGATCAAACTGTAACCTATATGTTAGGGGATTTAACGGGTTAAAAGCCCAATCACTTTTAAGATCATCTCTTAAATGTTGATTTTTTTTATGTTTTAAAATGTATGACGCATGTCCAAGTCCTTGAACTAAAGGATTAATCATAATATTTCTTTCTTTTGCATAATTACTTAGTTGTATCCACCAATCTATGCTAAAAGAATCAGATGAACCTACCTCAGGCCTCGATTCGTATTTTAACTTGTCTTCAAACTCTACAATTATTCCATTAATTTTTTGTTTTGCTAACTCATCAATTAACTCAAAATAATAAGATTGCTTTTCTGTGTGATGTTTTAAATCAAGATGAATTGGTCTAAACGCAAGAGATGGAAAATCTTTGATTGATAAAATTGGAAGACTAGTTTTATTATTAATTGAATCATCAATTAATTGATCTAAAGTAATAAAAGCGTAAAACAAACCTGCTTTATCTTTTCCAGTTAATTTTATTTTATTCTTTTCAATTTTCAAATAATAGCCTTCACTTGGTAAATCAACTGATGGATCAATACTAAATTCAATTTCAGATTCCATAAGATCTCCATAAATAATATTTTTAGAATATAAAATTGGTAATTGCAAATTAGAATTCGAAGATGCTACAAGTTTATCTTCAGGATCAATATTTGAATACTTTTTTATTTTAGAATTAAACTTTACGGAAGGCAATAAATTTAATTTAGTCTCTTCAATATTAGAATTGAAAGAAAAGATTAATAATAAAACAACTATATGTATCATTCATCTTTAAATTAAAGAATTTTAGCTTCCTATTCAAACAAAACCAAACAAAAAAAGCTTCCCAAAAGGAAAGCTCTTCATCGGCTTTCTACAAACCTCCTGCATAAAGCAGGTAACACAACTTTTGCAAATATAGGTTTTTGTTTGTAGAATATTAAAAACAAAGTCATTAAATTAAAATAGTTTGATTTTAAAAAAACAAAAAATCCCCCAAATTGGAGGATGATTTTGCGGTCTGGACGGGACTCGAACCCGCGACCCCCTGCGTGACAGGCAGGTATTCTAACCAACTGAACTACCAGACCAACATTAGCGAATGCAAATATACATTGCATTTTCTATTACGCAAATAAAAAACAATCTATAGTAATGCGTCTAAACTTTCAGTGTAAACATTTTTGGGTGAGACGCCAACTTGTCTATTAACTAATTCACCATTTTTGAAGACTAAAACAGTTGGAATATTTCTTACTCCAAACTTAGCAGCAAATTCTTGATTAGAATCAACATCTAATTTTCCTACGACTGCTTTTCCATCATAATCCTTACTAACTTCTTCAATGATCGGACCTAACATTCTACAAGGCCCACACCATTCAGCCCAAAAATCAACCATTACTGGTTTATCAGATTTTAAAACTAATTCATCAAAATTTGCATCTGTGATTTCTAATGCCATATTAATTTTATTTAATTTTTAAAAGAGAATCAAAATTAACTAAAGAAAAAACACTATTCAAACTTATCATTAAAATAATTAGAAAAATTCAAGTTATCTCGCATTTATCTGAATAAATTTCAAATTAAACTACATTATAAAATCGATTTCAAATCATTTTTTAGAACATATAATACAATTCTTTTACTTTTGAAAATACATAAACTTTTAATCGAGCTGTATAATTATGATAATTTAAAATGAAGTCGTTTCTCATTTATCTGAGTTATTAAGGCTTCATTTATAGAAATTTTATAACTATCGCTCAACATTGTCAATTTTATTTTTTCGTTGTTTTCATAAAATGAAAACTCCAGTTGATTTTTTCCCTTAAACTTTTTAAATAAGCTTATAATTTCATTTGATTTTTCTTCGTCTAAATCATCAATACTTAGTTGTAAAGTCAGCTTTTTAGAGTTTTTTTCAAGTATATCTTGCAGTTGTTGAAAAGAAAGAAAACTAATTCTAAAATCACCAGTTTTTCCAGTTTCTTTATTTCTCCATCCCTCTTTAACTAGTAATCGCATATAAATAAAATTATTTTCAATCAAAAAATGTTTAAACTTTAAGTACTCTTCTCCAAATATTCTAAAATTATAAGAATCTGTATAATCTTCAACAGTAAAACTTGCCCATCCCTTTCCGTTTTTTGATACTCTATGTTCTACTTCTCCTATTATTCCACCTATTCTAAGTTCTCTATTTACTAAAAGAGATAAATCTTTTAATAACTCAAGTGATGCATTACAAAAATGTTCTAAGTGAACCTTAAAATCATCTAGAGGATGACCTGATATATATATCCCTACAACATCTTTTTCCAATTTTAATTCTTCTAAAGTTGGCCAGGGTTTACAATATGGAATTTCCGGCTCTTGTAATTGAACTTCTTCACTATCAGCAAATAAACTAACCTGAGATGAGTTCTTGTTTTCTTGAAATTTTGCTCCAAATCTTAGAGCTTTTTCAATAAACGTAATTCCATCACCATTGTCTTTCATATATTGAGCTCTGTTGACTCCTTTAAAAGAATCAAATCCTCCTGCATAAACTAAACTATCAAAAGCCTTTTTATTAGCCGATCTTAAATCTATTTTTTTAGTAAGGTCAAAAATTGATTTATACTTTTGGTCTTTTCTTCCTTCAATTATAGTTTTTACTGCACCAGATCCAATACCTTTAACAGCCCCCATTCCAAATCGAATTGCATTATTATCATTAACTGTAAATTTGTAAAAAGATTCATTAACGTCTGGTCCCAATACTTTAATGGACATTCTTTTACATTCTTCCATAAAGAAACTAACTTGTTTGATATCATTCATATTGTTAGATAAAACAGCGGCCATATACTCTGCAGGGTAATGGGCTTTCAAATAGGCAGTTTGATATGCAATTAGAGCATAACATGTAGAATGAGATTTATTAAAAGCATATGAGGCAAAAGCCTCCCAGTCTTTCCATACTTTTTCTAAAATTTCTCTTTCATAACCATTAAACTCTCCTCCATCCAGAAATTTTGGTTTTAATTTACTTAGTAAGTCAAATATTTTTTTACCCATAGCTTTCCTAAGTAAATCAGCATCACCCTTTGAAAAATTGGCAAGTTTTTGTGAAAGCTGCATTACTTGTTCTTGATAAACAGTGATACCATAAGTCTCTTTTAATATTTCCTCCATAATTGGAATATCATAAGTGATGTCTTCTTTACCATTTTTTCTATTAACAAATGATGGTATATATTCCAATGGGCCTGGCCTATACAAAGCATTCATTGCTATTAAATCTTCAAATACTGTTGGCTTAAGATCTCTTAAATATTTTTGCATCCCAGCGCTTTCATACTGGAAAACTCCAACAGTCTCTCCTCTTTGAAAAAGCTCATAAGTTTTTTTATCATCAAGCTGAAGCAAATCTATATCTATTTCAATATTGTGTTTGTATTTAATCAGTTTTGTAGTGTCTTTTATTATTGTTAAAGTTTTTAATCCTAAAAAATCCATTTTTAATAAACCTGCACTTTCAACAACAGAATTATCATATTGAGTAACATATAAATCAGAATCTTTAGCTGTAGCAATAGGAACAAAATTGGTTATGTCGTCAGGTGTTATAATAATTCCACAAGCATGAGTTCCAACATTTCTTAAACTTCCCTCCAAAATTCTGGCCTGGTTAATAGTTTCTGCTTGTAAATCATTGCCACCTGAAAGTGCTTTTAGTTCCAAAACATTAGAATAATCCTCAGATCTAAGATCATCACTGAGTTTTTTTTCGTCTTTTTCAAATATATCTTTCAATTTTAGATTAGGAACTAGCTTTGCAATCCTATCAGCATCACTTAATGAAAGATCTAAAACTCTTGCAGTATCTCTAATTGATGACTTGGCAGCCATTTTACCATATGTAATAATTTGTGCAACTTGATTGGAACCATACTTTTCAATTACATAATCAATTACTTTATTTCTACCTTCATCATCAAAATCAATATCGATATCTGGCATACTAACCCTATCTGGATTTAAAAATCTCTCAAAAAGTAAATCATACTTTATTGGATCAATTTTTGTGATGCCAAGACAGTAAGCAACTACAGAACCTGCGGCTGATCCTCTTCCAGGACCTACAGAAACTCCCATTCTAATAGCAGCTTTTATCAAATCTTGAACAATCAAAAAATATCCTGGGTATCCAGAATTTTTAATAACATTTAATTCAAATAATATGCGATCATTTAAATCTTGATCAATTTCTGAGTAATGTTTCTTTGCACCCTCAAAAGTTAAAAATTTTAGATATTCATTTTCTAAATCATTTTTATTATCATTTTTAAAATCTTCAGGAATTTTAAATTTTGGAAGTAATACCTCTCTTTCTAAATCAAATAGTTCAACCTTTTCAACTATCTCAGAAATATTTAAAATAAAATCTGGTCGATCTTTAAATAAAAGCTTCATCTCACTTGAAGACTTGAAATAATATTCCTGATTTTGTAATCCATATCTAAAACCTCTTCCTCTACCAATAGGAGTTGATTGCTTTTCTCCATCCTTAACACACAATAAAATATCATGAGCATTGGCATCTTCTTTATTTAAATAAAAAGAGTTATTAGTTGGTATAATTTTGATTTTATGTTTTACAGAAAAATTTAAAAGAATATCATTAACTCTGTTTTCATCTTCTTGTCCATGTCTCATCATTTCTATATAGAAATCGTCTTTAAACAAATTTTTCCAATATATTAAAGACTTCTCAGCCTGTAATTCCCCAACATTTAAAATTTTACTAGCAACCTCTCCATACATGTTTCCAGAAAGTACAATTAAATCTGATTTATACTTTTCAATAATTTCTTTATCAACACGGGGAACATAATAAAATCCGTCAGTGTATCCAATTGAACACATCTTTGACAAATTTTTATATCCATTTTTATTTTTTGCTAAAAAAACAATTTGATATCCATCATCTCTATTTGATTTGTCTTTATGGTTGACACATACATTAAGTTCACAACCTATAATAGGTTTAATCTTATTCTTATTTGGCTCATCAATTATTGATTCATTGTAGCTTTTTATAGCTTTAATAAAATGAAAACATCCCATCATATTTCCTTTGTCAGTTATAGCAATTGCTGACATATTACTATTACCTGCCTTTTTCACAAGGTTTACTATTCTAGAGGTTGATTGCAAAATAGAAAATTGTGTATTGTTATGTAAATGTGCAAATGGAACATCTTTTAAATCATTAGGAATTAAATCATTTAATTTTATTTCCTTTTCACTTTCTATTGAGATTTTATTAATAATTTTTTTTGATTCTTTTTTGAGATTTAAATGTTTTATATCATATAATTGAACTTTTGTTTTATCAAATTTTTTAAGTGCTTGTGAAAGTTCATGATATCCTTTAAAAACAGTTTGATTTAAAACTCCAATTCTAACTAATTCAAAAAAAACTCTAGCTGTTGCCTCTACATCAGCAGATGCATTGTGTGCTTCACTAAAATCTTGATTAAACAGAAAAGAATAAATTTCAATTAAGGTTGGAAATTTAAATTTACCTCTTCTTCCTCCAGGAATTTTACAAAAATTAGCCGTAAGTTCAGTACAAGTATCCAGTACATCCTTTTCAAATAAATTGAAATTAGATTGTAATCTATGTAATTCTGCTCCAATAATATTTAAATCAAACTTTACATTGTGACCTATTATAAAACCAGCTTTATTTAAGTCATTAATAAATTTATCTAAAGCTTCATTCAAACTAATTCCAATAGTTTTTGCAAGCTCAGTAGAAATACCATGGATTTGTTCAGATTCAAATGGAATATTAAAATTTTCTGGTTTAATTAGATAACTATAATTTGATACAATATTTCCTTTTGAGTCGTGCAACTGCCAAGCCAATTGAACACATCTTGGCCAATTTTCCGAATCAGTGATTGGTGCATTCCATTTCTTAGGAAGTCCAGTAGTTTCAGTATCAAATATTAAATACATTAAAAAAACAGATTTGAATAGTTAAAAATAACTATCTTTTTGCTTAATTCTTAATGATTTGCACTAAGTTATCAACGTTAATAAAAAATTTAAAATTTGCTAGTTTGAAAAAAAAATTTACATTTGCACCTCATTAATAACAAAGGTTTTGAACCTCTAAAATTTAATATGATATGTCAGTAAAAATTCGACTTCAAAGACACGGTAAAAAAGGTAAGGCATTTTTTTGGATTGTTGCTGCAGATGCTAGATCTAAAAGAGATGGAAGATTTTTACAAAAACTAGGAACTTATAATCCCAACACAAATCCTGCCTCAATCGAACTCAACATAGATGAATCAGTGAAATGGCTTCAATTTGGAGCCCAACCAACAGATACAGCAAGAAATATTCTTTCATACAAAGGTGTACTTTTAAAAAATCATTTAAAAAATGGTGTAATTAAAGGTGCTTTAACAGAAGAACAAGCAGAAGAAAAATACCAAGAGTGGTTATCTGAAAAGTCTTCTTCTATTAACAATAAAAAATCTTCACTTGAAAAAGAAGCTCAACTACAGAAAAAGAAAGCTTTAGATTTAGAAAAGGAAGCCAGTGCCAAAAGAAAGGCAAAAACTGAAGAATCTCTCGCTACTCAAGAAGAAGTGCCAGCTTCTGAACAAATACCTGCTGCTGAAGAAACACCTGCTGCAGAAGAAGCTCTAGCTACTCAAGAAGAAATGCCAGCTGCTGAAGAAACACCTGCTGCAGAAGAAACTCTAGCTACTCAAGAAGAAGTGCCAGCTGCTGAAGAAACACCTGCTGCAGAAGAAACTCTAGCTACTCAAGAAGAAGTGCCAGCTGCTGAAGAAACACCTGCTGCAGAAGAAGCTCTAGCTACTCAAGAAGAAATGCCAGCTGCTGAAGAAATACCTGCTCAAAAAAAAGCTTAACTGAAGAACAATAATAATTTTCTTATAATTTAGTACGATGAATAAACAAGATTTCTATTATCTTGGAAAGATCGTATCAAAGTATAGTTTTAAAGGAGAACTTCTTTTAAAAATAGAATCTGACGAAATAAATTTTAAAGAACTAAAATCTATTTTTATTGAAATCGATGGTTCATTAGTACCCTTTAAGATTAATAAATTACAACTTCACAAATCTTCTCTTTTAAGATTTTCAGTTGAAGGTGTTGACAATGAAATAAAAGCTGACAGAGTTATTAAAAGTGAAGTTTTTCTTCCAATTAATGATTTGCCACCTCTTTCGGAAAATAAATTTTATTATCACGAAATATCGGGATTTAAAGTCATCGATAATAATTTAGGAGAAATAGGAAAAGTAATGAGTGTAAATGATCAAACATCTCAACCGGTATTAATTGTCAAAAAAAATGAGAAAGAAATTATGATTCCTTTAGTTGATGAATTTCTAATTGAAGTTGATAGAAAAGAAAAAAAATTAATTTTCGAGTTACCAGACGGTATTACAAATTTGTAAAGATGATGGATAAAAAAATTAGAATTAATAAATTATTAAGTCAAAAAGGATTTTGTTCTAGACGTGAAGCTGATAAACTCATTTTAGAAGAAAGAGTTTCCATAAATGGAGTATTAGCTAAGATGGGGGAAAAAACAGATCCAAAAAATGATATTTCTGTTGATGGAGAAAGAATATCAAAAAAAGCTAACGAAAAAATCTATATTTTATTAAATAAGCCTAAAGGTATTGTTTGTACTACTGATTCTGGAGTTGAAAAAAACAATATTATTGATTATATAAATCATCCTAAACGAATTTTTCCAGTCGGGAGACTAGACAAAACATCTGAAGGCCTTATTTTTTTAACCAACGATGGAGATATTGTAAATCAAATTCTTAGAGCAAAAAATAAACATGAAAAAGAATATCACGTAACCGTTGACAAGCCATTAAATAACGATTTTTTAAAAAAAATGAGTACGGGTGTACCAATTTTAAATACCGTTACTAGACCTTGTGAAATTAAACGAATAAAAGAATATGAATTTAAAATTATTTTGACACAAGGATTAAACAGACAAATTAGAAGAATGTGTGAACATTTTGGATATAAAGTAAAAAAATTAAGAAGAATTAGAATTATTAATATCAAATTAGATATTCCTCTAGGAGAATGGAGATATTTTAATGACAGTGAAATTTCAGAATTAAAAAAAATATTATCCAGATCAACAAGTGTTCATGGCAAATAAAAAACTTATAATATTTTTTTTCATCCAAATTATGTTTGGATATTCTCAAAATTTCATAAATGATAGTATTAATTTAAATGAAGTAGTAGTTTCGATAACAAAAATAAAAGATTCAATCAAAAAATCCCCTTTCTCTATTTCTTCCACAGATTATATGGATTTTCAGAAAAATGCTCAACAATTTTATTTAAGTGAGTATATTGAAAGAAACCCTGGAATTTTTATTTCTAATGATAATAATTTCGCTCAAGATTCAAGAATTTCAATTCGTGGATTTGGATCTAGAGCTAACTTTGGAATCAGAGGAATAAAACTAATAATTGACGGAGTCCCTGAAACAACACCTGACGGACAAAGTCAAATTGATAATTTAAATCTTGAAATAATACAAAATATTGAAATAATAAAAGGAACTAGTTCATCATTGTATGGAAATTCCTCAGCAGGTGTTATCAAAATTAAATCTTTAACAGAATTTAATAAAAATTTTTCTAAAATTAGTTATTCATATGGCTCATATAATCAAGCTAAAAAGCAAGCTTTTTTTGGATTAAAAAACAATAACTCATTTTATACAATATTAGTTGGAGAAACAAAATCTGAGGGTTACAGAAACTTTAGCGATTTCAAAAATTCTAACTTTAACTTAAATTTTAAAAAAAATATTTCCAAAGAATCATGGATTAATATAAATTTTAATATAGTTAATAGCCCATATGCATATGATTCTGGAGGATTAACAATTGCCGAAGCAAATAATGACAGAAAAAAAGCAAGAGATAGAAATGTTCAATATAAAACAAAAGAAGAAGTTAATCATTTCAAATTTAACTCAAGCTATGGGAAAAATTTTAATGAAAAAAATTCATTTTCTTCATACGTTTTTATATCCAAAAGAAATTTTAACGGTAAAACGCCTGTAAAAAATGGAGGAGCAATTAAATTAAATAGAAATTATTGGGGATTTGGTGCTAATTATAACAATGAATCAAAATTCAAAACTCAATTTGGTATAGATATTGGAAATCAAAATGATGCAAGAAAAAGATTTATTAACAATCAAGGTATTATTGAAAGTTTAGTTTTAAATCAAAGAGAAAATTTTATTAATACAGGAATATATTTAGTTAATAATTTTCAACTTGATAAGTTTACCATAAGTTCAGGAATAAGATATGATATAAATAAAATTGAACTAAAAGACCAATATTTAGAAGATGGGAATTCTTCAGATAAGATAAAATTAAATTCATTAAACCCTAGTATTGGAATTAATTATAAATTAAGTAAAAACAGCAGAATATTTATTAATACAAGTAGCGGATTTGAAACACCAACATTAAATGAGTATAGTTCTTCACCAATTGGAACTGGATTTAATGAAGAATTAAAGTCTCAAAGAAATATGGGTTTTGAAATAGGAATCTCTTTTTTTAATAGTAAAAGAAATTCAAACATTGACCTAGTGTATTTTGAAACTGTTTCAAATGATGAAGTTTTATCTTATGAAGATGAAAATTTTCCAAATCAAAAGTTTTACAACAATGCAGGCAAATCTAAAAGAGAGGGTATTGAAATATTGGGCTTCTATACAATTAATAAAACCATTATTAGTACATCATTTACATTAGGAAAATATATCTTTAAAGAATTTAAAGATAATGTTAACGATTATAAAGGGAATAAAATTCCTGGTATTCCAAATAATATTTTAACTGTAAGCCTTGAACATAAAACTAAAAACAATTTGTTTTTAAATTTTAATTTCAAAAATACAGGTTCTATGTTTGCCGATAATTCAAACTCAGTTCATATTAACAAGTTCAATACATTAAATTTTAAAATGGGAAAAGAATTTAAATTTTATAAATCAATGATTTATCCATTTTTAATTGTCAACAACATATTTGAGGAAGAATATTTTGACAACATTAGAATAAATGCTTTAGCGGGAAGATATTATGAACCTGCACCAAAAAGAACTATTTTTGGAGGCATAAGAATTTCTCTATAATAAATTATGAACTTGTCTTATTGGGAAATAAAATCATGGTTAAGTAATATTGACTTTACTATTATTGGAAGTGGAATTGTGGGACTTAATTGTGCACTTAGTCTAAGAGAAAAATTTCCCAAATCAAAAATATTGATTTTAGAAAAAGGTGTTTTGCCAAGTGGAGCTAGTACCAAAAATGCAGGATTTGCATGTTTTGGCAGCGTTAGTGAAATTTTAGATGACTTAAAAACCCATAGTGTTGATGAAGTCTTCTCTATAATAAAAAAAAGAACTCAGGGTTTAAAGCTATTAAGAAAATTGCTTGGAGATAATAAGATTGATTACAAACAATATGGAGGTTATGAGATTTTTCCAAAAAAAAATCCTGAACTTTTTGAAAATTCTATGACAAAATTAAATGAAGTGAACAGCTTATTAAACCCTCTTTTCTCAAAGGATGTTTTTGAGATTAAGAATAATTTCTTTGGTTTTGACAATGTATTAAATAAAGTAATTCTAAACTCACATGAAGGCCAAATTGATACTGGAAAAATGATGAAATCATTAATTGAAAAGGTTAGAAAAAAAAACATTTCTATTCTAAATAATGTAAAAGTCAATTCATTTATTGAAAACAATAATTGTGTCGAATTAATTACAGACAATTTCAGTTTCATTACTACAAAATTATTTATTGCAACAAATGGATTTTCAAACAGATTTTTAAATGAAAAATTAAAACCTGCAAGAGCTCAAGTTTTAATAACAAAACCTATAAATGGTTTATCTATTAAAGGAACTTTTCACTTTGATAAAGGCTACTACTATTTCCGAAACATTCATAATAGAATATTAATGGGAGGGGGGAGAAACTTAGATTTTAAAAATGAAGAAACTGATGAATTTGGGCTTAATGAAAATATTCATACTGAACTTGAAATACTTTTAAAAAAAATAATTCTTCCTAAAACTAAAGTTGAAATTGATTATAAATGGAGTGGGATAATGGGTATTGGAAATAAAAAAACCGCAATTGTTAAAGCTATTAGTCATAATGTATTTTGTGGTATTAGACTTGGTGGAATGGGGGTTGCGATAGGTTCAATAATTGGTAATGAATTAGCTCAAAAAATTAAATAATAAATTCAAATAAAACAAAAAAGGGAGACATCTTATAAAAGTTGTCTCCCTTTAAGTACTCGAGGCGGGACTTGAACCCGCACGAACATTACTGTTCATTGGATTTTAAGTCCAACGTGTCTACCAATTCCACCACTCGAGCAGTGTCTTTTCAGAGCGAAAGACGGGATTTGAACCCGCGACCCTCACCTTGGCAAGGTGATGCTCTACCCCTGAGCTACTTTCGCAAATTGGACTGCAAATGTAAAATAAAAAATGAAAATAAATAAATATTATATCGAATAATAGTTTTAGTTATGATTTCAAAATTCTTTTTATTTCATTTAATTTAATTAAAGCTTCAATTGGAGTTAATTGATCTGTATTTAATGTTAGTATATCTTCCTTTAATTCTTCCAATTTAGGATCGTCTAAATTGAAGAAACTTAACTGCATTTCCGAATCATTTTTCTTTAAATTGATTTTTTTATTTCTATGGGAATTTTCTAATTTTTTTAACATTTTATGGGCAGATTTTATAATCCCATTAGGCATACCTGCCATTTTAGCAACATGTATTCCGAAACTATGAGCACTCCCTCCAGACTCTAATTTTCTCAAAAAAATTACACCATCTTTTGTCTCTTTAATAGAAACATTTACATTATTAATTCTTTCAAAAGAGTTAGCCATCATATTTAATTCATGATAATGAGTGGCAAATAATGTTTTTGGCTTGTTAGGATGATCGTGCAAAAACTCAGCAATAGCCCAAGCTATAGAAATACCGTCATATGTACTTGTTCCCCTGCCTATTTCATCTAATAATATCAAACTGTTTGTTGAAATATTATTAATAATAGAAGCAGATTCATTCATTTCTACCATAAAAGTAGATTCACCAGCAGAAATATTATCACTTGCTCCAACGCGAGTAAAAATTTTGTCTACTATTCCAATTTTTGCATATTTAGCTGGAACATAACTTCCAATTTGTGCTAACAAAACAATTAAAGCAGTCTGTCTTAATATTGCTGATTTTCCTGACATATTTGGTCCAGTAATCATCATTATTTGATTTTTTTTATCGCACATTTTAATATCATTTGGTATGTAAGGGCTTTCATGATTAAGCTGTGATTCTATAACAGGGTGTCTTCCCATTTTAATATCTAAAATCTTAGAATTTTCTAAAATTGGCTTACAGTAATTAGCTTTTAAAGCTAGTTTGGCAAACCCAGTTAAACAATCTAGAGTTGCAATCCAAAATGAATTTTCTTGAATAACTTTAACTTCATTTATTAGTTTTGAAATAAGTTCATTAAAGAGTTGATACTCTAACAAATTTATTTTTTCTTCAGCTCCAAGAATTTTTGATTCATATTCCTTCAATTCTGAAGTTATGTATCTTTCAGCATTTACTAATGTCTGTTTTCGAATCCAATCTTCAGGCACCTTATCTTTGTGAAGATTTCTAACCTCAATATAATACCCAAAAACATTGTTAAAACTAATTTTAAGAGAACTTATTCCTGTTTTCTGTTTTTCTTTTTCTAAAATTTCATCTAAGTAATTTTTTCCAGAAATTGATAAGTCTCTAAGTTGATCTAACTCAGAATTAAAGTTTGATTTAATTACATTTCCTTTACTTAAATTAACTGGAGCCTCTTCATTTAAAGTTCTATCAATAAGATCAATAATAGACTTGCAGTCCAACAGTGATGAATTTATTTTTTTTAAATTTTGAGATGACTTTAAATCAATTAACTGTTTTATTTCTTTTATTTTTTCCAAAGAAAACTTCAGTTGAACCAATTCTCTGGGGCTAATCTTATAATTGACAATTTTACCCATAATTCTCTCCAAATCTGAGAAAGAGTCAAGTTGGTTTTCTAAGCTGATAAGTAAATTATTGATTTTTAAAATATCCTCAATTGTATCATGTCTAAAATTTAACTCATCAATATCAATCTGGGGATGTATTAACCATCTTTTTAATTTTCTTGAACCCATAGGGGTTAAAGTATGATCAATAATTTCAATTAAAGATTTTCCTTCTTTTGAATTGCTGTTAATCAATTCTAGGTTTGAAACTGTAAATTGATCCATCCAAACATAATCACTATTAATAATCTGATTAATTTTAGTAATATGAGAAAGTTTGTTGTGTTGAGTTTCTTCTAAATAATGTAAAATAGAACCACAAGCAAGTATTCCTATATTATTTTTATCAATACCAAATCCTTTTAAATTATTAACTCCAAAATGATTTTTAATTTTTTCAATAGAAAAATCTTTTCCATATGCCCAGTCTTCTAAGTAAAAAATATTGCTAAGTTCCCCAAAATTCGATTTAAAATTCGATTTTTTAGTTTTACAAACTAAGACTTCTTTAGCGTCATAATTTAAAAGTAAGTTTTTAACGTAATCAAGATTTCCTTCTGAAATTAGTAGCTCTCCGGTTGATATATCGAAAAAAGAAATACCATATCTTTCCTTGATATCATATACGGAAGCTAAAAAATTGTTTGAACTTTTATCTAAAATCCCATCATTCAAAGCAACTCCTGGTGTTATTAGTTCCGTTACTCCTCTTTTTACAATGTTTTTAGTTTTTTTTGGATCTTCTAATTGTTCACATATTGCTACTCTTTCACCTGCTTTTACTAGCTTGTGTAAATATGTATTTAATGAATGATGTGGAAAACCTGCTAGTTTTGTTTCGCTATTACTACCAGCACCTCTTTTAGTTAAAATAATACCCAATATTTTAGATGTTTTTACAGCATCTTCATGAAATGTTTCATAAAAATCTCCTACTCTAAATAAAAGCAATGCATCAGGATATTTTGCCTTAATTTTATAATATTGAAGCATTAAAGGAGTTAATTTCTTTTCCAAAATAATATGAATTAAAGCTAAAATACCATTAATTAATATTTTAATCTATTACTTTGTATAACTTATTGATTGTGAGTTTAAAATTATGAGAAAATTAAAAAATATTGAACTTAAAAGGAAAACTGTCAACCAATATAAAAATTCAAAAAAAACCAATCTTATTATCATTCTTGATGATATCAGAAGTCTAAACAATATAGGATCAGTTTTTAGAACATGTGATGCATTTTTAATCGAAAAAATTTATTTATGTGGAATAACTGCATGCCCACCTCACAAAGACATTCAAAAAACAGCACTTGGATCAACAGAAAGTGTTGAGTGGGAATATGTTGAAAACATTTCAGATCTATTACTAAAACTAAAAAAAAATAAAACTAAAATCTGGAGTATTGAACAAGCCAATAATTCAAAAAAACTGACTAACTTCTCTATAAAAAAAGATGAAAAACATGCCGTGATTTTTGGCAATGAAGTTAAAGGTGTTTCTGATATTGCTATAGGATTATCTGATGATGTCTTAGAAATAGAACAACATGGCACAAAACATTCTCTAAATATTTCAGTATGTTCAGGGATAATTATCTGGGAATTTTTTAGAAGACTATCTTAAATTTTTTTTTATCCTGTAAAGAAGTTCAATGTAATCCGTCTTTGATTCAACAAAATCTAAATCTGAGACGTCAATAAAAATAATATTTAGATCAGAATTATTTTTTAAATAATTTAAATAACCTTTGTTTACTTTATCTAAATATTTTTTATCTATTTTTTTTTCAAAACCCCTTCCTCTTTTTTTAATGTTTTCAAGTAATTGTTCAGTGGACTGTAATAAATAAATAATTAGATTAGACTTAAATAAATCTTTCGTCATATAAATAAAAATCCTTCTAAAAAGATTATACTCAATTTCTTTCAATGAAATTCCTGCAAAAACCAATGATTTAAATATATCATAATCAGCAACTAATCCAGAATTAAATAAACTAATCTGATTGTTAAAATCGTTCAATTGACGACACCTATCTATTAAAAATGTAAGTTCAACATTCAATGCGTATCGATCTGGATTTTCATAATATTTTTCCAAGAAAGGATTATCCATATACCCCTCTAATATAAGTTCTTTATTTAAATCCTTTGATAATTTCTCCGATAGACATGTTTTGCCAACTCCAATATTTCCTTCAACAACAATATTTTTTATAGATTTTAGTTTTTCAAAAATGGGTAGCGTTAAAGTATCATTTATTTTGAATATTCCAGTACCACTAAGATTCAAGTCAATTTCGAATGTTGTTTGATTTAAGACAGGGTGAATTTTACTTTTAGCAATTTCCAGAAGTGGTTTAATAACAAAATTTCTCTTATGCATACGAGGATGTGGAATTGTTAAATTATTTTGATTAATTATTTTATCCTCATAAAATAAAATGTCTATATCAATGGATCTGGATTCATAGATATTTCTGTTTGATCTTAATCTGCCATTTTTAGATTCAATATTAATTAATTCTTTAATCAATATTTTGGGTTCCATTGATGTACGAAGAGATAAACAACAGTTTAAAAAATCTTCTCCAACAAAACCATCAGCTTTAGTTTTATATAAACTTGAAATTAAAAGAACATCACCAACTTTTGAATCAATTAAATTTATAGCATTTTGAAGATTATTTATTTTATCTCCCAAATTACTACCCAATGATAGGTAAACAATGTTGAATTTCACATAAGCAAATTAAATAAAAGTATCTATATTATGGTATATTTAATAACCTTAAAATTGAACAATTAATTATATGTCTGAATTAAAAAAAAATTTAGCAAAAAAAATTTATTTATACTTGGCAGCATTATTTATAACCTCACTTGTTGTCTCAAATCTTATATTTCAAAAATTTTTTTATTGGTATCCTCTCGATCTTACAATTGGAGGAATCAAATTGTTTGAGCTTTCAGTTGGAATTCTTCCTTACCCAATTACTTTTTTGGTTACTGATTTAATTTCAGAAATCTATGGTCAAAAAAAAGCTAATCAAGTTGTAATTTCAGGAATATTTGCTTCCTTTTTTTCATTAAGTATAATATTGATCTCTAATTTAGTACCAGCTATTGATTCTTCACCAATTAATGATGAAACATTTAGCAAAGTTTTTTCTTTGTCAGGACTTGCTGTATTGGCTTCAATGTTAGCATATTTGTTTGCTCAATTCATTGATATAAAAATTTATCATTTTTGGAAAAAGTTAACCAATGGAAAAATGTTGTGGTTAAGAAATAATTTCTCCACCTTCAGTTCTCAAATAATTGATACTGTTACAGTTATTTCTTTATTATGTATTTTCCAGGTTTTAAACTGGGAAATTTTTTGGGGACTAGTTGTGTCTGGTGTAATATTTAAAATTTTAATAGCATTTTTAGATACGCCACTTCTTTATTTATTTGTTTTTCTTTTTAGAAAAAAGTTTGATTTGAAAGTGGGTGAAGAAATTAAGATTTAATAATATTTAAACTAATTACTATACCTTCGTTTGATCTAATATTAAATACCGTTTCATCTTTAAAAATCAAATACTGCCCTTTAATTCCAACTAATTGATTGGTAAAAGATTTTTCTTTAATAATATTTAAACTTTTAGGTTTGATAGGATATTTAAAAACAGGATAATTAATTTTAAAAGATGAAAAATTATTTAATTTTGCCATCTGTTGAGCTTCTACTGGGATTTTTTCAAACGCTTTTTCTCTTTCGTTTTCAAGGTCAACTGTAGTTTGACTAACCTTCAACATTTCTCTCCAATTAGTTTTATCAGTATAAAAATTTTTTAATTCAACTTCAGAAACACCTGCCAAAAACCGATTAGGAAATTCTGCAATCTCAATTGCATTTATAGCTCCTTGATCAATCCATCTGTGAGGAATTTGAGATTTTCGTGTAACGCCAACTTTTATATTACTAGAATACGCTAAGTATAAAATATGAGGTTTAAGCTGAACTTCCTTCTCAAATTCCAAATCTCTATCTTCAATATTAAGGTGTGCTTTACTAAGTTCGGGTTTCATAATCCAATCAGCTGTAGTTGGCAATTCAAAAAAACATTTTTTACAATGTCCTTGTCTATAAATTTGAATGCCAGAACTACAATTTAAACACTGATAACCTTCAAAATTTAATTCTAAATTAGAATTTATGATTTGATTAAGATTAATAAAATCATTTTCTAGTTCTAAATAATATTCTACATTGCCATTAATTTCAGTTTTCATTTTATTTAAAACACCTTTGAACATATTATAAGAATTATATAATTTTAAAATAAAGATACTTAAAATGCCTTTCTCAATTATTAATTCAATTACATCGTGGTTTTTAAAAAAAAGAATACATCAAATTGAATTGTTTAAAAAGTATCCAATTGAGGTTCAAAATGAGGTTTTATTTTCCTTAATTAAAAAAGCTGAAAATACTGAACTTGGTAAAAAATATGATTTTAAATCAATCAAAGATTATAAATCATTTTCAAAAAATATACCCCTAACTACTTACGAAGAATTTTATCCCTATATTAAAAGATCTATTGATGGAGAAGACAATATATTTTGGAGTTCTAAAATAAAATGGTATGCCCAATCTAGTGGGACAACAAACTCCAAAAGCAAGTATATTCCCGTTAGCATAGAATCATTAGAAGAATGTCATTACAGAGCTGGTAAAGACGTTTTATGTCTTTACATAAATAATAATGAAAAATCCAATCTTTTTTCTGGAAAATCTTTAAGACTTGGTGGTAGTAGAAAAATATTAAATAAAGGAGATAATTATTTTGGAGATCTATCTGCTATTTTAATAGATAATTTACCCCTTTGGGCTGAAATGATGAGCACTCCAAATTCTGAAATATCTTTAATAAATGACTGGGATAATAAATTAATTAGAATTATTGAAACTAGTATCAAAGAAAATGTTACTAGTCTTGCAGGTGTACCCTCTTGGATGTTGATCATGTTAAATAAAGTTCTAAAAGAAAAAAAGTTTAATAATATTTCAGAGGTTTGGAAAAACTTGGAAGTTTATTTTCATGGAGGTATTGACTTTAAACCTTATAAAAATCAATTCAAAAAAATTTTAGGTCCAAAAGTTCAGTTTTATGAAGTTTATAATGCATCTGAGGGGTTTTTTGGAATTCAAGATAGAAATAATAGTGAAGATATGCTATTGATGCTTGATTATGGAATATTTTTTGAGTTTCAAGAATATAACAGTGATGAATATAAAAATAATAAAATAGTTAATCTTTCTGATGTAAAGCTTAACACAAATTATGCGATTATCATTACAACAAATGCAGGACTTTGGAGATATAAAATAGGAGATACCATTAAGTTTACAAGTTTAGATCCATATAGATTCAAAATTTCTGGAAGAACAAAAAATTTTATCAATGCATTTGGAGAAGAACTTATAATTGAAAATGCCGAGAAAGCAATAAATAAAACATTGAGTAAACATAAATCAACTGTATGTGAATACACAGTAGCACCAAATTTTATAAAAAATAATAAGTCTGGAAACCATGACTGGTTTATTGAATTTTATATAAAACCTAAAAACATCAATAATTTTAAAAGGGATTTAGACCTTAATCTTCAAAAATTAAATAGTGATTACGAAGCTAAAAGATTTAAAAATATTACTATGCAAGAGCTTGAAATAATTGAAGGAAGGAGTAATGTTTTTTATGATTGGTTAAAAAATAAAAAAAAACTTGGAGGACAAAATAAGGTTCCAAGATTATCAAATGATCGAAAAATAATTGAAGAACTATTGAAATTAAATTAAGAAGCTACTTTTAAAACGTTTAAACTTGAATGTGATAATTTTTTTGAAATATATGTTTTATCAACATTAAGTTTTTTTCTATTAGTACTTGGCAACTCATACATTGCATCATTTAAAATTAATTCACATATAGATCTTAGCCCTCTAGCACCTAAATTAAATTCAAATGCTTTATCGACGATGTACTCCAATCCTTCTTCACTAAATGACAGTTTAATTCCATCAATATCAAATAATTTTTTGTATTGTTTGATTAGAGAATTTTTTGGATCTGTTAAAATAGATCTTAAAGTACTTTTGTCTAAAGAATTCATGTAAGACAGCACAGGTAATCGACCTAATATTTCTGGAATGAGTCCAAAATCTTTTAAGTCTTTTGGTGAAATAAACGATAAAATATTTTTAATATCAACTCTTTTCGAAGAAGGATTTTTATATCCAACAACTTGCATATTTAATCTTTTTGAAATCACCTTTTCAATTCCATCAAATGCCCCTCCGGCAATGAAAAGGATATTTTGAGTATTTAATTCAATAAATTTTTGATCAGGATGCTTTCTTCCTCCCTTTGGAGGAACATTTACAACAGTACCTTCCAACAATTTTAA
This sequence comes from Flavobacteriaceae bacterium, assembly GCA_016780345.1. Classification (GTDB taxonomy): domain Bacteria; phylum Bacteroidota; class Bacteroidia; order Flavobacteriales; family Flavobacteriaceae; genus MAG-121220-bin8. The sequence continues at coordinate 18,134 of JADHLZ010000003.1, read as the reverse complement.
TAAAGCTTGCTGAACACCTTCTCCAGAAACATCTCTAGTAATAGACGGATTATCACTTTTTCGAGCAATTTTATCAATTTCATCAATAAAAACAATACCTCTTTCTGCTTTTTCCTTATTATAATCAGACGCCTGAAGAAGTCTCGTTAATATGGTTTCAACATCCTCGCCTACATATCCTGCCTCGGTTAAAACAGTAGCATCAACAATAGCCAATGGAACATCCAACATTTTAGCTATAGTTTTTGCAATTAAAGTTTTACCTGTGCCTGTTTCACCAACGATTAGAATATTACTTTTATCAATTTCAACACCATTTTTTTTGTTTATTTGATTCAATCTTTTGTAGTGATTGTAAACAGCTACTGAAATTATTTTTTTTGTATAATCTTGACCTATAACATATTCATCTAAAAAAGCTTTTATTTCCTTAGGTTTAGCAATTTTATGATTTTCAGACTGGTTTGATGATTCATCTCTTTTAGATTCCTCAATAATTATATTGTATGCTTGTTCAATACAGCTGTCGCAAATATGTGCTTCTTGACCAGCTACAAGTAGGTTAGTTTGTGTTTTAGATAAACCACAAAAAGAACATAACAAGTTTTGATCTGACATTAATTATTTTTTTGTTAAAACTTCGTCAATCATACCATATTTTTTAGCTTCCTGTGCTTTCATCCAGTAATCTCTATCACTATCCTTATAAACTTTATCATATTTTTGACCAGAATGATTTGCAATAATTTCGTATAATTCCTTTTTTAACTTTCCTATTTCTCTGGCCGTTATCTCAATATCAGAAGCTTGACCTTGTGCACCACCCAAAGGCTGATGAATCATAACTCTTGAATGAGTTAATCCAGATCGTTTTCCATTTTGTCCAGCACATAGTAAAACTGCAGCCATTGAAGCTGCAATTCCTGTGCATATTGTGGCAACCTCAGGATTTATAAATTGCATTGTATCGTAAATACCTAAACCAGCGTAGACAGATCCACCTGGTGAATTGATATATATTTGAATGTCTTTATCTTTATCTGTACTCTCTAAAAAAAGTAATTGAGCTTGAATTATATTAGCTATTGAATCGTTAATACCAGTTCCCAAAAAAATTATTCTGTCCATCATAAGCCTTGAAAAAACATCCATTTGCGCTACGTTCAGTTGTCTTTCTTCAATAATATAAGGAGTCATACTACTGACTAATTTGTCATAATATAGAGAATTTATACCATGATGTTTTATTGAATATTTTTTAAATTCCTTCGAGTAATCCATAGATCATTAATTTTAATTATTCTAAAGTTAGTTATTTTTTAGCATAAGCCATTTCAATGAATTTATCATAAGTGACTTTATTGTTTTTGAACTTTAGATTTGATTTAAATAATTCAATTAGTTTTTTACTTAACAATTGATCAGAAATTCTTTTTACTTCCTCTTTGTTTGAAAGAATTCTTTGAGATATGGATTCTAATTCCTTTTCATCAGGATTATTTTGACCATATTGTTTCATTTGAGATTTAATCAATTCCTTCGCGAAATTTTTAATTTGACTAGGATCAATTTTAATGTCGTTCTGTTCAATTAACTTAGCTTCAATCAATTGATACCTTAAACCCTTTTCAGACTTTTCATATTCCGATTCCGCTTCAACTACACTTAACTTCTTCTCTCCAGCAGTTTGCATCCATTTTTTTAAAAATTCATCTGGTAAATTAAATTTTGTGTTTTCAATTAAATATTCGGTCACATCATTTAATAATTTTTGATCAGTTTGATTAACAAAATTTGATTCTGCATCACTTTTTAACTTTTTCTTAAGTTCGGTTACAGTCTTTACACTGTCTTTCCCAAATAATTTATCAAACAATTCCTGATCTAAATCAGCAGGTTGTCTTTCGTTTATTTCATTTAAAGAAAAATTAACTGTTTTTATTTTGTCTTTGTTCTCGTCATTAAGTTTTAAATGAAATGATAAATCAGATTCGTTTTTAAATAAGTCCTTAGTTTTTAAAATAATTGATTCGCCAACTTTTAGACCCAAAAAAATTTCTTGGTTAGATTTACCTTTAATATTTTCTAACTTAAAATTAGATCTATTTTCAACCTCAAATTCTTCGTTACTAAATGTTCCGTTAATTTCAAAACCATCTTCAACTTTATCTCTGGAAACCAATTTTCCATACTGATTCTGTATGTTTTTAATTTGATCATCAATCATTTTCTTATCTACATCAATCTCGTAAGAGAGAATTGCTTTTTTATTTTTTAAATTAACATCGAATTCTGGAGATAAACCAATTTCAAAGTCAAAAGATAACACATCAGAATTCCAATCGATTTCATTTTTTTCAACGGGGATTGGATTTCCTAAAATTGCCAATTTTTCAATGTTTAGATACTCTGATAAGCTCTTCTGCATTAGTTTGTTTATTTCATCAACTTTAACAGACATTCCATATTGTTTTTTTATTAAACCAATTGGGGTATGTCCTTTTCTAAAACCAGGGATATTCGCTCTTTTTCTGTAATCTTTTAAAACTTTATCTACGTTGGATTCATAATCTTTTTTTTGAATCTCAACCGAAAGAACGGAATTTAACTTATCAATATCTTTTTTTGAAACCTTCATGATTTTTTAAAATTAGGTGGCAAAAGTAGCTCTTTTCTTAAAGTTCGGCAACTTTTAAGATTCTAAAAACAATTCAGTTTCATTTACAAAACCTTCTAAATTTTCAGCATGAACCCAATGTCCAGCCTTTTGAACTTCAACAATTTTGTGATCAGGAAATACTTTTTTAAGTAATGAGCTATTTATTTTATTTATATAATCTGATTTTTGACCCTTTATAAATAAAGTCTTTCCACTAAAATATAGATCTGTTGGTAACGATTTTTCCACTTCATTTAAATTATTTGAAATTATGTCCAAATCAATTTTGAAAGCAAGTTCATCTTTATTAACTCTGTATAAATTCTTAAGTAAAAAAGCTCTAAATGCAGGTTCTTTAAATTCTGATTCTAGTGCCTTGTCAATATTAACTCTACTTACCAATTTTTTAAGATCCAATGATTTTAAAGAATCTATAATTTTATCATAATCATTACTGTAATATATTGGTAAAATATCAACTATAATTAATTTTTTAATTAATTGGGGATACATACTTGAAAACATCATGGCAGTTTTACCTCCCATTGAATGACCAATCAAAGAAAATTTTTTAATCTTATAATGGTCAATATAATTCTTTAGATCTGTTGCTAAAATTTCATAATTAAATAAATTACTATGAAAACTTTTACCATGATTTCTTTGATCCACTAAATGGATTTGGTATTTATTTTGGTCCATTCTTTTTGCAAAAGATTTCCAATTGTCTAACATTCCCAAAAAACCATGTAAAACTATTAAAACATGGTTTCCAGAACCACTAATTTTACTATTTAAGAGCATTATTTATTTTTTCAAGATACATGTTAATCACATTTTCCATTCCTAGATAAAGAGCTTCACAAACTATAGCATGCCCAATAGAAACTTCATCTAAAAATGGTATTTCCTTAACGAAAAAATTAATGTTTTCAAGATTTAAATCGTGACCGGCGTTAACGCCTAGTCCAATGCTGTTTGCATAAAATGATGCATCTATATATTTCTTAATTTCATTGAGATTGTTTTTTTCAAAATTAACAGCATATGATTCTGTATATAATTCAATTCTATCAGCTCCAACATCTTTTGCTCCTTCAATAAATTGATGATTTGTATCAATAAAGATTGAGGTTCTAATATTATTGTTTTTAAATTCAGTGATAACCTCTTTTAAAAAAGATCTATTAGATATTGTATCCCAGCCTGCATTAGAAGTTAGAGCGTCAATACTATCAGGAACTAAGGTTACTTGATCTGGTTTCACATTACAAACTAGCTCTACAAATTTTTCAATTGGATTTCCTTCAATATTGAACTCAGTAGTTATAAAATCTGTAAGAGTCCTCGCGTCATTATAGGTAATGTGTCTTTGGTCTGGTCTGGGATGAATTGTAATCCCATTGGCGCCATAAGATTGAATATCTTTAGCCATTTGAACTAAATTTGGATTATTCCCTCCCCTGGCATTTCTAATTGTTGCTATCTTGTTTATATTAACACTTAATTTTGTCATAATTTTTCAAAATTAAAGATTTATTATCTGTTATTTTAATTAATTTGCAAACAAAAGAGATTAAAATGAAAATTGCAATTTATGGACAATCCAACGACGATATTTCTGTAAAAATATTTTTGGAGCTTTTAAAAATTGCAAAACATAAAAATCATCAAATAATTATTGAAAAAAACTTTAATTCTATAATTAATCAAAAGCATAAAAACAGTGTTTTTACAAATTTTAATCAACTAGATAATTCAATAGATTTGATGATCACTATTGGTGGAGATGGAACTCTTTTAAGATCCATCACTTTTGTAAGAAATTTAGAAATTCCAATTATGGGTATAAATTCTGGCAGGTTGGGATTTTTAGCTACAATAAGTCAAAAAAAATTAAATTCTGAACTAATTAAAGTTTTTGAAGGTAATTTTAAATTTGAGGAAAGAAGTTTGTTAAGTGTAGAAGTTGAAAATTATTCAAATTTTCAAGATTTTAATTATGCATTAAATGAGGTAAGCGTTAGTAGAAAAAATACAACTTCAATGATTGAAATTAAAACCAATTTAGATGGTGAATACTTAAATACTTATTGGGCTGATGGTTTAATAATTTCTACCCCAACAGGATCTACAGGATATTCTTTAAGTTGCGGTGGTCCAATAATGACTCCGAAAAGTAAAACCTTTTCTATAACTCCAATAGCTCCACATAATTTAAACGCTAGACCATTAATAATTTCAGATAAAACTAATATAGAAATCTCGGTTGAAGGTCGTGAAGACTCACATCTTCTTTCTCTTGATTCTAAGATTATTTCATTAAGAAACAATACCAAAATAAACATTAAGAAAGCTGATTTTAAAATTAAATTAGCTTCACTTTCTAATAATAGTTTTTATAAAACTTTAAGAAATAAACTTCTTTGGGGAGAAGATAAAAGGAATTTATAGCAAAATTGAATTTATTTATATTTACACCACAAAACATGATCAGAAAAAATATTAACATACTTTCCTTATTTATTATAACAAGTATTTTTTCTCAAAATAATGAAATCGGATTTTTTGCGGGAGGAGCAAACTACATAGGAGATGTTGGTCCTACAACTTACATTAGTCCCTTCTCATATAATGCATCAAATAATTTTGTGGCTGGAATTATATATAGAAAGAATTTTAATGATAGAATTTCTGCAAGAGCAAAATTTAATTATGCCAGAATTGGAAGCTCTGATAATTGGTCAAATACAGTTGATTACCGAAAAGAAAGAGGTCTCTATTTTAGAAATAGAGTTATAGAATTTGGACTTGGCTTAGATTTCAATTTTTTAAAATTTGATGTTTTAGACTCCTCATTTCAAATGACACCATATGTTAGTACAGGAATTTCAGTTTTTGAGTATGATCCATTAAGATACGGGATTGGAGAATTTGAAGCTAGCCAATATGGTGATGACTCTAATATATCTTTACCAATTACTCTTGGATACAAGATCAAGCCACTTAATGATTTTATATTTTCATTTGAAATAACAGCAAGCCATAGTTTTACTGATAACTTAGATGGGAGTCAACCTGGAGATAAACTAAAAACTTCTTCATATTATTTCGGATCTACCTTGAGTCAAGATTGGTACGTGTTTACAGGTATTAGTTTAACCTATATTTTTGGCTCTAAAAAATGCTATTGTCCCAACTAAATTGTTATGAATAATATTTTAAATGGTCATATACCCAAACACGTTGCCATAATAATGGATGGTAATGGACGTTGGGCAAAACAAATTGGAAAAAAAAGAGCGTTTGGTCATGAAAATGGAACAAATTCAGTAAAGGAGTGTATAGATGCATCAATTAGACTTGGAATTAAAAATTTAACTCTATATGTTTTTTCAACAGAAAACTGGAAAAGGCCAAAATTTGAGGTAAGTGCTTTAATGGATCTGTTAGTTTACACCATAAAAAACCAAAAGAAATCATTAATTAAAAATGATATAAAAGTTAATGTATTTGGAGAATTAGAAAGTTTAAATAAAAAGCCAAAAGAAAAACTTGAAGAAATAATTTTGAGCACAAAAAATAATAATAAATTGAATTTGAATCTTGCAATTAGCTATGGTTCGCGTCAAGAATTAATAAAAGCAATCAAAGAAGTATCAATTAAAGTTAAAAATAACATAATTTCTGAAAAAAATATTGATGAAAAGATAATAAATGAGCATCTTTACACCCGAAATTTACCAAACGTTGATCTTTTGATTAGAACTGGAGGAGAAAGTAGAGTAAGTAATTTTTTACTTTGGCAAATTGCTTATGCGGAATTGTACTTTACTGACATACTTTGGCCTGATTTTAAGGAAAAAGATTTTTTTGAAGCGATTGTGAATTTTCAAAAAAGAGAAAGAAGATTTGGAAAAATTAATGAATAAAACAAAAAATAAATTGAATCTCCCAAACAACTTTAAGATTGTTGGACTGTTTTTTATATTGATTTTAGGTATTAAATCCTATTCACAAGAAACAAATTATATTAAGGGAAATGAATATATTTTAAAAGATATTACTGTTGTAGGACTCAAAAATTTTAATGAACAAACTGTAATTACGTATACTGGACTTAAAAAGGGACAAAAAATCAGAATACCTGGAGAAGAAATAAGCGCAATCATAAGTAAGTTATGGAAGCTTGATTTATTTGGTGATATTAATTTTTATTTGACAGATATTGAAGATGAAGAAGCTACGATTCAAATTGAGATTACTGAACTTCCCACATTGTCTGAATTTAAGATTACTGGATTAAAAAAATCAAAAATTGAAACCATAGTCTCTGATACTGAATTAAAAAAAGGAAAAAAAATTACTGAAAACTTCATTAAAACAACTAAGAATTACATTATAAATAAATATAAAAAAGATGGTTTTTTAAATACAAAAGTGGCTATTAACGTAATACCTGATACATCTGAAGTAAACTTTAGTAAAATGATCATAAAAGTAGATTTAGGAGACAGAGTAAAAGTAAAAAAAATAAATTTTAAGGGAAATGAATTAGCTAAATCTTCAAAACTCAAAAAGAAGATGAAAAACACCAAATCAAAGTTATTTGGAAGATTTTGGAAAAAATCAAAATTTATTGAAAAAGACTATAAAGAAGATTTAACAACTATTCTAGATTTTTATAAAGAGAAGGGATATAGAGATGCTAGAATAATTGCTGATACTGTCATAACTGAAAAAAATAATATTACAATTAATATCGATTTAGAAGAAGGAAACAAATATTATTTTGGTGATATTACCTTTTTAGGAAATTCTGTTTATTCAGATAATATACTATCCAGAGCTTTAGGTTTATATAAGGGAGATACATACAATGGTGTCCTTTTAAAAAAGAGAATTGCGGATAATACAAAACCAGACGGTGAAGATTTAACTAACTTATATCAAAATAATGGATACTTATTTTCAAGTATAAATCCAGTTGAAGTATCTGTTGAAAACGATACAATTAATTTTGAAATTAGAATTGTTGAAGGTAAACCAGCTTATTTTAATAAAATAAGTGTAGTTGGAAATACTAGAACAAATGATCATGTAATTTATAGGGAACTAAGAACCAAGCCTGGAGACCTATATAGTAAAGATCAGGTTGTTAGAACTGTAAGAGAATTAGGCCAGATAGGATTCTTTGACCCTGAACAAATTAGTCCTGATTTTAAAAATGTAGATCCAAATAACGGAACTGTTGATATTGAATATGGTTTAGTTGAAAAAGGTGCCAGTCAAGTAGAACTTCAAGGTGGATACGGAGGTGGTGGGTTTATTGGTACTTTAGGGCTATCATTTAATAATTTTTCGGTCTCGGGATTAAAAGATAAAAGTAGATTTAAGCCATTACCTATGGGAGATGGTCAAGCCTTGTCTCTTAGATTACAAGCGAATCGTTTTTACAATACAGCAAGTTTTTCTTTTTCTGAACCCTGGCTTGGAGGCAAACAACCTGTATCATTTTCTACCTCTATTTCACGAACTAAGCAATATCGCTACGATTATTTTACTGGTCAAGCAAATAAAAATCAATTTTTTGAAATAACAGGTGCTCAAATTGGTATTGCAAAAAAACTAAGAGTTCCTGATGACTATTTTGTTTTAAGACAATCAATTGGTTACCAATACTATAATTTAAGTAATTACTACACTGGATTATTCACCTTTGGAGACGGACAATCTAATAATATTTTCTATGAGGTTAATTTATTAAGAGACAATACATTTGTAAACCCAGTATTTCCTCTTGGTGGATCTCAGTTTTCAATAAGTGCAAAGCTTTCACTACCATATTCTCTTTTTAACGATATTGATTATGATAACTTAGAAAATCAACCTGAATATCAAAATGAAGATGGAACACCTAATCAAGCAAAAATTGATCAAGAAAAGTTTAAATGGCTAGAATTTTACAAAATTAAGTTTAATGGTACATGGTATACTAGATTAATTGACAAATTTGTACTCAGAACTCATGCTGAATTTGGATTCTTAGGAGCTTACAATAATAGTAGAGGAGTAATCCCATTTGATAGATTTTTTCTTGGTGGTGATGGTATGTCTCAATATGCTATGGATGGAAGAGAAACAGTTAGTTTAAGAGGATATCCTAATCAGTCTCTGTCTAGTCAAGATGGATCAACTATATACAATAAATTTTCTCTTGAACTAAGGTATCCTATTTCATTAAAGCCAGCTGCTTCAATTTTTGCTTTATCATTTTTAGAATCTGGAAATGGTTACGATAAATTTAGAGATTTTAATCCTTTTAATTCCAAAAGATCTGCTGGCCTTGGGATTAGAATTTTCATGCCAGCTTTTGGGCTACTTGGAATCGATTTTGGTTATGGATTTGATAGTCAATATGCTGGAGATTTAAAATCTCACGGTTGGGAAACGCATTTTGTGATCGGTCAAAACTTTTAGAATACTTATATTTAACTTAATATTTAGTTAAATGAATCTCTTAAAAATATTTTTAATTATTCTAACTCTATTTTTTTTCAATAATTCTTATACTCAAAAAAGTGAACGAATTGGGATAATTGACATGAATTACATTTTGTCTAAAATAGAAGATTATACTGCTGCCAGCAAACAATTGGAAGAAAAGATTAGTGAGTGGAAAAATGAGATTGAGATTCAAAATAAATATATTGAAAATCTAAAAGACAGTCTAGAAATTGAACGTCCTCTAATGACTAAAGAATTAATTGAAGATAGAGAGTCTGAAATTGATTTTGAAGAAAAAAAACTTATTGATTATAAAGAGAAAAGGTTTGGTATTAATGGAGATTGGATAGCACAAGAGCTTTTATTAATAAAGCCAATACAAGATCAGGTTTTAAATGTTGTTCAGAGTATAGCAAAACAAAAAAAATTCGATAAAATTTTTGATCAATCTGCTGACGCAATTGTGCTTTATTCCGAAAAAAAATACGATATTAGCGACCTAGTTTTAAAAAGTATTCTACGAGAGGATAAATTAGAAAAGTTAAACATTGAATTTAATGAAGACAGTTTAAATCCCCAATTAGAAGAAAGAAAGAAACTTCTTGAAGAAAAAAAAACACAAAAAGCTGAAGAATTAAAATCAAGAAGAGAATTAATTTTAAAACAAAGAGAAGAAAAAAAAGAGATTTATTTAAAAAAAAGAGATAGTCTTTTAAAATTAAAAAGAAAAAAGTAACCATTAAAAAATTAAAAAAATGAAAATTTTTAAGAAATTAACAGCTGCGATTTTACTAATGTTTGTTTCATTTACAATTACAGCTCAAAGTAAAATTGCACACATTGATAGTCAAACACTAATTAGTGAAATGCCTGAAGTTAAAGAAGCTCAAGCTCAACTTGAAAAACTTCAAAAAACTTATTCAACTGAAATTGATGCTTCAATGAAAGAATATCAAACTAAGTTGCAAACTTATTCAGCTGACGCGCAAAATCAAACTGAAGTTACTAATCAAGCTCGTCAAAAAGAATTAGCTGGTATGGAACAAAATATTCAACAGTATCAGCAAACCGCATCACAAGATATTCAAAAAAAGCAAGCTGATTTGTTAAGACCTTTAATTGAAAAAGCTAGAGCTGCTATTCAGAAAGTAGCAAGAGCTCAAGGTTTTGATTATGTTATTGACGGAACTCAAGGGGGAAGTTTAATTCTTGCAGATGGAAAAGACCTGATGGAAGATGTAAAAAAAGAATTAGGATTCTAAAGAACTCATAAAGAAATTTATAAAAACTACCTAATACCCTAGGTAGTTTTTTTTATTTTTAAATCATGCAAAATCAACCTATAGGCATTTTTGACTCGGGTGTGGGAGGAATTACAATTTTAAATTCAATTAAAAAATTATTGCCTAATGAAAACGTAATTTATCTGTCTGATAATTTTAATTCCCCTTATGGAAAAAAATCTAAAGAACAAATTAATAATATATGCAAAAAAAATACAGAATGGTTATTGAGTAAAAATTGTAAATTAATTATTGTTGCGTGTAATACTGCTACAACCAATAGTATTTCATATTTAAGAAATCTTTATGACATAAACTTTATCGGAGTTGAACCAGCAATAAAACCAGCTGCATTAAATACTAAAACAGGTTCAATTGGTGTTCTTGCAACGAAAGGGACTCTATCAAGTCAACTATTTAATACAACATCAAACCAATATTGCGACAATATAAATATTATTGAAAAAAACGGAGATGGTTTAGTTGAATTAATAGAAAATGGTATTACAAATGGAAATGAGTTACAAAAACTTTTAAATAAGTATATTAAACCAATGATTAAATACAATATTGATCATTTAGTTTTAGGTTGTACCCACTATCCTTTAATAAAAGAAAGTATTAAAAAAATATTGCCAGGTTCAGTTAAAATTCTTGAAAGTGGTGAGGCCGTAGCAAAACAAACTAAAAAAATTTTAAAAGAAAATAATTTACTAAACGAATTGAAAAGATCTAAATTTGAGTTCTATTGTAATTCTTCTACAAAAACATTAGAAAAATTATTAGAATATAAATACACTATAAATTATATAGATTATGAATAACCATATTATTAAGTATAAAGAAACTAGCCGGGAAGAAGAGCTTGAGTTTTATTCTAATAACTTTCTTTCAGAAAAAAGAATTGAATTTCATAAGATTGAAGAAACTAACGATTTCCCCTTAATTCAACAAATTTTTTATTTACCATTTATAAAAAAAGTTACTCTAAACAAATATTCAATATATATAGAAAAACTTAATATTTTAGATTGGGCAGATGTTCAAGAAGAATTATGCTCTCAACTACAAGATTTTCTAAATAAGGGAGGAGTTGTAAGTAAAAATCAAATTAAAAAAACATCTCCAGTGACTGTTTATGCTGAAAGCACTCCTAACCCAAATGCCATGAAGTTTGTGGTAAATAAAAGAATTGTTAGTGATATTTATGAGTTTAAATCACTTGAAGATTCATATGAATCTCCATTAGCAAAATCATTATTTGGGTTTGAATTTGTAAAGGAAGTTTTTTTTGACTTTAATTTTGTTTCAATTATTCAAAAACCTGGATTCAAGTGGGAAGAAAATGTGATGGATGTAAGAGAGTTTATTAGGTCGTTCATTCAGGATAAAAATACTATTGTATTTGAGGAAAATATTAAAAAAGCTTCAAAAGTTAAAACTGATACTCCTATTGATGATGTTTCAAAAGAAATCATAAAAATTATTGATGAGAACATAAAGCCTGCAGTTGCTTCTGATGGTGGAAATATTCTATTCGAATCTTATGAGACTGAAACAAAAAAAGTAAATGTAATTCTACAAGGTGCGTGTAGTGGCTGTCCTTCTTCAACAATTACATTAAAAAGTGGAATTGAAACAATGTTAAAAGATATGTTACCTGGAAAAATATCTGAAGTTAATGCTATTAATGGTTAAGACTATCTAATATAAAATTCTTTAAATAAGCAGGTTCGAAATATGCAAGGTTTTCAAAATCTGCATTTTGATATTTCTGAAAAGACAGTAGAGACATCTCATTTGAAGAAGGATAGGTATTTGAATCAAAAAAAATTAAATTTTTACTATCACTGATAATATCCTTACATTTATTCTGTCCACTACCAACTAAATTTACCCTGTTATTTTTTAAATATTTTTTAAATGAATCTTTTTTAAGTGTTACGGGTGAATCATTCTCAATCAAATTAAATTTATGATCATATACAGCACTGTAAACTTCATTTCTTCTGGAATCTAATACTGGTAGTATATAACCACTATCAACTTTTACTTGTTTGGCTAAAATTAAAAGAGTTGAAATAGAAATCAGTGGAATATCTAAAGAAAAGCACAACCCCTTGGCAGCTGCTACTCCAATTCTAAGACCAGTATAAGATCCAGGACCTTTACTAACTGAAACGGCTGAAAGTTCATTTACATTGATATTCGACTCCTCAAGGACATCCTTTATAAACAGGTGTAATTTAGTTGAATGAGAATATTTTTCGTCATTTTCTTCCATTATAGATGTTAACTTTCCATTTTTTGATAACGAAACAGAACAATTAGTTGAAGAAGTTTCTATGTTTAGAATATGACACATTTAATTAACCGTAATTGGAGCTCCAAAATAAAATTCTAATACTTTGAGTTTAAAAATATAATCATACTTTGTCCTAATTAATTCAAACTGAGCGAGTTCATATCGCTGTTTAGCTTGAGAGAAATCAAATGAGTTCATCGTTCCTATTTCAAATTTATCAGAGGCATACTCAAAAGCTTGTTTTCTTGCTGCTAATAACTTTAGGGATGCTTGATATGCTTTAATAGCACCTTTTGCATCATTATAAGACTGATTAACTGTGTTTTCTAAATCTAATTTTTTTTGTTCAAGAGAGTTAACGCTTCTTAAAATATTAATTTTAGATCTATCAATATTGTTTCTTGTGCTAAAACTATTTAGAATTGGTATTGACAAACTAAGTCCAAAATTTTGACCCTTATTTAAATCAAACTGATCTGAAAAAGATAACGGTTTTTCTGTTTTATATATTGGATAAGGAGCAACAACTTTTTCATTAGTACTTTCTACAACTCCAATCGTATTTAACCCATACTCACCTGTCGGAACAATTCTATCACTATAACTTATTCTTGAACTATAAGAATAAAAAGCAGATAATCTTGGCATTGACAAAGCTTTAGAAATTTCTAAATCCTTTTTAGCTATTTCAACATTAGTTTCAATAAGTTTTATATCTTTTTTGTTTTCTACAGCATAACTGAAAATCTCAGTTGGTGTTTTAGATAAAATATCTGAAACTGGGATATCGTATTTTTCATTAGCAATTTTAAAGTTTTCATAATCATCAATCAAAATAAGTTGCGCAAGTGCAATTTTTGAAAGATAATACGCATTCTGTGCATCCACAACACTTTTTTCTTGAGAAGCTAAGTTTGCCTCAACCTCATAAACATCTCCCTTTGGAATTACACCAGAACTTATCAACTTTTTAGTTCTATCTAATTCTCTTTTGGTAATTTCTAATTGTAATTTTTGAGCAGCCAATGCTTCTTTACTAAATAGAACTTGCAAATAAGAATTTGCAACAAGAAGAGCAACATTTTCAGCCATGTCTTCAAGCTGATATTGACTAGCTAATAAAGATAAATTTGCTCTGTGAAGTCTTTTGACATTTTGTAATCCGTTATAAAGGTCTACATTTAGATTTAAATTCATTGAGGAGAACTGTGTTGTAACATTTTCAAGTAAACCAGTTGTAATATTCTGATTTAATCCTACATTCCAAGAATGATTTCCTCCAACGTTTACATTTGGCAAAAAATTCCCAATAGCCCCCTTCTTTTCTATTTCAGAATTGACATAATCAAGTTGAGATTGCTTAATAGAAATATTCATTTCCAGGGCTCTTTCGACACATGCTTCTAATGTCCAGGGCTCTTGTGCATATTGGGAACCCGAAAGCAATAGTGTTAAAAATGTTAATATAATTTTTTTCATAATTCTTTTATTGCTTTAATTATCTTATCCAGCATCTTCACTGTCTACATCACCTCTTTTATCAGGTTCAGTTCTATTCCAAACTTTAATTTTGTCTGTTTTAGATACCCCACTTAAAAGTTCCGCATTAACTCCATCTGAAATTCCTAGTTTAACGTCTCTTCTTTCAAACTTTTGAGAAGAAGTTTCAATTTCAACATAAGGTTTTTTAGTTTTACTATCATATTGTAAAAGCGCTTCGCTTATGGCTAAAACATCTACTTTCTTTTCAGCTACAATTGATGCATTAGCACTGTATCCAGCTCTAACTACATATTCATCATCTAAATAAACTTCTCCCTCAATTTTAAATTGTATTGCTCCTGCTACTTCTGTTCCTTTAGGTGCAATTAATCTAAGTTTTGCATCGTATTCTTTACCCTCAATAGCACCAAGTGTTACTATTAATGGCATATTCAGAGAAAGTTTTCCAACTTCACCCTCGTCAACTTGACCTTCAAAAATCATTTTATTAAGATCTGCGATGGTAGCTATTATGGTTCCTGCATTAAATGTATTTGCTTGAATAACTTGATCTCCTTCTTCGACAGGAATTTCCAATATGGTTCCAGAAACAGTTGCCCTAACATTTGTATTAGTTATAGTTGAACCTCCAGAAGACCCTAATTTAATAATCTGTAAATCGCTTTTTGCATTAGATAAATTTTGCATGTCCTGATTGTATCTCAAAGTTGCCGAATTGAAATCTTGTTCAGAAATAATTTCTTTTTCATAAAGAATTTTATTTCTTTCAAATTCAATTTTAGAATTGTTCATTACAATCTGAGCACTTTTCACTCTTCCCTCGGCACTATTTAAAGTTTGTTCGTTTGGAACAACTTTAATTTTTGCAATTAAATCACCCGTAGAAACCTCATCACCCTCTTCCACATAAAGCTCCTGTATTATTCCAGCAATTTGAGGTACAACATTTACTTCGTCTTCTGGTAAAACTTTTCCCGTAGCTACTATTTTATCTTCAATTGTAGCGGTGATTAAAGTTTGAGTTTCATACTGAATTGCAGATCTACTATTTGATTTTACGAAAAATGCAATTGAAAATAATATTCCAAAGCCTAAGGCAAATAGTCCTACGTATTTTAAATATTTCATTGTTATTTATTGTTTTTAATTATTCTTCTCTTAAAGCGTCTATTGGTTTTATACTTACTGCTCTTTGAGCAGGAATGATTCCTATTAGTGTTCCAAGTATTATCATAAATGCGAGCGCACCTAAAACATAAGGAATTGGTACAGTTGGATTAGTATACGGAAAGTCTGTCACATCAATTGTAGCGGCATTAATACCATATAAAACAAATGATCCCAGTACAATTCCTATTATTCCAGCAAAAGTTGTTAAAAAAACGGATTCCAATATTATTTGAGCTCTTACTTCTGACGGAGTTGCGCCAAGAGCACGTCTTATTCCAATTTCTTTAGTTCTCTCTTTAACTGATATTAGCAGTATATTTCCAATGCCTATTACTCCAGCTAAAATTGTAGTTATACCTACAATCAAGGATAAAAAGGTTAATCCATTGGCAAAATTCATTGTTTTTTTAAAAACTTCTCCTAAATTAAATCCTGAGATTGCTCTTTCGTCATCAGGATGTATTTTGTGTATTTCTTTTAAAGTAGCTTTGATTTCCTTTTCAACTCTTACTCCATCTACGTTGTCTTTGGCTGCTATCATGAAAAAATTAACATTTTCTCCTGTATTAAAAATTTTCTTAAAAGTTGCAAAAGGAATGTAAATATCACCATCATCACCAAAACCTCCTCCTTGCACAAATTTGTGAACTCCCACTACTTTAAAGTTCATCTTATTTATACTAATAAATTTTCCTATTGGGTTTTCGTCCTCCTCAAATAATTCTTGTTGTGTTCTCTCTCCAATAATACAAACTTTTCGTTCATACTTGATATCTGATTCGTTTATAAATCTTCCACCATCGTAAATTTTTGATGTTGCAATCTTAATGTATTCAGGAAACTCTCCATAAATAGCATAGGTACCTGTTTTATTTCCTCTTACAATATTTCCTCCTGCTGAGCCAAAAACTCCTGCAACATTTCTTGGAGCGATAAACTTGATGTCTTTTACTTTTTTCTTAATAACATCTACATCACTTAATTTAAGTTGAATTCCTCTTTCGGCTTTGTACCCGGCATATGGAAGGCTTGTGTACTGAGCCCAAATAAATATACTATTTGAAGCGATAGACTGAAATGCTCTCTCAAATCCATTGTCAAGACCTTTTGAAGATCCTGCAAGCGTTATGTAGATAAAGATTCCCCATAAAACTCCTATCATAGTTATTATGGTTCTTGTTCTATTTTTTTTAATAGAACCAAATATTTCTTGCCACGTATCATTATCAAATATTTTTTTCATATTATTCGTCTCTTAAAGCTTCAATAGGTTTAATTTGAGCAGCTCTTTTTGCTGGTAAATATCCAGCAAATGCTCCAAAAATGATTAATACAATCGTAGCAGCAATTCCTGTGGAAATATCAATACTAGGATCTGTAATATAGTATTCTTCTTCTAATTTATCTCCAATAAAATTTAATAATCCAACACCAAACAATAATCCGAAATATCCAGAAATTGTTGTTATAAAAATTGATTCATGAAGTATCATACCTACTATAGATTTTGGTGTAGCACCTATAGCTTTTCTGATACCAAGTTCTTTGGTTCTTTCTTTAACTACAAAAACCATAATATTAGAAATTCCAATAATCCCTGCAAGAAGAGTTCCAATACCAACAAACGAAATAATATATTGAAGAACTGAAGCAAATTGATCGTTTTCTTTCATGTCGTTTGAAGCACTTCTTATAAAAATCCCTCTTGGATCTTTAGGATCAATAAACTTTTTTTGCTTCATGTATTTTTTTAACTGCTTTTCAAAAGCTACCGCTCCAACATAGCCAATTTCAGGTTTATAAGAAATTATAATTTGATCTACTTTGTCAGTACTTTTTCTAATGGACTGAACGGTTGTGTATGGAGCATAAATTATTCGTTCTTCTCTATCACCTCCGTCATCTTGAAAGACCCCAACTACTTTCCATGACCTTCCGCCACCGCTTATAAATTTTCCGATACCATCTTCACCTTTGAATAGATCTTGCTCGACAAGTCTACCAATTACTACATTTCTTTCTTTATTTTCAATATCTAATCCGTTTAAAAATCTACCTTTCATAATGATGGTCATCTCATTTTTTTGATGAGAAGGGCCTACTCCTCTTACAGAATAATTATTTGATTCTAGTTTGTAGCCTACATTTCCGCTAAAAGAAATTCTTGGGGTCATTCCTTCAATATAAAAATCAAATCTTTTCTGAATATCCTCCATATCATCATTATCAAACTCAATTCTTCGATTAGCTTCATAACCCATGTAAGGTTTAGAAGTTCTTGATGGATTTAGCCATATTGTGTTTATTGCATCATCTTTAAAGAATTTATCAAAAGTATTTCTTAGTCCGTTTCCAAAACCAAAAAGAACTACAAAGATTAGAATCCCTAAAGCCACTGTAAAACCTGAAAGAAAAGTTCTAAGCTTGTTCTTTTTAATTGTTTCGAATATTTCTAACCAGCGGTCTCTACTAAACATTAAATTGCACTTATCATTTTATTTTTTTTATCCTCCATGATCACTCCATCTTTTAACCTAACTATTCTAGAGCACATTTTTGCAATGTCTTCTTCATGAGTTACAATAAGAACTGTTTTTCCAGATTTATTGATTTGTTGAATCAAAGCCATAACCTCTTTGGATGTTTTAGAATCTAAAGCCCCTGTTGGTTCATCAGCTAGTAGAACTTTTGGCTTTGAAACCATAGC
>JADHLZ010000028.1 GCA_016780345.1 Flavobacteriaceae bacterium | reverse complement strand
TAAAAGAAAAATATAAATGATTAATATTTTAGCCAACGATGGCATTTCAAATTCTGGTGTTGAAGCTTTAAAAAATTCTGGTTTTAACATAATTACTACTAATGTTGCACAAGAGCAGTTAGAAAGTTATATTAATAAAGAAAATATAAGTGTTATTCTAGTCAGAAGTGCAACAACAATTAGAAAAGATTTAATTGACAAATGTCCATGTTTAAAAATAATTGGAAGGGGTGGAGTTGGAATGGACAATATCGATGTTGATTATGCCAGGTCTAAAAATATTCATGTGATTAATACTCCTGCTGCTTCCTCAGGATCAGTAGCTGAATTAGTTTTTGCTCATTTATATAGTGGAGTTAGATTTTTGCACGAATCAAACAGAGCAATGCCGCTTGAAGGAGATACAAATTTTAAAAAACTTAAAAAATCCTATTCTAAAGGAGTTGAACTTAGAGGAAAAACTATTGGAATTATTGGTTTTGGAAGAATAGGTCGTGAAACTGCTAAGATCGCCTTAGGAGTTGGTATGAATGTCATAGCTCATGATAAATTTTTAGAAAGTGCTAATATCAAATTAGAATTCATTGGAAATAAATCAATTGATTTTAATATCAAAATATCAAAATTTGAAGATCTTTTAAAAAAATCTGATTTTATAAGTCTTCATGTTCCTGCTCAAAAGGATTATGTAATAGGCAAAAATGAGTTTAGTAAAATGAAAGATGGCGTTGGAATTATAAACGCTGCTCGAGGAGGTGTAATAAATGAGTCTGAACTGGTCTCGGCTTTAGAATCAGGCAAGGTATCTTTTGCAGGACTTGATACTTTTGAAAACGAACCAAAGCCTGAAATTCAACTATTAATGAATTCTAAAATATCTTTAACACCTCACATTGGAGCTGCTACAAACGAAGCTCAAGATAGAATTGGTATAGAATTAGCAGAACAAATTTCATATCTCTTGAACTAAATGATAGAAAAAATTAAAAAAAAATGGAAAATTGAAAGCAACTTTCAACTCATTGTAATTTTAATTGTTTTTGCAGTCACTGGCTCTGTTTCTGCTAATGTTTCCGGTCCAATTGCTGAATATTTTGAGTTAGATAGTTTAAACGTTGTTTTATACTGGCCAATACGACTGTTAATTATTTTTCCTGTATATCAAATATTACTTGTTTGGTTTGGCTTTGTCTTTGGAATGATTATAAGTATTTTAACTTTTAAAAAAGACAAGTTTATTTTTAAGTTTTTCTTTAAGATGTCTATTCTATTCTCAAAAAAATTATTCAAGTTCCTTTCCTTTGGAGTTTTATTTAAAGACTAATTCTTTTTTAAAAATGAATTTTTGGAATTCAAAAGTTTTTTAATTTTTGGTCCAATAACAACAGAACAATAAGGAACATTTTTATTAAGATTATAGTAATTATGATGATAATCCTCAGCTAAGTAAAATTGAGACTCTTTCTCTATTGTTGTTACTATTTTATTATTTAATGACTTGTTCAACTCTAAAATGTACTTTTTTATGATTTCAATTTCTTTATCGTTATTAGTAAACACGCAAGACCTGTATTGTGTACCAATATCATTTCCTTGACTATTTAATGTTGTTGGGTCATGAGTTGAAAAAAAGACAGAAAGTAAATCTTTAAATGAAATTATAGAAGAGTCATAGTCAATTTTTATAACCTCAGCATGTCCGGTATTTCCTTCACATACTTTTTTGTATGAGGGGTTTTTTACATGACCACCCATATATCCAGGAAGGATAGAAACAACACCAGTTATGTTTTTAAATATTGCTTCAGTACACCAAAAACAACCACCTCCAAAATAACAAGTCTTTTCCATATTAATCTATAAATTATTTAAATAAAATTAGTTTAAATTTGCTTTGCATTTAAAAAATTAAATGAAAAAAAATATTCTACTATTTTTCATCTTATCCGTAACCTTAAGTTATTCACAAAATAGAAAAGAAATAGAAATTACTAGATTTAACTCTCCTCCTATTATTGATGGTGTTCTGGATGATTCGCAATGGAAAAATTTAATTCCCGCTACAGACTTTGAAAGGTGGATGCCTAATAATGGACAAAGCGAAAGATCAGGATATGAAACGTTCATTTATTTGGGATACGACAATAATGGAATTTATGTTGCTGGACAATTCAATGACCCTAATCCATCACTAATTCCTGTTGGATTTAGTCAAAGAGACAATATATGGGAAGTTAATGCAGACTCTTTTTGGTTAAGTATAAATACAAATGATGACAATTTAAATGACCAAGGGTTTCAAATAACTAGTGCTGGTACTTTAGGAGACACATATACGTCAGGAGAATTCTCCCCTGATGACTGGAACTTTGATACTGTTTTTGAAGGAAAGGTATCAATAAATGAAAAAGGATGGAGTATGGAAATGAAAATTCCATATAGTGCACTTAGATTCCCTACAACAGACATTCAATATTGGGGAATTCAATTTTCAAGAAGAATTATTGAATTTGGTGAATTTTATACATGGAATTTTATTGATACTAAAACATCTACATTTAGAGAATCTTTTGGTTTGTTAAAGGGTTTAAAAAATATTACTCCTCCCACCCGATTATTTTTCTATCCATATTTACAATCCTCTGTTGACTTTAAAAAAAATAGTAAACCATTAAATGGATATTCTACTGGGATGGATATTAAATATGGTATTTCTAATAATTTTACATTGGATGCGACATTAATTCCTGACTTTGGTCAAGTAGCATTTGATGATAAAGAATTAAACTTAAGTCCATTTGAACAAAAGTTTGATGAAAATAGAGCCTTTTTTACAGAAGGAGCACAATTATTTCAAAAAGCAGACAGTCAGGGTTACATGAGTGGAAATTTTTTCTACAGTAGAAGAATTGGTGAAGATATTTCTGTTGACTTTGATGAATTAGTTCAAGACAATCAAGAGCTAATAAACTATGATAATAAGGCAAATCTTATTAATTCTATAAAATTAACTGGAACAACAAATTCGGGTCTTAGTATTGGAATTGTCAATTCAGTTACTAAAAAGGCATATGCTCAACTCAAAGATATTAAAACAAATGAAATCATAAATAAAATCATAGCTCCTATTACAAACTATAATGTTATTTCTCTTAGTCAAACAGCACTAAACCAATATTCAACGTTTTCTTTTTTAAATTCTAATGTTAACAGAGGAGGTAGTTTTTACAATTCAAATAACAGCGCTTTTATTGCAAATCTTTATGACAAAAACAGAAAATTTAATTTTAATGCAAGTATTTTTCAAAGTATTTCTGAAACATTTTCAAAGACAAAAGGTTTTAGAGGGGGGTTAAGCTTTGAAGATTTAACAGGAAGTTTTAGATTTAATTTTGGATGGAATGGCGTTGATGCAAATTATTATCAAAACGATCTTGGTTTTTATAATTTAATAAATGATCAAAGATTTTGGGCTAGAATACAGTTTTTAACTTTTGAACCAACAAAATCTTACGAGAAAATTGATGCATATTTATGGTTAAGCGAAAGAAGTAGATTTTATCCTAAAACATTAAAGTCTCGAGGTGGAAGAATTGGTTTTACTTTAACTTCTTTAAAACTTGAGGAACTAAAAGCAAGTTTTGATTACACTTCAAAATACAAAGATTTTGAGGAAACAAGAAAAGATGATGTTTTTGTTTTTCAACCTGCTGTTTACGAATTAGAATTTAGTTATAAATCTGATACAAGAAAAAAAATTGCTTTTGGATCTGGAATTGAATATTCATATGGAGACAATGAACAGTTTAATGAAAATTTTAATATGACTGAAATAGAATTTTATTCTAAATTTATATTTTCTAACAAGTTTCAAATGGAACTCGCTGTTCAGATAGGTCAAAGTGATGATGAAATTGGATATGTTTACAGTGAAAGTGATAATATCTATTTTGGTAACAGAGAAGTGAAGTATACTGAAAATAATTTATCATTAAATTATAATTTTGACTCATATAGATCCTTGTCGTTAATATTTAGACAGTTTTGGAGTACAGATAATTACAAAAACGATTTTTTTCTTTTAAAAAATGATGGTTTTAGAAAATTATCAGAAAAAAATATAAAAGATTACAATCCTAACACAAACTTTAATCTATGGAATTTTGATTTAAGTTATAATTGGGAATTTGCTCCCGGAAGTAAAATTACATTACTTTATAGAAATAATATTTTTAATGAAAATAATTTTTCTGGAATTTCTTATTACAAAAGCACAAAAGATCTCTTCCAAAATCCAATTAATCACCAATTATCATTAAGAATTAATTATTTTATTGATTACAACCTGTTGAAAAAGAAAAAGGTATAAATGATTTATGTAAAAAACATATCAAAGACTTTCAATAACAAAAAGGTTATTAATGAAATTGATATTGAAATTAAAAGAGGTGAAATAGTTTCGATCGTAGGCCCCTCAGGTGCAGGAAAAACAACTTTATTAAATATAATAAGTACTCTTGAAATTCCTGATCCTGAATATAATTCGGAAATTTTAATTAACAACATCAATGTATTAAGTTTAAATGACTCTAAATTATCTAAATTTAGGAATACTCAAATAGGTTTTATTTTCCAATTCCATGAACTTCTTCCTGAATTTACAGCAATTGAAAATGTAATTATACCAGCTTTAATCAAAGGAGAAAATAAAAATGATTCAATAATTAAAGCCAAAGAAATTTTAAATTCTCTTAAGCTTTCTGATGTAATCAATCAATATCCTTCTGAACTTTCAGGTGGAGAACAACAAAGAGTTGCAGTTGCAAGAGCACTTATAAACGACCCAAAAGTTATTTTTGCAGACGAACCTACTGGAAATTTAGACAATAAAACATCGGATCTTCTCCATAAGCTTTTTCTTGATTTAAGAGAAAAACACAACATAACTTTTGTCATAGTTACTCACAATAAAGAAATGTCAAATATGGCTGATCGAAAACTTAATT
Organism: Flavobacteriaceae bacterium; assembly: GCA_016780345.1. Classification (GTDB taxonomy): domain Bacteria; phylum Bacteroidota; class Bacteroidia; order Flavobacteriales; family Flavobacteriaceae; genus MAG-121220-bin8. The sequence goes on along the minus strand of JADHLZ010000028.1, from coordinate 14,312 downwards.
TAGTCAATGGGAAATGGGCTTAATTCATCAGAACTTAAAGAGTTTCTTGAGGAAAAATATATTAAATATAATACGTTAGATTTTATCGATTCTGACCCAATTCAGGTCCCTCACATGTTTTATAAAAAGGAAGATATTGAAATATGTTCTTTTTTAACTTCCACTATTGCTTGGGGACAACGAAAAACTATTATAAAAAACTCACTCAAAATGATGGAGTTAATGGGTAATTCACCATATGATTTTGTTATGAATTCAAGTGAAAAAGAAATAAATAATTTATCCATAAAACATAGAACTTTTAACGAAATTGATTTCCGATATTTCATCAAAAGATTAAATTATATTTATTTAGAACACGGATCAATTGAAAATGTTTTTAAAAAATTTTTGTTAAATAACAGAATGTACAATTCAATTCATAATTTTAAAACAATTTTTTTTGAAGACATTCATCCTAAAAGAACCACAAAACATGTTAGCGATCCTTTTAAAGGTTCTGCATGTAAAAGACTAAATATGTTTCTCAGATGGATGGTAAGAAAGGACAATAATGGAGTTGATTTTGGAATTTGGAAAAAAGTACATCCATCTTATTTATCATGCCCTTTAGATGTTCACACTGGAAGAGTTGCTAGAAAACTTGGATTGTTAAAAAGATCTCAAAATGATCATAAAGCTGTTGTTGAACTGGACAATTCATTAAGAAAATTAAATAAAATAGACCCTGTAAGATACGATTTCTCTCTTTTTGGATTGGGTGTTTTTGAGGGATTTTGATTAATAAATTCTCATTAATTCAAATCAATTCTTATATTTGCATCGCATTTTAAAAAAAATGCATCATTAAGTAACTTGATTGCATGAATATAATTCTTAAATCTGCAAAAGTTATAAATGCCGAAAGTAAATACAACGGTACTCAACAAGATATTTTAATTTCTGAAGGAAAAATTATTAAAATTGCCAAATCAATTTATGAAAAAAATGCAAAAATAATTAATATCAAAGGTTTACATGTTTCCAATGGTTGGTTTGACAGTAGTGTTTCATTCGGAGAACCTGGATTTGAAGAAAGAGAAACTATTGAGAACGGGGCCCTTGTTGCATCAAAAAGTGGATTTACCGATGTGGTTTTAAATTCTAATACTAATCCAGTAACTGATTCTCAGGCTGGTATTTTATTTGTTAAATCAAAAAAATTATCTTGTAATATTCATCCATTAGGTGCCTTAACACTCTCAAGTAAATCAAAGAAAATGGCAGAACTTTTTGACATGAAAAATGCTGGAGCTGTTGGATTTTACGATTATAAAAAACCAATTTTTAATTCAAATATTCTAAAGATTTCTCTTCAATATTCTCAAGCTTTCAATTCTTTAATAATGTCTTTCCCTTTAGATAAATCTATAGCGAAAAATGGTGTTATAAATGAAGGAGAAATAAGCGTTAATTACGGAATTAAAGGATTACCTAATTTTTCTGAAGAAATACAAATTAACAGAGATTTACATATTCTCGAATATACTGGTGGTAATCTTCATATACCGACAATTTCAACTAAGAAATCATTAGATTTAATAAAAAAGGCCAAAGAAAAAGGATTAAATGTAACATGTAGTGTAGCTATTCATAATTTAACCTTTAATGAATCAAAACTTAAAGATTTTGATACTCGATTTAAAGTCCTTCCACCACTTAGAACAGAAAAGGATAGATTGGCTTTATTAAAAGGAGTCAAAAGCGGAGTTATTGATCTTGTAACTAGTGACCACTGCCCGATTGATGTAGAAAATAAAAAAACTGACATTGACAATGCAGAATATGGCACTATTGGTTTAGAATCATCATTTGGTTCATTACTTAACTTATTTACACTTGAGGAAACTATAAAAATCTTAACAAGAGGAAGAAAATTGTTTAACATTGAAAATTTCGATATTAAAGAAGGTTCCGAAGCTCGTTTATCACTTTTTAAAATTTCTAAAGAATTTGAATTTTCAAAATTGCATATCAAATCTAAATCTAAAAATAGTGCTTTTTTAGGAATTAAAATGAAAGGTTACCCTATAGGCATAGTCAATTCAAATAATATCGTAATTAATGAGTAATCTTCCTTTTTTTCATGTTGTAAGAAAATCTAACTTGAAAAATGACAAATCTCCTCTACTACTTATGATTCACGGATATGGAAGTAACGAGCAAGATTTGTTTTCATTTTCAAGAGCTATCCCAGAAAATTTTACAATTGTTTCTCTAAGAGGAGATATTGAAATTCAATATAATGGGTATGCTTGGTATAATATTTCTATAGATTTCAATGGAAATAAAAATTATGATATTGAAAAAGCTAAGAAATCAAGAGATAATATTTTAAAGTCTTTAGAAATTTGCAAAGATCTTTATGATATTGATTCTGATAACATCACATTGATGGGTTTTAGTCAAGGATCTATGCTTGTAAACGCTGTGGCATTAACATATCCTGAAAAAATAAATAATATTATTTCACTTAGTGGAGCATTTGACCCAAGTATTATAAATCTGTCAAACTCAAAGTATTTAAAAAAATTATCATTTTATATATCTCATGGTCTAAATGACGAAATTTTACCTTTTGATCTTTCGAAAAAAAGTTTAAAAATTCTTGACGATAATAATTTAAATTACATTTTTGAAGAATATCCGATTGGACATGGAGTATCTCCAGATAATTTTAAATCAATGCTAAATTGGTTAATTGAAAAAACTAACTAATATTTAAAGTTAAACCGTCATAGGAAAGAAAAACATTTTCTGGTAAAGTTTTGGAGACTTCTTCATGAAAACCTAACAAATGACTAATGTGAGTTAAATAAGTTTTTTTAGGTTTAATTATACTTATTAAATCCAGAGCTTCTTTCAAATTCAAATGTGAAAAATGCTCATTAATTCTTATGCAATTTAAAACTAGAACATCGAGATTATTTAGTTTGTCAAGTTCACTACTGCTTATAGTTTTTAAATCAGTTAAATAAGCAAAACCATTTATTCTATATCCATAAACTTGGAGTTTAGCATGTAAATAATCTATTGGAATAATTTGAATTCCAGAGAAAACTACTGGTTTGTCAGGCTCAATTAAATTAATTTTAATTGAAGGAGATCCAGGGTATTTATGATCATCATTAAATATATAACCAAATCTAGTTGAAAGATTATTTATAACTCTTTCGTGAGCATATATAGGAATTTCACCATCTCTAAAACAAAAAGGTCTAATATCATCTAATCCTGCTGTATGGTCAGAATGTTCATGAGTAAAAAAAATGGCATCAATTTTCCTGCAATTTGAATTGATCATTTGTTGTCTAAAATCAGGGCCACAATCGATAATAAAAGTTTTATTTTCAATATCAATTTTAATTGATGACCTTAGTCTTTTATCCTTATAATCATTACTCAAACAAACTGGATGGTTACTTCCAATAAAAGGAATTCCAGTTGATGTTCCAGTTCCCAAAAATGTAACTACCATTTTTTTTATTTAAATATATATTATTAGTTAATAAACAACTAAATTTACATGTTTATTTATTATATATGTCAACTTCTTTAAAGGGAGACAAGCCATTTGAAAATATTCCATCAATTAAAGCTAAAGCTTTAAGAATAAATCTCAATGAACATATTTACGGAACTTTTGCAGAGATAGGTGCAGGTCAAGAGGTTGCAAGACATTTTTTTAGAGCTGGTGGAGCTTCTGGTACCATTGCTAAAACAATGAGTGCATATGACAAAGATTTTAGTGATGCTATATATGGTTTGGAAGATGACAATCAATACGTTTCAGAATCAAGACTAAAAAAGATGCTAACTCATGAAATTAATCTTCTTGAATCAAGAATGGATAGATCTAAGCATCCTGAAAAAATGTTTTTTACTTATGCGAATACTGTAGCGACTATAGATTTTGCAAAAAAATATAGGGGACATGGATGGATGGGTATAAAATTTCAAACTGATTCAACTCAAAATTACAGTGAGATACTTATTCATGTTAGATTTAATTTGTTTGATGCTAAAGCTCAACAAGAAGCATTAGGATTAATGGGACTTAATCTTATATATGGTGCATATTACAAAAACTCTCAACCTAAAAAACTATTAAAATATCTTTATGATCATATTGACACTAGTGCAATAGAAATAGACACTATTAATTTCTCAGGGCCTTTGTTCAAAAATGTAGACAACAGATTAATGAGTTTAGAACTTGTAAAAAACGAAATGACAGAAGCAGTAATTTTTGGGCCAGATGGAAATAATATTCTTCCTGCCAGAGTTTTATACAAAAAAAATATTTTAGCAATTAGAGGTAGTTTTAGACCTGTCACAAAAGTAAATGAAGATATGTTTGATAAATCAATAGAAATTATATCTCATGAGGAAGATTTTGATGAAAAACAACACTTAACTTTATTTGAAATTACTTTATCAAATTTAAAATCCATAAACGGAAATGTTAATGAAGAAGATTTTTTAGATAGAGCTAAATTGTTATGTTCTCTAGGTCTTACAGTAATGATAACGAATTTTAAGGAATATTATAAACTTGCTGAATATTTTTCAAATTATACAAAAGAAAAAATTGTTCTAACAATGGGAGTCAATAATTTGATAGAAGTTTTTGATGAAAAATATTACGATCACTTAAGTGGGGGAATTTTGGAAGCTTTTGGAAAACTTTTTTATAAAAACTTAAGAATATTTCTTTATCCAATGAAAAATGATAAAACCGGAGAGATAATTAATAGTAATAATCTTATTGTTGATCCTAGAATGAAAAACCTTTACAAATTTTTTAAGTTTAACAACAAAGTAATTGACATTTTTGGATATGATAAAACTCTTTTAGATATATATTCTGTTAAAGTACTGGATATGATAAAAAACAAAAAAAAGGGTTGGGAAGATATGCTTCCAAATAAAGTCACTTCATTGATTAAAGAAAAAAAACTTTTTGGATTTAACTAGTCATAAAGAATCTGAGAAGTATGATCTTTAGTTTTTACATTATCAATCACTCTAACAATTATAGCATTTTCATCTAAAACAAATGTAGTTCTTATAATACCCTCATACTCTTTTCCCATAAATTTTTTGAATCCCCAAACTCCAAAACTTTCAATTAAAACTTTTTTAGTATCTGCTAAAAGTGGATATGGAAACCCAAATTTATTTGAAAATGAAGCCTGATTTTTAATTGTATCTGCACTAACTCCAAAAATAGCATATCCGTTGCTAGTTAACTTCTCATAATTTTCAGAAAGATTACATGCTTGAGCTGTGCATCCAGGTGTATTTGCTCTGGGGTAAAAAAATAAAACAACTTTTTTTCCAACAAAATCATTTTGCGTTATAATGTTACCTTTGTCATCTAAACACGAAAAATCAGGTAACTTATCTCCTACTTTTAACATATGTATTGTTTTTTAATTTTTCTAAATTTAATTAATAAATTATGAATAAAGAAGAAAAAATAAATTATATAATTGACACATTGGAATTACTTTTTCCTAAAGTACCAATTCCTTTAGATCACAAAGATCCGTATACGTTATTAATTGCGGTATTACTTTCAGCTCAAAGTACTGATATTGGAGTTAACAAAGTAACTCCAAAATTATTTTCTAAAGCAGATAATCCTTATGACATGGCAAAATTATCTGTAAATGAAATAAGAGAAATCATTAAACCAGTAGGACTTTCACCAATGAAATCTAAAGGAATTCATGGATTATCAAAAATACTTATAGAAAAATATAATGGTAATGTTCCTAATAATTTTCAAGATTTAGAAGCATTACCAGCTGTTGGTCACAAAACTGCTAGTGTTGTATTAGCACAGGCTTTTAACATACCTACATTTCCAGTCGACACCCATATACATAGACTCATGTACAGGTGGGGAATGTCTAATGGAAAAAATGTCAAAACAACAGAGAAAGATGCCAAAAGACTTTTTCCAAAAAAACTTTGGAATAAGCTACACTTACAGATGATTTGGTATGGAAGGAAGTTTTCACCAGCCAGAAATTGGAATATTAATAATGACCCTATTACAAAAAAAATAGGAAGAAAATCTTTATTAAAAAAAATGATTTAAAGTTTATATTTACTGATTAATTAACAATTTGAAAAATCAAAAACTTGAATCTAATTTTATAAAATTAAGAGGTGCTAAAATGCACAATCTAAAGAATATAGATCTAGATATTCCAAAAAACAAACTCATTGTTATTACTGGAATTTCTGGATCTGGAAAATCAAGTTTAGCTTTTGATACTCTTTTCGCAGAGGGTCAAAGAAGATATATTGAAAGTCTTTCCTCTTACGCTAGACAATTTTTAGGAAAACTTAACAAACCAAAAGTAGATAGTATAATTGGAATTTCTCCAGCAATAGCTATTGAACAGAAAATCAATAATTCAAACCCAAGATCAACAGTTGGAACGAGTTCAGAAATATATGACTATTTAAAACTACTTTACACAAGGATTGGTAAAACTTATTCACCTATTTCTAATCTAGAAGTAAAAAAAGATTCGATAAGTTCTGTAATTGAAATAATTAAATCTTTCAATATTAATGATAAATTTTTAATACTGTCACCTAAAAAATTAAACAATATTTCAGAAGGCAAAGAAGTATTAAACACAATAAAAGATCAAGGGTTTGCTAGAGTTAAAATTGGAAATGATATAGTAAGAATAAATGAAATAAATGAAATTTATAAAAAAGATTTTTTCTTAGTTATTGAAAGATCTATATATAAAAAAAATTCAGATTTTTTAAATAGAATAACCGAATCTATAGATTTAGGATTTTATGAAGGTAAAGGCAATATTACAATTGAAAATTTAAATTCTAGCAAAACTTATAATTTCAATAATAATTTTGAATTAGATGGCATAAAATTTAAAGAACCCAATCAACACTTATTCAGTTTCAATAATCCTATTGGAGCTTGCTCTGAATGTGAAGGATATGGTGATGTAGTTGGTATCGATCCTGAATTAGTAATTCCTAATACTGGACTATCAATTTATGAAAATGCCATTGCTCCATGGAGAGGTGAAAAATTAAAAAAATATAAAAATGAACTCATAAAAAATGCCTCAAATTTTAATTTTCCAATACATAAACCATATTATCAATTAAATAACGATCAAAAAAAACTCATTTGGACTGGAAATGAATATTTTAAAGGAATCGATTATTTTTTTAAAAAAATTGAATCAAAAATTTATAAAATTCAAAACCGTGTGATGCTTTCAAGATATAGAGGAAAAACAAAGTGTAAAGAGTGCAAAGGCAAAAGATTAAAAAAAGAAGCATCTTATGTAAAAATTAATAACAGATCTATAACAGATTTAGTTCAAATGCCAATTAGTAAATTATCTGATTTTTTTAAAAAATTAAAATTAAGTGATTATGAAATTAATTTAACCAATAGAATTTTAAAAGAAATTAAAAGTCGATTAAATTTTATTGAAAAAGTAGGGTTAGGTTATCTAACATTAAACAGAAAATCAAGTACACTTTCAGGTGGAGAATCTCAAAGAATCAATTTAGCAACTTCTCTTGGTAGTTCATTAGTTAATTCTCTATATGTTTTAGATGAACCTAGTATAGGCCTTCATTCAAGAGATACAGAAAACCTTATCAAAGTGTTAAAAGAATTAAGAAACTTAGGGAATACAGTAATAGTTGTAGAACATGATGAAGATATAATTAGGTCTGCTGACCACATAATTGATATTGGGCCTGAAGCAGGAAAAAACGGAGGATTTGTTGTTGCTGAAGGTCGTTTAAAAGGTTTGTTTAAGTATAAAACATTAACTTCTAAATACTTGTTTGGAGAAAAATCTATTACTATTCCAATAAAAAAAAGAAATAGTTTAGGAAAAATTTTCATAAAAGGTGCAAGAGAAAATAATTTAAAAAATATTAATGTAGAATTTCCATTGAATAACCTGACCGTAATTACTGGGGTTTCTGGAAGTGGAAAAACTACTTTAATTAAAAAAATACTTTATCCTGCCCTTTTAAAAGAAAAAGGCATATTTAAATACAAACCTGGCCAGTTTGATTCAATAGGAGGAGACATTTCTAAAATTGATGAAATAGAATTTATTGATCAAAAACCAATTGGAACTTCATCAAGATCTAACCCAGTAACTTATTTAAAAATATATGATGATATAAGAAACTTATTTTCATCATTAAAAATTTCTAAAGCTAATGGACTTAAAGCAAAACACTTTTCATTTAACGTTGATGGCGGAAGATGTGATAATTGCAAAGGGGAAGGTACTGTAAAAATAGAAATGCAATTTATGGCTGATGTAAATTTAGTTTGTGAAACTTGCAAAGGAAAAAGATTTAAAAAAGAAATTTTAAAAATAAAGTTTAACAAAAAAAATATTGATAAAATATTAAAAATGACTGTTAATGAAGCAATGGAGTTCTTTACATATAACAATGAAAATAAAATTTCTTCTAAATTAAAACCACTAATTGATGTAGGTATGGGTTACGTGCAACTTGGTCAATCCTCTTCTACTCTTTCTGGCGGTGAAGCACAACGTATTAAGTTAGCAACGTTCTTAATGAAAGGAAAAACAGGATCAAAATCTTTATTTATTTTTGATGAACCAACTACTGGCTTACATTTTCATGATATTAATAAGCTTTTAAAATCTTTCAATTCACTAATAGAAAACGGACATTCAATTATAGTAGTAGAACATAATCTTGACCTAATTAAATGTGCTGATTATATAATTGATTTAGGTCCGAATGGAGGGGAAAATGGCGGTGAATTGGTCTTTAGTGGAGGAATTGATAAACTATATAATAATAAAAAAACTGCGTTATATAAATATTTAAATTAAAATTAATGTTTAATTAATTTTTAAACTTTTAAATAGTCCAAAAAAATAAATTAAGGAAAGATACATAAATAAGATAATTAAGGATCTTACAACAATATCTAATATCGGTAATAAATCGAAATTTAAATAACCGTTAATAAAATAAATTAAAGAAATCATAATCAATACTTTGATTGAATTGAATTTATATGGTTGAATATTGGTTTTAGAATATATATATACCACTTTTAAAAAAGTAAAACTAAACAAAACAACAAATGTAGATATTGCGGCCCCATTAATTCCATATAAATCAATTAAATGGTCATTTAAAATATATACTGAAATTGCCATTGCAATAGAAAAAGGCAATGTTATCTTATAAAATTTAGAAGTTGCTAAAATTGCAGGCCCACAACCAAAACTCATTTGAATCAGTTTAGCAGAAGATATAATTAACACAACTAAAGAAGCCTCAGAATAATATTTATTATTTAAAATGAGATAAAAAGAATCGATATTTAAATTAATTAATAAAAAGAAAAGTCCACAGACAATAAGTAAACTTTCTGAACTTTTTGAATATAATTTTTTTATTTCACTGTTATTATTGTCATTTAAAGCTTTAGCAACTAGGGGATTTATTATTTGAAACATTGCTCTTCCAGGAATTTCAACAATAGTAGCTATAAATACAGCTACAGCATAATAAGCCGTTTGACTACTGGCTTGTTTTTGAGGAATCATATATTTATCAATATCTATAAGAAAACTAGCAGCTGATCCAGCTAGTAAAATATATGAAGAGTATAGTAAAATTTCTTTATAATTACTTGGTAATTTAAATGTAAACTTAGGAGTATATAAATACAGTGAATAAATGATCATTATTAGTAATCTTAAATAATATAAACCGGTTAACCACCATATAAAATTCTCTTTAGTTATTTGTTCAAAAGAAACCAAAACAAGCAATACAAAAACAGAAAGTCTAGGGTAAATTTCTTTTAAAATATTTCCAAAAATAGATTTATATTGAACTCTTGCCCAAGAGTAAAAAACTTCAAAATACGACGTAGCGAAAGAAACCAGAAAAATTACCCATATGTATGAATCAATTATTGGGTTTTTTACTGAAAGAAACTCTGCAACTAAATCATGAAATTGTGCAACTAAAAAAGAGATAGGAATTATAAAAAATAATGGCAAAAAAACTATACTAGATAAAAATTCATCTTTTTTTGTTTTTTCTTTAAAAGAACTAAAAAATTTAATAATTGTATGCTGAGCTCCAAAGGACATTAGTGGTTGCAGTAGGTTTGAAGTTGCTAATAAGAAAACAACAAGTCCATAATAGTCTTCTTTAAGGAATTCTGGATAAAAATACACTGTGTTAATTGCACCAATTAAAACAGCTATTATAATAGTAAATACATTCCAAGATGTTTGTTTTAAAACAATTCCCATTAAGTCAAGGTATTAATAATAATATTTTCTAAATCTGTAGTTAAATTTGAAATTAAATACTTATCGAAATTTTTATTAATATTCAATTTCTTATTTTTCTTAAAATTTTTGTACAATTCTAAAATATGATTTTTTAATTCATTTTCATTTGAAAAATTAAACACCTCTCCAGAATTAGTTTCTTTAATAATTTTAGCTGTATCGCTATTATTAGAGGTGAAAGCTATGATATACTTTTTAAATGATAAATAATAATAAATTTTTCCTGGTATTAAATTACCTCCTTTCTGATCATTGATGTCACATGCAATAAAACAAGTTGTATCAGAAATTAAATCATTTAAATTTTCTTGTTTAACATAATCAAAAAACTTTATATTTTTTTTAAGTAATTCTACATATGTATTTGTTATGATTTCATTATCAAAGTTTCCAATTAGTTTTATTCTCAAGTCCTTACTAAAGGACTGATTTATACTTGAAATTTCATACAATACTTTCCATAAATTTTTTGGGTTCTGAGAAGATTTCATTACTCCAGAATAAACTAAATTAAAATATTCACTTTTTTTTGTTTTATTATATTTTTTAAAACCATTATTAATTAAAAATGTATTTGAATTAATTTTCAAATATTCATCTCTAAGAGATGGAGATGTGACTATAACAGAATCTGCAGTTTTTAAGCTTTTATACTCCCATGTCTTGTGTTTATTTTTTGTTGATTTAGACATTGGCATTTTTTTAAATTGAAAGAAATCTGACCAAGGATCTCTATAATCAGAAATCCACTTACAATTAGTTTGTATTTTAATATTATAACCAATGACATTCAAACTAAAAGGTGGGGATGTTGTAATAAAACAATCAATATTATTTTTTAGTATGTAAGAAGAAGTAAATTTAGAAACTTTATTAATCCAAAACATTCTAGAGTCAGGAAAAAAGAAGTTAGCTCTAACATAAAGCTTTATTTTATTAAATACTCCGGAACTACTAAAATTGTCTGAACTTGAATTTTTAGATTGAAAAAATTTGGCAGGTTCAAAAGAGGAGATTTTAACAACTTTTATTCTAGAATCAATTAACTTATTTAATGTAATATCATTTAATTGATAATTTGGGGTTTTAGTAGTTATAACAGTAATATTATAATTATCACATAATTTATTTGCAAAATTTAACCAGCGTTGAACACCCGAACCACCTGAGGGAGGCCAATAATATGAAATAATTAAAATATTCTTTTTAGACATACGTTTTCACAAATTCTTCTGAAACAACATCATTATTTAAATATTTTTCAATAGCATCAATACAATTAACACTCAATGATTTTCTTTTATTTTCATCTTTGAATAATTCAATTACTTTTTTTGAAAAATCAATTTCATCACCTGATTTAAAAACACTACCAACTTTAAATTTATCAATTATATTTTTTTGGGCTACAACATCACTACAAATTAAGGGACAACCAAAAGACATGTATTGAAAAATTTTATTAGCAAAAGTAGTATCGTGATGTAAATTGGAGTGTAATGGAGATAACCCCAACTTAGCTATGGATAAATATGAAGCAAAATCTCTTTCATTTTTCCAGCCTTCAAAAGAAATTAAATCAACACAATTATGTTTTATTGCCATTGTTTTTAATTCTTTATCGAATGAGCTAGAACCAACAATAACTAATTTAAGATTTGTAATCTCAATATTTAATTTATTTAGTGATTTTATTACAATGTCTAAACCCCTTCTTTTTGAGGTATTTCCTATATATAATAGAACAAATTTTTTTGAAAATCTTTCTATAATTTTATTATTTATTTTAAAATTCTTATAAAAATCTTTTTTAACTGTATTAGGATAAACAGATATTTTCCTTTTATCAATTAACAATCTATTTATTAACTCAGTTTTAGCTTCTTCAGTTACAACAATAATTTTATTAGAAAGTTTACAATATTTTTCTTCATTTTTTTTCCAATTAGAAGGAGATATTAATAGCTTTCCTAATATAGAATTTACATGTTTATAATGTTTCATTATTTCTGGTCGATTTTCATGTAAATCAAGTGTTACTGGAAGCTTAATAGTATTAGCTTTAAAAACAGAACTTGCAATCTGAATATCATGAATATGTAAAGCTTCTAAATTATTATGATTGATAAAATGATGAATTTTTCTACACATTATATTCTTGTAAAAAGGGAATGTATATGCCAAAGCAGATAATTTATATGTTAGATTAGAACAATAGTATCTACTAATATTAATCTTGTTTAAGATTTCATTTTCTCTAAAGTTTTTTGAGTACGATAAGCAAAAAAGAAAAACCTCGTGACCAGCTTGAATTAAAGCATCCGCCTCATTACTAACTCTTGGGTCAGTAGGAAAAGTTGCATCTAAAACCATACCAATTCTCATAAGATTATAAGTTTAAAATTCCTCTGTAATAATTGGTATACTCATCCTTATTTGGCCACCTTCCAGATTTGTCTCTCTCTGCATAAACTGCGTAGTATCTATTATGAAAATTTCTTAATATTGGTCTTAATCCTAGTTTAAAAGATGGATTTGTCCACTTTTCTTTTTTAATAACTTTCCATCCAGCTTTTTCCAGTAACCAATCAAACTGCCATTCTTCAAATTCATGAAAATGGCGGTCTCTGGGATCATTTTTACTTCTATAAGCTTTGGAAAACCAAAGACTAAGAGGAACTGTAACAAATAATTTATTCGGTTTTAATGCACTTAAAAGTGGATAAGGTGACACTAAATGTTCTAAAATTTCAAATCCAGTAACCATTTCAACATCATCTGGAATGTTTATATTAAAATCTATATCAAAATCTTGCCCATCTGAATTATAAACTTTGTAGTTATTTTTTTTCATTATCTCAGAAAATGGATTTTTAACACCAAGATCATATATCACAGAAGGAGCTGGACAAACACTTTTTAACATTTCTAGTGTTCGTTTGTATCTTTTATTTGGTAGTTTTTTGTACATTTTTTTTATCTAAAATCAATTTAATAAAGATCATAAAAAGTATAAAATAAGAAACAATTGAAATATAAACTCCACTTTTTACTGTTTCAGGATAAAATTTAAAAACTATTTCATGATGACCCTCTGGAATATTAAGTCCCCTTAGCAAATAGTTTACTTTATAATGGTAAACAGGTTTATTATCAATATAAGCTTGCCATCCATTTTTATAAAAAGCTTCTGAAAATACTGCAAATTGTGAGGAAGTGGTAAAGCTTTTATAAACTAATTCATTTGCTTTTCTTTTCACCAATTCAATAGAATTTCTACTATCTAATTGATAATTTAAACCCTCTAATCTTTGATCTTGAGTTATGCAAGTAGATTTTAAATCTATATCATTTAAATTTAGTAATTCTTGGTCTGCACTATCAACAAATTTAATTTCCTCAATAAACCATGCATTACCTAAATTATTAGGATTTCTTGTTACCCCTAAAGGATTATCTTCAGAAATTTGAATTAAATATTTAACATTTAACATGCTTAATATTTTCATATTGTTGTTAGAAATGTAAAAATCATACAAGTTTTGTATTCTTTTAGGTTTAGCTGCATGGTATCCTGCTATTGATTTATGAAAATAAGATGTTCTAGCATTGGAAAATCCTCTTTGTGGTTCATAAACTCTAAAGTCTGATTCATCCCTTAATATAGCTTCATCATAAATCGCTTTTTTAAAGGGAGATATTACATTTGAATAATTGACAAATTGATCAGCATTAACATAAGATTTATTTACACCCCATAGATCAAATATCAAAACTATTGTTAATAGCACTAGTGATACGTTCTCTTTTATTATTTTTTTAAGAAAAAGGAGTAAAATTATAGCAACAGAAAAAACAATAATGAAAGATCTTATTAAATCATAT
>JADHLZ010000027.1 GCA_016780345.1 Flavobacteriaceae bacterium | reverse complement strand
TTATTATTTTTTTAAGAAAAAGGAGTAAAATTATAGCAACAGAAAAAACAATAATGAAAGATCTTATTAAATCATATTCAAACAAAAATTTTCTTTCTTCAATTATTAAATTAAGTATTTCAGGATATTGTGAAAAAATTTCAAAATCTGATTTAAAATTTAAAATTTGATTTCCAAATATGTAAAAAATAATGATTAAGGTTATCAATAAAAAAGAGACATACTTTAATGAATTTAATTTTTTCTTTTCATCAAAATCATTAGAGAAAAAATTTTTTAAACCTAAAACAGCTAAAAAAGGAATACAAAATTCAATAATTACTTGTATTGAAGAAACTGCTCTAAACTTATCATACAGGGGAAAACTATTTATCATGAAATCTGTCAGAAGAGAAAAGTTCTTTCCCCAAGAAAGAATTAGAGAAATTATTACTGATAAAATAATCCATTTTCTATTTAAATCATTAACCAGTAGCAAGGAAATTAAAAAAATAAAAAAAATTGATATACCTAAATAAGCAGGTCCAGCCACTATAGGCTGATTTCCCCAATACATTTTAGAAAACTGGTAGACTTGTTGAGCTTCATTCGGTTGTAATGACCTAATAAACTCCATTAGTTTTGAAGATTCTCTTATGGTTTCAGAACTTCCACCACCCATAAATCTTGGAAAGATCAAATTAAAACTTTCAAGAATTCCATAACTGTATTCAGTTATGTAATCTTTATCTAATCCACTTAGAGATTCTTTTAATGATCCATCTGGATTTATTGAAATATCATTTTTGCTTCTAGTACTGAACTCTGAATATTCTATTGTAGACAAGAGCGAAGGGGCATTCATCATCAAAGATATAAGCCCAACTAATAAAAACACAATTAGAGAGTGATAAAGTCTTCTTAGTTCCTTTTTTTTGAAAAAATCCCAATAATGAATGATAACGACTATAAATAACATTATAAGAGTGTAATAAGTCATTTGATAGTGATTTGCATGAACCTGAAGACCTAAAAACAATGACGATATAATAAACCCTTTCAAATAGTTGCCTCGAAGAATAATAAGAAAGCCTGAAAGAACTAAAGGAAGATATCCTAATGCTAAAGCTTTAGTATTATGTCCTACTCCTAAAATTATTATTAGATATGTCGAGAAACCGAAAGCCAAAGCCCCAAAAAATGCATATTTATAATTAATTCTAAGTGAAATAATTAAAAAATAAAAAGAGATTAAATACAAAAAGAGATAATCAGCTGGTCTGGGTAAAAATCTAATACCTTGATCAATGTAATATAGAATATCAAAGGGATACTTAGCACTTACTTGATATGAAGGCATTCCTAAAAAAGCATTATCTAGCCAAAAAGGTTCTTCATTAAACTCTTCTCGATGATCAATTATTTGTTTGGACATTCCCAAAAATTGAGAAATATCTGATTGTTGAATTGATTTTCCTGAAATTACGGGGTAAAAATAAACCAAAGAAACAATTCCTAGTATAGCAACACAAATAAAATGATTTAAATACTCTTTCATTAATCTATTTCTTCATAATCAATATATTCTCCAACATTATCTTTATTTGAATCTTTTTTTAGTTCTTTCTTATTTTTATCTTTATTGAAATTAAAATTAGTTTTCAAATTAGATTCAAAGTTATTTCTCGTTTGTTTTTGAATTCTCCTCAAGAAAAATAATAACAAATAAGGAGCTAGTTTTCTTAAAATGAAAGACAGTACTATTAAAACAAGTAAAATTTCAAAAAAAGTTTCCATATAATTCAAATCTAAAAATACAATTAATGATTTTAAATCATGTTAAAAATTAGTTTAAATGATATTTTTTAAATTTACATATATAACATGAAGATATTTCTTGCTTTATTTTTAATTTTAATAAATTTTTCATTAGTAAAATCTCAATACACTGAAACTATTAACTCTAATCGTCCAGGACTTTCTCAAGGAGCATTTTCTGTAGGAAAAGATGTTTTACAATTTGAATTGGGTTTTAGAAATACTAACTCAAAAAATCAATCATTTAATGACTCTAAAATTTCAAGTATTAAATATTTATATAATATTAGGTATGGTTTTTTATCAAATAAATTAGAAGTTTTTCTTGAAGGTTCGTATAATAATGATGAAGTAGATGACTTAGTAGAATCAGTAAATTACAATAATTATTTTTTTGGAAAACAAACTTTAGGTTTAAAATTTTTAGTATTTGACCCTTTTAAAAATAAAAAATGGCATAATGTAAATTTATTAAGCTGGAAAAAAAACAGAAATCTAAAATTGGTTGATTTTATTCCTGCAATATCTATAATTACAGGAATAAATCACATGCCTAGAAACGGAAATGATTTTGATGATCCTTTTTACGTATTCAACAAAAAATCTTTATTTGAAATAAATGAAAAGTCAATAAACACAAAAGTAGGTTTAATTACACAAAATCATTTTTTAGGAAAATGGGTTTTTGTAAACAACTTAACATTTGATAGATTAGGGACATCTTATCTTATTCTAAACTATACTACTACATTAACACATAATTTTAAAAACCCCAGATGGTCATCTTTTATTGAATATGAGTTAATTAAAAATGATATTTATTCAAATAATTTTTTCAATATTGGCACAGCATTTTTGTTTAATCAAGATCTTCAAGTCGATACGAGCTTTGGAATTAATTCTAAAAAAACCCCAAGTAATATTAATTTTAATTTAGGAATATCTACTAGATTAGATTGGTATGAAGATGAATTACCCATTAATAAAAAAGAAAGAAAATCTCAGAGAAAAGAAAGAAAAAAAACTGGTGAAAAAATAAAAAAAGATTTAAAATTGGAAAAAAAGCAAAAAAAAATAAATATAAAGTTTGACAGAAAGGAAAACAGATTAATTAAAAAAAATAATAGAAAAAATAAAAAATGATAGTTGTTAAGACAGTAAAATCTAAAAAAGATTTTAAAAATTTTGTCAATTTTCCATTTAAGCTATATAAAAATTCTAAGTT
Organism: Flavobacteriaceae bacterium; assembly: GCA_016780345.1. Taxonomy (GTDB): domain Bacteria; phylum Bacteroidota; class Bacteroidia; order Flavobacteriales; family Flavobacteriaceae; genus MAG-121220-bin8. The sequence goes on along the minus strand of JADHLZ010000027.1, from coordinate 17,337 downwards.
TTGGGTACCACCAATCTCTAAAGAGGAATTAAATACAATGGATAGATCCAAAAATCCTGTTTTTAAAAACGCCGAGGCAGAATATTTTTTGGCTTATAAAGAAAATAAAATTGTAGGTAGAATTGCTGCTATAGTTAATTGGATTGAAGTAAAAGAACAAAAAAAAAATAAGTTAAGATTTGGCTGGTATGATGTTATTGATGATTTTGAAGTCTCTAAAAAATTAATAGAATCTGTAATAGAATTTGGCAAAAAAAGAAAATTATCTTTCATTGAAGGTCCAGTTGGATTCTCAAATATGGATAAAGCCGGCTTACTAACATATGGTTATGATGAATTAAATACCATGATTACATGGTATCATAATCCATATCAAAAAAAACATCTTGAAAAACTAAAAATGAAAAAACTAGCTGAGTGGGTAGAGTATAAAATTAAAATTTTTGAAGAGCATGAAGCTCCAGAAAAAGTAAAAAAATTTTCTGAATTAATTATGAAAAGATATAATCTTAGACAATTAAATTTTAAGAGAACGAAGGATATAGTTCCATATATTGATGAAATGTTTGATCTTTTAAATAAGACCTATAACACGCTTCAAACTTTTGTTCCCATTCAAAAATATCAAGTTGATCATTATAAAAAAAAGTATATAAAATATATACATCCTGACTTCATCAAAAGCGTAGTTGATGAAAATGATAAATTAATAGCATTTGCTATAACAATGCCCTCCTTTTCTAGAGCTTTGAAAAAAGTCAATGGTAAACTTTTTCCATTTGGATTTCTTAATATTTTAAAAGCTCAAAAATTTAATACTAAAGCTTCTCTTTACTTAATTGGAGTCGATCCAAGCTACCAAAACAAAGGAGTTACAGCAATTTTGTTTAATGACCTTCAAAAGATGTTCAACAAAAGAGGTATAAGTGAAGTTGAAACTAATCCTGAACTTATTGAAAATACCTCCATACAAGCATTTTGGAAAAACTATGAAACAAAAATGCATAAAAAAAGATGCACTTTTACAAAAAAGATCTAATGATAAATAATGAAACAATCATTGCATTAGCAACTCCAAATGGAATGGGAGCTATTTCAGTTATTAGGATTTCAGGGTCAAAAGCTATTTCAGTTACTGAAAAACTGTTTAAACCTAAGAGAATCAAATTACTTTCAAAACAAAAATCTCATACTGTACACTTAGGAAATTTAATGAAAAATAATTTTGTATTAGATGAAGTTTTAGTGACAATATTCAAATGTCCAAACTCATACACGGGTGAGGATACTATTGAAATTTCTTGTCATGGATCTACTTATATACAACAAAAAATAATTGATTTATATATTGAAAATGGAATAAGAGTTGCTAAGCCCGGAGAATTTACATTACGTGCTTTTTTAAATGGTAAAATGAATTTAAATCAAGCCGAAGCAGTTGCTGATCTAATTGCATCAGAAAATGAAGGAGCGCATAATTTAGCAATACAACAAATGAAAAGTGGTTTCAGTAACAATCTAAAAAAATTAAGATCTGAACTGTTACACTTTTCATCAATGATAGAATTAGAATTAGATTTTTCTCAAGAAGATGTAGAATTTGCAGAAAGAGATGAATTTAAAAGATTAATCAATAAAATTATTGATGAACTTGGAGATTTAATTAATTCATTTAGCTCTGGAAATGTGATTAAAAATGGAATTGCTGTAGCTATTGCTGGAAAACCAAACGCAGGAAAATCTTCTTTATTAAATACTCTTTTAAACGAAGAAAAAGCCATAGTATCAAATATTCCTGGAACCACAAGAGATAGTATTGAAGATTCATTAATAATAGAGGGAATAAAGTTTAAATTTACTGATACTGCTGGGTTAAGAAAAACAAGTGACATTATAGAATCAAAAGGAATTGAAAAAACAAAAGAAAAAATTAGAAAAGCAAAAATTTTAATCTATTTATTTGATATTAACAATACTAACTTTGATGAAATAAATTCTGATTTAGAAAGTTTTAAAAGAAAAGACTTATCTATAATTTTAGTCAGAACTAAAATTGATCTTGAAATTGAAAATAATGATTTATTGAAACCATTACAAAATTTAAATTATTCAGAAATTTCTGTTCATGATATTAATTCAATAAATATTCTCAAAAACAAACTTATAAAAGAGCTAAAAATATTAAACCCACATACTGATACAATAATAAGTAATTCAAGGCACTATGAGGCATTAATTAATGCAATGAGTGCTATCAAAGATGTTAGAAACGGACTTGAATCAAATATATCTGGAGATTTACTTTCAATTGATATTAGAAAATCTATTGAACATTTAGCTGAAATAACAGGTGAAATCACAAATGATGATGTATTAGGAAACATTTTTTCAAATTTCTGTATTGGTAAGTAATTGATAATCAATTAGTTATTCAAATATTACGAATAAACATTAATTATATTAGATAAAAATTTATAATGAAAAAGCTGCAAGCTTGGGTAATAGTTATTATATTAATAATTTATTATTAATTGCATTTAAATTTGGTTTTGCGTTTATGGATTGGGTTTTTAAGTTTTTAAATTTTTAATTACATGGAAAAAGTATTAGTAACTGGAGCTACGGGTTTTATTGGCCTTCATTGTATAGATCAACTTTTAAATTTAGGCTATGCGGTTAACGGATCTATAAGATCTCCAGAAAGAAAAAATGAAATATTTGATGCACTAAAAAAAAAGAATACTTCAATTAAGAACTTAAAACTATTCAATTTTAATTTAACAGATGATGATGGATGGGATGAAGGTATGAAAGGTTGTGATTATCTTCTTCATGTTGCCTCCCCCCTTTCAGTTAACTTATATGATGATGATTTTTTTGTAAAACCTGCTGTTGCAGGGGTTAAAAGAGCATTTAAATTTGCAAAAAAACACAACGTCAAAAAAGTAGTTTTAACTTCCTCAGTTGCCGCTATTTTTGAAAGCAATAATAATAAAGAATATTTTGATGAAACTGATTGGTCAGATCCAGAGTATACTGAAATTAGTCCATATGCCAAAAGTAAAACTTTAGCTGAAAAAGCCGCATGGAACTTTATTGAACATCACAAAAATCCTTTTGAATTATCAGTTATTAATCCTGCTCTTGTAATTGGCCCTACTCTTTCCGGAGATTTGGGTGAATCCAATAAAGCAATTGAAATGGTAGTTACCGGAAAAATGCCTGTAGCCATTCCTTTACAGTTTGGATTTGTAGATGTTCGAGATGTTGCTAATGCACACATTTTAGCCATGAAAAACAGATTAAGTAATGGAGAAAGATTTGCATTATCACAAAAAGATTTATGGTACAAAGATATTTCTAAATTACTTAAAGAAAATGGATTTGATAAAGCGCCTAAATTAACTGTTCCACTATGGCTAGCTAAATTTTTAACTAACTTTAATAAAGAACTTAAGATTGCTGCTCCTTTCATGGGAAGAGTCAGAAGTGTTAGCAAATCATCTAAAGCCAAAGATATTCTTGGATGGAATCCAAGATCAGTAGAAGAATCTATTTTAGAAATTGCAAAACAAATTAAAGAAATGGGATTAATTAAATAACCATCTCCCATTATCACACAATTTTAAGAATGTTTTTTATATTTAAGTATTAAAAAATTTATTATGAAAAAACTAATTTATCTAACACTTATCTCAATACTAATTTTAGCTTGTAATTCAGAATTAAAAAATAAGAAGTCTGATATTAACGAAACATTTTTAAAAAACTCGGAAACAATGCAAGCATTGTTTGAGAGCTTTGCAGCTGAAGCGGTTGACTACTCTCGTTTTTCTGAAGATGTTGTATTTAAAGGTACTATTTTAAACTCACCTGATTCTTTAAACTTAGATCAAGTTAAAGAAATTCATAAAGGTTTTTTTGCTAAATATGATGTTAAGCATTTAGGAAAATTTAACTATTTACAAGGTGTGAATCCTGATACTGGGCATGCTGATGGATCAGTTAGAATGTATTATAATATGGAAGTTACTAATAGCTCCAATGGAAAGTCTATCGTAATTCCAATATATGAATCTTTCGATTTTGACAATGAAGGTAAAGCCATTTATGTACAATGGTATAGCGATTGGACTGCATCTTTGGAGTCTATTGAGTAGATTTTAATTCATTTTTTACAAAAAAACTTTCTATAAATAATAAAAATTAAGTTTTTTGTAAATAAACTACACAGCTTAACTTTAATAAAAATCATTAATTTTTATAACCTTTTTAATGTTTTTTATTTTGTAAAATATTTTTTATTAATAAAGTATAAAAACAATAGCCATTTAATAACAAAATGAATAAAAGAAAAAAAAAGATAATTTGGTATTGGATTGATGTTTTAGCTAAAATTCTGTTATTTTTCGCTTTTGTGTATGCAATGAAACTTGTATTCTTTAAATAATTATATAATAAATTTTAATCGATGAAATTAATTGATTATTGGTATAGGCATTTTGGTTGGCTACCCTACGTAATTGTAAAATTTTTAGGAATTTGGATAAGTATACCTTATTCAATTTCTTATTCATTGGGCATTTTAGCAATATCATGGGGTATTTTTGTAATTTACATGGTAGGGTTTAGAGACCAAGGATAATTTAATAAATTAAAACTTAATGACAACTGAACAAATTAATTTCAGCTTAAATCAGTTAGATAATAACTGGAAAATTACTGAAAATAAACTCCATATTATATTTGAGTTTAAAGACTTTAAATCGACCTTTAATTTTATGAACAAAGTTGCTTTAGAATCCGAAAAAATAAATCATCATCCATTATGGACAAATGATTACAATAAATTAGACATCAAGTTATTTACCCATGATAAAGGAAAAATAACTGAGCTTGATTTTAAACTAGCAAAAATTATTAACAACTTATTATGAATAATAAGGTTCTTTTTGCATGTATTGTTTTCATGTATATATCTTCTGTTTATTTCATTTTTAGAACACAGTACATCCTAGCTGCATTTCAAGTTACTGTAGCATTAATTTTAACTAACTTTTATAATAAAAGAAATTAAGTTTTGAAGCTCAATAAATTTAATATTGATGCTTTCATTGAAAAAGGTTTTAAAGGAAATACTGCATGTGTTATTCCACTTAAGAAATGGATTAGTGATTTTAGTTTATTAAAAATAGCAAAAAAAAATGCTGTTCCTGAGACAGCCTTTTATGTAATAGAAAATAATAAGATTAATTTAAGATGGTTTACGCCTGAAATTGAAATGGACTTATGTGGTCATGCAACTCTGGCTACAGCCCATTGTTTAAAAAAAATTTTTAACTACTCAAATGACAATATAAAGTTTCAAACAATAAGTGGTGAATTATCAGTAAAATTTAAAAATGACAAATACCATATGATTTTACCAAAACGTGTTGCAGATTTTTCAAATTTACCCAAAACAATTTCTAAATCATTAAATATTCAACCAATAGAAGTCTATAAATCAAGAGATTATATTTTGATATATCAGTCTGAAAAGGATATTAAAAACATCGTAATTGATAAAAAAATATTTGATAAAATAAACTTAGACCCTGGTGGAGTTGTAGTGACTTCAAAAGGTGATTCAGTTGATTTTGTTTCTAGATATTTCACGCCACAATCTTCAATATTAGAAGATCCCGCTACAGGTTCATCACATTGTTCTTTAGTGCCATATTGGTCAAAAAAGTTAAAAAAAACTAAATTAATTTCTCATCAACTTTCTAAAAGAGGAGGAAAATTTGAATGTATAAATAAGGTTGACAAAATAATAATCATAGGAAAAGCGAAAATTCAATCTAAAGGAATAATTGAAATTTAAAAAACAAATAAAAGAATTTAGTATTATTTCTTATTTTCAATATATGGTTAATTTATTTAATTAATAAAAATGGAGAAAAAACATTGGCTTTTATTAGCTATGATACTTGTTCCTGTTATAGGATATATATTTAATATATACGCTCTGTTTTTATTTATTCCTCTTGGATATTTTTTTAAAAAAAAACTTTAAATTTTAAATAATTAAAAAAATAAACATACGGAAAAGAATCTTTAAAAGTTTTTTTATAATTTAACTACTTTAATATTTAATAATTAATCAAATAAATTAATATGAAAAAAATAATATTATATGGTCTTGTTGGATTGTTTATTTCCTGTGCAAATCAACAAAAATGTGAAACAGTTTCTAATGGATTTATTGAGGGTACTGGTCAATCTGTAACTCTTGGATCAGAAGCTACAGTTGATGTTTTTAAAGCTATTGATAAAGCTTGGCTTGAAAGAGACTATTATACTCTTGCATCATTAATATCTAACGAAGGGAATTTTACTCATGACGATAATTCAGTATCAACAAACGCTGATGAATTTATAGCTCATATAGAAGCAGGATACCAAGAGTCTATTGAAAAAAATGAAGAATGGGGATGGATAACAAATTTTGCTTTCTCAGTTAAGCCTACTAAATCAGAAACAGGTGATTACGCAAACGAAAATGGAGAATGGGTTTGTGCAAGATTCACTGGGTCAAATGGAGATGTGTATGAAGAGTGGTATCAAATTGTAAATGGTAAATTAGTCACGTGGAGTTCTGCAAAAAGAGAAAACAAATAAATTAAATTAAAATGAAAAAAATATTATTACTATTAGTTTTAACAATTAGCCTAGGATGTGAAACTAAAACTGTTGAAGTTCAAAAAGCAGGTGGAACTTGGAATATGTGGGATGAAAGCGAAAGTCCAAAGAAAGCAGTAATAGGATCGGAAAGTGATCTTGAAATTGCTTTAGCTTTTTATAGTGCCTACGGAGATATGAATCTTGATAAAATGGTAGAATTATCTGAAGATATAGTAAAATTTCATCCAGGAGATATGGCTGGAGTTTTTGATGTAGATGCATCTAATACTGACTTTCTTGTTGAGAGACAATCAACTTTTGAATCAATAAATAGAACTCTTCACAACGTAACACCTATTGCACTTGAAGGTTCGGAAAACTATACTGTTGTTTCCATTAATTTTACAGAAGAAATTACTTACAAAGATGGCTCTAATTCATCTGCTCATTACTTTGAAAGAATCCATGTAGTTAATGGAAAAGTCAATAGAGTTGTTCAATGGATGAGACCTTGGGAATAAAAACTTAAAAACTATGAAATTGACATTTAAAACCCTGCATTATGCAGGGTTTTTTATTTAAAAACTAATTTGGAAATTTTTTCTTTTCCAGCAGCAAATGCAATAGAGTCATTTAAAAATCTTACTGTGTAAAAGCTTTCATCACTAAGTTGGTTCCATGTATTTCCTGAATCTGAGCTATAATCAATTCCCTTAAAACCAACAGCTAATATTTTTTTACCATTTCCATTAGGAAAATACTGAACACAACTTCTATATCCCAATTTACCATTACCAACAACATGCCATGTTTTTCCTCCGTCATTAGTTTTTATTTTATTTAATGAATCGATCTCAGGTTTTGTATAATCTCCTCCTACTCCAAAACCTTTTTTTTCATCATAAAAATCAATACTAAATATTCCAGTTGTAGATTTTCCTTGTATAATAGGAGTCGTAAATATCTTCCAACTTACCCCTTTATCATCAGAAAAATAAATTCTACTGTTAATTCCTCCACTCGCTATCCATACTTTATTATTTACAATTGAAATATTTGTATCACTGGCTGCAAAAAATCCTTCATCTTTTTTAATATCCTCAAATAAATTGCAATCTAGTTTATTCCATGTTTCACCTCCATCTCTTGTTATAATTATACTAATACAATTATCAGTAAAATCACCCACAGCAATTCCTTCTAGGTTATTCCAAAATTCAATAGAATCATAAAAAACATTTGGATGTGATTCTTTATAAACTACTTTTCCATTTTTAAAAAGAATTGCAGGATTGCTTATGGTCATTGCAAAGACATCGTTGTCATTTAAAGCTAATGATCTAAAATTTGGATTTAATATTGAATCTTTTAACGAAAAGTATTTAACTTTTGAGATAACATTTGAATTGTTAATATCAAAGAAATAAATAGAACCATTAGAATTAGCCGCATAAACCTTATTGTTTTTTATTTCTAATGCTCTAATATTTAATTCTTTATCTATTAATATATTAGAAATTTCTAATCTCTTAATATCCATTTTAACATTTAAACAAGAAGAAAACATTAAGATTACAAACAAACAAGAAGCTGTTTTTTTTATCATTATTGTTATATAAAGCTTTAAATTTAATTTAAATAATTATTGATATGAAAAAATATCTCTCTTTAATAGTTATCTTATTGATAAACTTAGGTTGTAATACTAATAAAAAACCAAGAATAGCAATTGCTGGACTTGCTATTGAATCTAGTACATTTTCACCAGCTAAAACTGTTGAATCTGATTTCAAAGCGAGAGTTGATGAAGATGTGTTTTCATTTTATCCTTTTTTAGAAAAAGATTCACTTTTAAGAAATAAGGTAGATTGGATACCGACTTTAAGAGGTCATGCTTTACCTGGAGGAATAGTGACAAAAGAGTCTTATGAATCTCTTGTAAATAAAACATTAGAAAAACTAAAAAACAATCTTCCTTATGATGGTTTATTTTTTGATATTCATGGAGCTATGAGTGTTGAAGGAATAGATGATCCAGAAGCTGATTTTATTAAAAGAATTAGAAAAATAATTGGATATAATACAATCATTTCAACATCTATGGACCTACATGGGAACGTATCCTATGAATTAGCTAAAGAAACAGACCTTATTACATGTTATAGAATGGCACCTCACCAGGATGCTATTGAATCAAAAAGAAGAGCTGTAACTAATTTAATTGAAAGACTGGAAAATGGAAAGGGCAAACCTATTTACAAATCAAGAATTGAAGTTCCAATTTTATTGCCAGGTGAAAAAACCAGTACAAGAGTAGAGCCTGCTAAAACTTTATATGCTAAAGTGGATCCTGAAACAAAAAAAGAAGGAATTATTGATGCTGCAATTTGGGTTGGTTATCCTTGGGCTGATGAACCAAGAAATCATGCTGTGATAATGGTTACTGGAGATAATAAAGATCAGGTAAAAAAATCATCCGAATATCTTGCTAAAAGTTTTTGGAATGTTAAAGATAAATTTGAATTTATAGCGCCAGTTGGAAGTTTAGAAAAAAGTGTAGATCTAGCTTTAAAAACTAAAACAAAACCGTTTATTATCAGTGATATGGGTGACAATCCAACAGCTGGCGGTGCAGGCGATGTGACTTGGACACTTGATAAATTATTAAAACGAAAAGAATTTAAGGAACCGAATGGACCTTCTTTAGTATACGCTTCAATTCCTGGACCTAAACTCGTAAAAAAAGCAGTAAAATTAAAAGTAGGTGATTATATTGAGGGATTTGTTGGGGCAGAAGTAGATAGTAGATTTTCACCTCCAATTTTTTTAAAAGGATACTTAAGATCAATAAAGACAGGAGACATAAATGCCAAAACTGAAATAGTTGTTCAAACTGGAAGTATTTATACAATTGTAACTGAAAAAAGAAAACCATACCATTATGTTAAAGATTTTACAGATTTGGGACTTAATCCGTTTGTTTCTGATATTATTGTTGTTAAAATTGGCTATTTAGTTCCTGAGCTATACAACATCAAAAAAGGATGGATAATGGCTTTAACACCTGGCGGTGTAGATCAAGATATTGAAAGGTTGGATTATAAAAGAATAAAAAGACCTATGTTTCCAATGAATGAATTTGATTCAGAACCAGACTTGTCAGCTGTTTTTATTCCAGAATCACACTAATTAATTTTTTGATAAAACATTGTATATAAATTCTTGGTTAGTATTAAAAGGAGTTTTATGAATGTAAATTTCAGATTTATTTAACTTGAAATTTTTAAAAAGTTCAGAAATTCCTTTTCTGTCATATTGAGAAACTTCTAAACCACTACATTTTAAAGGACCGTTTTTAGAAAATGTTGAGATAATTAATGTTCCTTGATTATTAATTAGTTCATTTACTAGTTTAACATAAGATTTTATTTTTTTTGTTGATCTTAAAAAATGAAATGCTGCTCTATCATGCCACAAATCGAATTTTTTTTCAGATTTAAACTCATTAATATCTGAAACAACCCAAGAAATTAAATCTGATTTTTCACCTAATCTAATTTTGGCTTTTTCTATTGATTTTGAGGAAATATCTAAAACAGTAATATTTTTAAAACCTAATAATAAAAGATTATCAACAAGTCTGCTGTCCCCCGCTCCAACATCAATAATATTAGAGCTAAAATCTATATTGATAGATTTAATTAAGTCAATGGATTTATGTGGAGTCTCTTGAAACCAACTAACCTCATTTTCATTTTTTGTTTTATAAACATTTTCCCAATGATTTTTATGTTGGCTACACATACTGTTTTTTTGTTACCAAATATATGCCAATAAATATCAAAACCATTCCAAGAATACTTACCATTGAAAGTGAATCACTTTTAGTTAAAAGCGCATATACTATACCAACTATGGGTTGTAAATATATAAATGAACTAACGGTTGATGGAGATAAAGTTCTTAATGCGTAAGCATTAAACAAATAAGTACAAAATGTTGTTCCAACAACTACAAAAAACATAGGGATAATAGCTTCTTTAATTGGAAGATTCATCCAATTAACGTTTGTAAATTCATTTATAGTAATGGGAAAATTCATAAAAATAGCCAACAGAAAAAGCCACTTTAATAAATTAACAACATTATACTTTTGTATTAGGGGTTTAACCAATACCAAATACAAACCGTAAGCAAAAGAATTTACAATGAATAATATGTTTCCAAGTGGAATATTAGGTGCATTAAGCCCAGTTTTTGCTGTATATATAACAAGAATTATTGCACCAATAAATCCAAATAAAATCCCTAGTGATCTAACTAGTTTTATCTTTTCCTTTAATAATATGGCAGAAAAAATAAAAACAATGATTGGCGATATGGTTATTATAACTGAACTATTTACTGGGGTTGACAATTCAAGACCTTTAAAAAAAGAAAGCATATTTATTACCATCCCTAGAAATGAACACGCTAAGAGTCTTGGCCAATCTTTTTTTTCAATACTTTGAGGTTTTACAAAAATACTAGCTACCCAAAACAGAATTGTTGCTCCTAATACTCTTAGTAGAATAAATCCAAAAGGACTTATGTAAGTTGGCATAACATTTTTGGCAACTGTATGGTTTAGACCATAAATTAAAGTTGCACCAAGTGCAGCTAAAAAACCAAGTGTGGTATTTTTCAATTCATATAATTATTATATTGTAAAAGTAAACCTATTATTAAATTATAATGTTTAAAAAAATTATTTTATTCATATCAATTTTTATTTCTTGTACATCCTCACAATATGAATATATTGTCAAAAACGATAATTTTAGAAAGACAATTAACTCTGGATATTTTTTAGAACAATCAAATGGTTATACTTATTACAATATAGATAACAGAAATGCAAAAAACACATTAGTTTTTATTCATGGATTTTCAGTTCCTTCATACATATGGGAAAAAACATATAATTCAGCTAAAGATAAAGGATTTAGAGTCATTAGTTTAGACCTTTATGGAAGAGGATTTTCAGACAATCCTCAAGTAAAGTATACAGACGAATTATTCGCTAAACAAGTCATAGGTTTACTAGAACATTTAGAAATTAATAAAGCTGTTTTTTTAGGACTTTCAAATGGTGGAAGAGTAATTACTAAAATCAACGATTTGAGTCCTAATTTGGTAGAAAAACTCATTTATGTTGCTTCATCAAGTTTTGGAAATCATTTAGAGCTTGAAAACAAAAATGTTACTGAAAAAGAAATATTTGATTTTATAAATGACAAATACCCTTCAATTTCTATTGGACAACTTTCTGATTTTAAATATCCAGAAAATTATCCTGATTGGCCAAATAGATACGAAAACTTACTAAAATATAAGGGTTTCGCTAGAGCATTAATTTCAACTGTAAAAAATCATACAAACCTTGACAGTGAAATTAAAGAAATTCATAATTCTAATGTTAAGGTTTATACAATTTGGGGGGATAGTGACTCTGTTATAGTATACAAAAATATTGAAGAAAAATTAAATAAATTGTTACCTAATAGATTTGAATATTTTGTTCCTAATACTGGACATCTTCCACACATTGAAAACCAAGAAAATTTTGAAAATTATTTATTTCAAGTGATTTTAAAATAACGACTAATCAGGAAATAAAGTTGGATTCTTTCGCTTAAACAAATATCCGTTTTTTCTTGAAAGTTCTGGAAAATTTAACTCTTGTATAATTAGACCCCTTTCATTTTCTAACCAATCGGCCACTAAATGTCTATGACAAAATTTTGTATTTGCACAACTACACATTAAAATGGGCTCTAATCCTCCTGTCAAAATATTTAAATGTTCTATTACCTGCTTGGGATTTAACTGACTTAAAGATTCTTTATAACTAATAATAAATTTTTCTTGAGAAATTTTTTTCTTTTTAAAATCATTCCAAAGCCTCCAGTTCGGCGCTAGAGCTTTGTATTCAAAAATAACATCTGATGAATTCGATGGGGTTAAAGTTATTGATACACCTCCCCTAATTTCATTGTTTTTGAGTATGTTGAAGCTAGCTGTTTTGATATAAATTTTTAATTAAAATAAAAAATTTTAACAATATTCTCAAATTTAAATCTAAAAGATTATCTGTTTTTTAAATTTTATAAAAAAATTTGAAAACAAAATTATTTTTAATAAAAAACTTTTTTTCTTAACAATAATTTAACATATTTGTTATAAATCAAAAATATTAATATGAAAAAACTAAGTTTTTTAGTGACACTATCATTGATGTTAGTGTCGTTCTGGGGATTTAGCCAACAGGTAACCATTACTGGTAATGTTGCTGATGATAATAGTCTTGCACTCCCAGGAGCAACAGTTTTAGTTGAAGGTACAACTAATGGTGTTACAACTGATTTTGATGGTAATTATTCAATTACTGCAAATATTGGAGACGTTTTAATCTTTAGTTTTGTAGGATTTGAAAGTAAATCCGTCACTGTTGGAAGAGACAGAAAAATTAACATACTACTAAATTCAAGTAATGCCTTAGAAGAAGTGGTTGTTACAGGTATTACAACAAGAAATCTTAAAAGATCGACAAGTAGTACTGTAGTGGTAGATGCAGCTCAAATTGAAGGTGTTGCAATGGCATCTCCTGATGCAGCTCTTCAAGGAAGAGTCGCTGGTTTGAGAGTAGTTTCTTCTTCAGGAACACCAGGATCACCTACATCTGTTAGAATTAGAGGTGAGGGATCTATATCAGGATCAAATTCTCCACTTTATGTAATTGATGGAGTTCCTGTAATTAATGGATCTTTTAGCCCTCTATTAACTGATTTAGGGATATTATCAATGATAAACCCTAATGATATTGAAAACATTACTGTTCTTAAAGATGCCTCTGCTACTGCACCTTATGGCGCTAGAGGTGCAAATGGTGTTATTGTTATAACAACAAAGTCAGGATCTGCTGGTGAAGTTAAATATCAATTTAGTTCAAGTTACGGTTTCCAAAATTATGCTATGGACGAACGTCCAATGCTTACAGGTAATCAGAGACTTGAATTAGCAGCTGAGATGATAATGAACGACTTTGGATGGACTAGAGAAGCAGCTACAAATAACATATTAGGTAGAGCCGGATATAACACATGGGATGCTGGAGGAAGAATTGATGGAGATTGGGACAATGCTATTAAAGTTAAAGATGCTCCAGATGCAATTTATAACATTTCTGCATCAGGAGGTAATGCTACTGAAAACTTTAGAATATCTCTTGGTCATAGAAAAACTATGGGAACATCCATTGGGCTAGACTACGAAAATGTGAGTGGATCTTTTAATTATAGAAAAAAATCTGGAAAAATTGAAATAAACACTAGTACAAGAGTTTCAAATTCAGTTCAGTTAGGTCAGTTAGAAAGCAGTGCTTATTTTAGTGCTCCTCAAATGACTAGAATTTTTATGCCTGCTGTATTTCAACCGTTTAATCCTGATGGAACTATCAAAATTGACAATGCAACAAGTATTCATAATTCTGTATACTCTGCTCATAACAACATTAACAAATTAGATGGAACAAGAGCTTTGAGTAACAACTCTATTACTTACAGTTTTAATGATAATCTTAAATACACAACAAGATATTCTATTGATTACAACTTGACGAACTCTCATCAGTTTTATAATAAAACTCATGGAGATGGTAGAACAGATAATGGAAATGCTTATCAATCCAACGGAAGAAGTTTTACTTGGGGATTCTCAAACCAATTAAAATGGGATAAAACATTTAATGATGTTCATTATGTCTCTGCGTTAGGACAAATGGTTTTCCAGAAAAATAAATACGATTTTATATCATCAAGTGGTGAAAATGTTGCAGCTGATGGATTATACTATGTAGGAAGTTTTAATACTAATGAAACAGGTTATGGATCTTTCAGTGACTGGAGAGAACTTGGATATGTTGGAATTATAAACTATTCTTATGATGACAAATATATCGTTGATCTTTCATATAGATATGATGGGTCTTCAAGGTTTGCTGAAAATTATAGATTTGGTTCATTCTGGTCTGCAGCTGTTGCATGGAATATCTCTGAAGAAGATTTTTTAGCTGACAATGATATCATTAACACATTAAAATTAAGAGCTTCGCTTGGTGAAACTGGAAGTAATGGAGTAGGTTTAAACGCCTACCAATCTTTATTTGGATATGGTGGATCCTATGATGATAACGGTGCTATTTCACCTTCTTCTTTTGGTAATGCTATTCTAACTTGGGAAAAACAATCACAATACGATATAGGACTTGAGTATAGTATATTAGATAATAGAATTGAAGGTTCAATTGTTGCATTTAATAGAAGAACTAGTGATTTACTTCAAAGTGTACCACTTTCAAGAACTACTGGACATACTTCACAATCTAAAAACATTGGAAAAGTTGAAAATAAAGGGATTGAAATTGAATTATCTGCTGATGTAATTAAAGCAAATAATTTTACTTGGAACATTTACTCTAACTATGCAACCCTAGACAATGAGGTTATAGCCCTTGCTAAAGATGCAGCTGGAAACGATATTAATATTGATGGAGGAACTCAAAGAACAAGAGTTGGTGAAGAATTAGGTGGATGGTATATGAGAAGTTGGGCTGGTGTTGATTCAAGTGATGGACTACCAATGTGGCATAAAGGTGGAGAAAACAATGATATGTCAATTGTAAAAAGTTGGAATGATGCTGAACAAACTTTAGTAGGTAACAGATTACCAACATACAGTGGTGGACTCGGGACTAGAGTAAATTGGGGAGGCTTTTTTGCTGATGCAAATTTCTATTTTTCTGGAGGAAATAAAATATTTGAAAGTTGGGCAAGTTATAACCAAAGCTCAGGTCAAAGATCTTTATTATCTTATAACGGAAGCCAGAAACTTCTTGAGAGATGGCAAAAACCTGGTGATGTAACTGATGTACCAAAAATGAGATGGAGCTCAAGCTCAACTCTTACTGGTTCAAATACTTCTACCAGATTCCTCTATGATGGAGATTATGTTAGACTTAGAGACTTAGTTATTGGTTACAATATCAATCAACAAGCTACTGAAAGATTAGGTTTTGATAGTATTCAAGTAAATGTAAAGGGTACTAACTTATGGACATGGGTAAAAGATGATGACGTAACTTTTGATCCTGAAGTTTCTTTTGGAGGTGGATGGAACATCTACACACCAATAATAAAATCTCTTTCAGTAGGAGTAAATCTTAAATTTTAATACTATGAAAAATATATATAAATACTTACTAATTTTTGCTTCCTCTTTACTAATTGTTTCATGTGGTGAAAGTGATTTAGAGCCAACTCTGGCATTAGATAAAG
The DNA here is from genome assembly GCA_016780345.1 of Flavobacteriaceae bacterium. Classification (GTDB taxonomy): domain Bacteria; phylum Bacteroidota; class Bacteroidia; order Flavobacteriales; family Flavobacteriaceae; genus MAG-121220-bin8. Next base: position 1,297 of record JADHLZ010000027.1, on the reverse strand, counting down.
ATTTGGACAGCGGAATCAAAACTGCAGATGATTTATCCTTTGTTATGAACGCTGCATACGATAGAATGACTGTAACAGAGTATTACGGAAGAGATCAAATTATCATGGGTGATGTTAGAACTGATAATGCTTATTCAAATATGAATTCAGGAAGGTTTGGAACTTCCGATATGGATTATAATTCCAACGGAGCTGGACCGTGGACTCAAGTATATGCAGTAATTGCGATAACTAACATAGTTATCGGTGCAGACACATCTAATATAACAGGAGATCCTGCAAGAATAGCTCACATACAAGGTCAGGCTCACGCTATAAGAGCTCTAGCACATTTTGATCTTTTACAAGATTACGGTCAACATTTCATCACAGGTCAAGGTGGTGCTGGTGCACTTGGAATACCTTATGTTAAGACATATAAAGACCCAGCTAACTTAGAACCAGCTAGAGGAACTGTTGCCTCTAATGTGGCAGATATTACTGCAGATTTAACTTCAGCAATTACTTTGATGAACGATAAATATAATGCATCAACTAGTTACATGACAAAAGCTGGAGCTTATGCTATTTTAGCCAGAGTTGCTCTTTATGGAGGGTCAGTTGTTCCAAGTTTATATTCAACTGCTGATTCTGCTGCTAAATGGGTAATTACAAATTCAGGTGCTTCTCCAGTAACTGCAAGTGGATTTGTTTCATCTTTTGTTACTGACAATGCTTCTAATTCAATTTTTGAACTAGCAATGTCAGGTACAGATAACAGAGGAATAAATGGATTAGCCTATATACTAAGAGGAACATCTTATGGAGATGTAAGAATACTTACTGGCGATGGAGCAAATCCTGATCTTATGGACATTTATGATGCTGGTGATGTTAGAGGAACTTCATCTGGAATGATAGGAATTGCACAAGGTTATCCATCAATGCTTGGAAAGTATCCATCAATGAGTGGAGAGGATAATATTACTTTATTTAGAGTTGAAGAAATGCATTTAATTGCAGCTGAAACTAGCTTAAGAGCTGGAAATGATCAAGATGCACTTACATACCTAAATAATATACCTGCTATTAGAGGATTAGGAGCAGATTACTATGCTTCAGCTACATTGGAGAATATTCTTCTTGAGAGAAGAAAAGAATTTGCATTTGAAGGTTTAAGATTCTATGATTTATCAAGAATGGGAATGGACATGCCGTTAATTGATAAATTCAAACAAATGAATGATGATAAAGATGGTTCTCCCCCAAAATTTGGGTCGTATAGATATGCTTATCCAATTTATCTTTCAGAAAGAAA
>JADHLZ010000026.1 GCA_016780345.1 Flavobacteriaceae bacterium | reverse complement strand
CCCGGAAAATTTTTGTTTTGAATACTTTTTTCTATTAAACTGTCAACTTTATGCAGTAATGTAATTTGACTAAACACTTGGACTTGAATAAAAAAAAGTAAAAAAACTATTTTATATTTCATCAATTATGGGGATTATAGTTTCTTTATCTTTTGTTAATTTTTTTAGCTTTACAAGCTCTTCTCTAAGCTGAATAATTTCTTTTCTATATAACGGATTATTAAATTCATTTTTTAATTCAAGTGGGTCTTTTTTTAAGTCATAAAATTCCCATGTAGGGTCAGTAGTCTGATTACTTGTGTTTTTTTTGTTTAATCCATCACCATAAAAGTAAATTAACTTTTTAGTCTTACTTCTTATGCCTAAGTGTGCTGGCCTAACTGGGCTATGCTCCCAATATCTGTAATATATAAAGTCTCTGGATTCGTAATTTTTTTTTGACTCTAAAGCGCTTTTAAAGCTTTTACCTTGAAATGATTGAGGAGAAGAAACGCCAGCATAATCTAATAACATAGACGGGATATCTAGGTTTAAAATCAAATCATCAATTCTTTTTGATTTGGGGATTCTTTTTGGATAACTAATTACAAATGGCATTCTAGAAGATTCCTCATACATAATTCGTTTATCAAAAAAACCGTGTTCTCCTAAAAAATAGCCTTGATCAGAGGTGTATACTATTATTGTTTTTTCTAATTGATTTGAATCTTTTAAATAAGAGATTATTTTATTTAAATTATCGTCAATTGAAGCTGCGCATCTCAAAAAATCTTTAACCAACTTTTGATAGGATTCAGATCTAATTTCTTTTTCAGTTTTTCCTTTTAATGAAAAAGGCATTCCAGGATATTTTACATCAGAGTTGTATTGTCCATCTTTTGAAAATATTAACCATCTATTAGTTAAAATTTCAAGTTGTTGGCCATTAAAGCTTCTTCCTGAATTTGATGGAATAAAATCGTATAATGATTCAGGTTCAGGAAGAATAACATCCTTCAAAAAATTAGCATGTCTTTTTGGATAATCAAATGGTTCATGAGTAGCTTTGAAATGAGTCATTAAAAAAAAGGGTTTAGTTTTTTCTCTATTTTCTAACCATTCAATTGTTGAGTTTCCAATAACATCAGCTGAAAAGCCTGGTTCTTGTTTACCTCCGTTGTATCCGTCCTCCCAGTTTTCTTTAGTTTTAAAAACAGGATTATTATACTTTCCTTGCCCAGGTAAAACTTTGTAGTAATCAAATCCAGAAGGTTCTTTTTTTAAATGCCATTTTCCAATTATTGCTGTATTGTAACCATTTTTTTGTAAAATTTTTGCAACATTTAAACTATCTGGATTCAAGTTATCGCCCAGAGTATAAACTCCATTAACGTGGCTATACTGTCCGGTTAAAATGGACGCTCTACTTGGAACACATATTGAATTAGTACAAAACATATTGTTAAGAACTGTTCCGTTTTTCTCAAGATATTTAATAGCATCATTTTTAACATAATTGTCTAATAATCCATTGTAAATCCCCCAGGCTTGTGAAGTATGGTCATCAGCCATTATAAATAAAATGTTTGGAGCTGAATCGTCATTACTTAAGTCACAGGAGACAAAAGCTGCTAGAACAAGAATTGTTCTTAACAAGAACTTAGAAATTTTATTTAATAAACAAAACATAAAAATTGCTCAACAAATATTTAAATTAGAAAAAAAAAATGATCCTTATATACATTGAATAATATTTAACTGTTTTTTCTCGTTTTTTTTATTGAAACAAATTATATCTTGTCAGAAGTCATGGAAAATAAATTAATCAATGAAAAAAGTTTATACTTAAAACAACATGCAAAGAATCCTGTCAACTGGTTTTCTTGGACTGATGAGGCATTACAACTTGCTAAAAAATCTGATAAGTTATTACTTATAAGTGTTGGATATTCTTCCTGTCATTGGTGTCATGTTATGGAAGAAGAGAGTTTCAAAGATATCGATGTTGCCAAGGTAATGAATACAAACTTTGTAAACATTAAAGTTGACCGTGAAGAAAGGCCTGACTTGGATGAGATTTACATGAAAGCATTGGTTTTTATGACAGGTAGTGGTGGCTGGCCAATGAATATTATCGCTTTAACAGATGGAACTCCTGTATGGGGTGGCACCTATGTCCCTAAACCCCACTGGATTAAAGTTTTGACCCAAGTCAGTGGATTTTATAATACTAGAAAAAAAGATGTTTTGGAATATGCTAAAAGTGTAAAAGAGGGAGTTGAAAAAGAAGGATTAATTAAGCCCATTCCAAGAGATGAGCTTTGCTCTAAGGAGATACAAATTAAATTAGCTAAAAACGCATTCAAATATGCGGATCAATTTAACGGAGGAATTGGAAGTGGACAAAAATTTCCTCTCCCATCAATGTTAAATTTTTTTATGAGATTTTCAAATGAATTTGATCATAAAGAAATGAAAGAGTTTGTAAACATTTCTTTATTGAAAATCTCTAGAGGTGGAATCAATGATAGAATTGATGGTGGATTTCATAGGTATACTGTTGACAATGCTTGGCATATTCCTCACTTTGAAAAAATGTTATACGATAATGCTCAACTTTTAGGGGTTTATTCAAATGCCTATAAAATTTTCAAGGATGAAAGATTTAAAAATGAAATTTATAATATATACGATTTCCTTGAATCTAAAATGACCTCAGATGAAAACTTAATTTATTCAAGTATTTCTGCTGATACCAATTATGAGGATGGATCAAAAAGTGAAGGAGACTTTTATGTATGGAAACGGGATGAACTTAAGTATGTTCTCAAAAATGATTTTGATTGGGTTTCAAAATATTATAATATAAATCAAAAAGGATATTGGGAAAAAGATAATTATATTTTTTATCAAACAATTTCTGACAAAGATTTTGCTTTAAATCTTGGAATTTCTTTAAAAGAATTTAAAGAAAACTTGAAAAGGATTAATTCTTTATTAAAAGATTTTAGAGAAAAAAGAGTTCATCCCATTATTGATAAAAAAATAGTCTTCTCTTGGAATGCTCTCACTTTAAGAGGACTTGTAGAATCTTATAAAGTTACCAAAGACAAAAAATTTCTTTCAAAGGCATTGTCTATAAATTATTCTTTAGCAAATTTTATGATTGATAAAAATAAGATTCATCATACCAACAGTAGTCCAGCCTCTGTTTTATTTTTTGAAGACTATAGTTATTATATTGACGCATTAATTGGGTTTTATGAAATTACTTTTGACAGAAATTATTTGATAAAAGCTGAAGAATATGTTAATTACTCCAATGAGCTTTTTAGAGAAGAAAACGGATTTTATAAATTTTCAACCGAACAAAGTAGTTTGTTTTCTGAAACTTTAATCAACTTAGACGATGGTGTTCTTCCATCAGCAAACTCCGTTATGAATTTTAATTTATTTAGACTAGGGCATTATAATGGAAATAAAGACTTTTTGATACACTCAAAAAAAATGATCAACAATATAAGCGATAATATAAAGGAACGTGTAACGGATCATTTACTTTGGCTTTCCAATACACAAAATTATTCTCAAAAGTTTTATGAGCTTGCAATTAGTGGAAAAGATGCATTTTTAAAAGCTGAAGAGTTTATGGAAATGTATTTGCCAAATTCGCTTACAGCTGCTTCTAATATACCCTCTGATCTTTATTTATTAAAAGACAGATATTTTAACGATGAAACATATATTTATGTGTGTGTAGATAATACTTGTAAGTTTCCTGTGAGTAATGTTAAAGAGGCAATAAATTTAATGGAAGATTAGTTAAAATTAACTACTAAATTTTTAAAAGAATCCCTGTAACTTCCTCCAATTTTGTATGGATTTTTGTTGATGTAGGCATTACTTCCATCAATTACATCAATTTTGTCAATAGCAATAGTGGTAGATCGATGAATTCTAATAAATTTATTTTTTGGCAAAGATTCTGTAAAAGAAGTTAGAGTGGTGTGAACTATGAAATTTTTTGATTTAGTAACAATTTTAATGTAATCTTTTAAACTTTCAATCACAATAATATCATCAAAATTGATTTTTACATTTAGCTTATTTACTCTTACAAAAATAAAATCAAGATCGAGATTTTTTTCTTTTTTTATTCTTGTAATCGTTTTGTAAGCTTTATTAACTGCAATTTCAAATCTATTAAAGGGAATAGGTTTCATTAAATAATCAACCACATCTAAATCGTATCCATCAAGTGCATATTCAGAATGAGCACTTGTTATTATAGTTTTTGGAGGGTTTTCTAGGGTTTTAAGAAAAGAAATACCATCAATAAAAGGCAAATTAATATCTAAAAACATTAATTCAACTTTTTCTTTTTTTAGCATAATCATTGCATCATTGGCATTATAAAATGTTCCTATGCAATCAAGAAAGTCAATTTTTTTTATGAAGTTTTCAATAACTTTGATTGCTAATGGTTCATCATCTAGAATAATACAATTGATCATAGTTTTAATTTAAGATGTGCAATATATTTATTTTTTTTCTTAATTATTTCTAAATTATAAAAATCTGATCCGTAATTAAGTTCTAGTCTCTTTTTCAAATTTGTCAATCCAATCCCTCCAATTTGCTCTTTGATTTTTTTTGTTGATTCCTCAAAGGAGTTTTCTACTTGAAAATCCAAATATTTTTTATAAACTGAAAGGGAAATTTTTATATATCCATTACTTTTAGAATTCCTGGCACCATGTTTAAATGCATTTTCTACCAGTGGAATCAAAATTAAAGGTTTAATCATTGTTTTTTTTGTTTTTCCTTTTATTTCGAAATCTATTTTTAAGGTTTCATCGTATCTTAAACGTTCTATTTCAATGTAGTCCTTTATATGATTTAATTCATTTTCTAATGTTTGATATTCTTTTCCAGTTTCATATAAAAAATATTTCATTAAGTCTGAAAGTTTCAAAATTAAATTAGGTGCCTTATCTGACTTATCGATTGTTAAGGAATAAAGATTATTTAATGTGTTAAAGAAAAAATGAGGCTGAATCTGAGATCTCAAATATTTTAACTCATGTTCTAACAATATCTCATTAGTATATGTAAGGTATTCTCTTTGTTTTATCCAATCAATTACTAATTTAATTGCCGTTACAAAGGCAACAACATAAACTTCACCCAAAATAACTTGTACTGCATAAGTAAAATCAATTTTTGAAGTAATTCCAGTAAATTCAGGCAAAACATCACCACTTGTGAAATAATAGGTCACCTGAAATTTTAAAATTAGAGTTAAACCTAAACTTATGATTATTAGTGTAAAAAATTCAATAACTTTTCCGTTAAATAATTTAGGCAATAAAAAAAAAATAAATAAATAAGATAGAACTATGTGAAATGGAAACTCTATGATATTTGACTTAAAAGCATAAGCATAATCATCGTAAAAGCTTCCCCACCTAATTGTGTTGAACGCAAAATATCCAATCCAAAAGATAATTTGACTTGAAATGGGAATTGAGGATATTTTATTGTAAGTTGGATTAGTAAATAAATCTCTTTTGCTAATTTTCATTTTTGGCTACTAGTTCTGTTTCGTTAGCTTTTTTCAAAAACATGTTTATAAAAAATATGTTTTTTTATTTAGAAATCACTAATTTAAAAATGAATTATTAAAAATTCTTTAAAAAGATGAAATTTATCAATTTGTCCTATTTCTTACTGTTTGTTTTTTTGTTTTTTTTATTTCAAAACAATCAAAAGTCTGATAAACCTAATGTAATATTTATTTTGACAGATGATTTAGGGTTTGCTGATTTGGGCTCTTATGGTTCAACTAGGATAAAAACACCAAATCTAGATTTAATGGCAAGTCAAGGCGCTAAGTTAAATTCCTATTATTCAACTCAAGCCGTTTGCTCTGCATCAAGAGCATCTATTTTAGCTGGTGTATATCCTAACAGGATTGGATTTAGTGGTGCTTTAGGGCCAAACTCAAAAAAAGGCATCCATCCTGATGAATTTTTAATGTCAGAAATGTTTAAACAAAGCGGTTATAATACTGCAATATATGGTAAATGGCATTTAGGAGATGATACTAAATTTTTACCTACTAATCATGGGTTTGATGATTTTTATGGAATTTTATATTCAAACGATATGTGGCCATTCCATGCAGAGTACCCAGATAGTTATCCAGACTTATTGCTTTACGATAAAGACAAACCTATTCAAGTTCTGACAGATCAATCTAACTTAACAATGGATCTTACATACAAAAGCATAGATTTTATTGAAAAAAATAAAGACAATTCATTTTTTTTATTTCTAGCTCATCCTCAACCACATGTCCCTTTGTTTGCATCCTCAAAATTTAAAGGAAGATCTGATCTTGGATTATATACAGATGTTATAGAGGAAATAGATTATTCTACGGGTTTAATTATGGAAACTCTTAAGAAAAATAATCTACAAGATAACACGATTGTTATTTTTACATCAGATAATGGTCCTTGGCTTTCATATGGAGAACATGCTGGCTCAACTGGTTTATACAGAGAAGGTAAAGGAACAACTTGGGAAGGTGGTCAACGTGTTCCTTGCATAGTTTGGTATCCCAAAGAGATTAAATCCAATACAACTATTTCTAATCCTCTTATGGGAATAGATTGGCTGCCTACGTTTGCAGAATTAATTAAATCAAAATTGTCTAGTAATAAAATTGATGGAAAAAATATTTGGAATATTTTGACAAGTAAAAGTGTAAAAGATCCACATGAAGCTTTATTTTTCTATTATCATAGAAACAGCCTTCATGCTGTTAGATATGGTGACTATAAAATGTATTTTCCTCACAGATATAGGACTTTAAATGGCAGAAAAGGTCGAAATGATGGAACCCCTATAAAATATGAGTATATTGACTTAAAAGAAAATGAGTTATATAATTTAAAAAAAGACCCTTCAGAACTATCAAACATTATAAAATACCATCCTGAAATTACTAAAAAAATAATTAGTTTGGCAAATGAAAAAAGAACCGAATTAGGAGACGATTTATTTAAAATATCAGGAAATGAAGTTCGTGAAGTTGGAATGATAGAATAATGAAATAATTATGGAAAATAGAAGAAATTTCTTAAAAAAGTCAGCACTTGCAAGTTTTAGTGCATCGTCTATAATAAGTTGTGATCAAGAATTAAAAAATATTAAAAAAGAAATCCCGAGAATTATTTCAACTTGGAATCACGGACTTGCAGCAAACAATAAAGCATGGGAAGTTTTAAAGTCAGGAAAAGGAGGTTTGTTAGCTGTTGAAGAAGGAGTGAAAGTAACCGAGGCAGACCCAAACGTTAGATCTGTAGGTTTAGGTGGATATCCAGATCGAGATGGAATAGTTACACTAGACGCTTGTATAATGGATAAAAATAGCAATTGTGGTTCAGTTACTTATTTACAAAACATTAAACATCCTATTTCAGTTGCAAGACTGGTAATGGAAGAAACTCCTCACGTTATGTTGTCTGGAAAAGGAGCTTTAGATTTTGCAGTTTCAAAGGGTTTTAAACAAGAAAATTTACTAACAGAGCAATCAAAAAAAGATTGGATAACATGGAAAGAAAAGTCTGATTACAAGCCAATAATAAACATAGAAAATCATGATACAATAAGTATGCTTGCTATTGATGAAAACGGAGATCTTTATGGGGCGTGTACAACAAGTGGTGCTGCATGGAAAATGCATGGCAGGGTTGGAGATTCTCCAATTATTGGAGCAGGTTTGTTTTTAGATAATGAAGTTGGTGCTGCTGCAGCAACAGGGCTTGGAGAAGCTATAATTAAAACCTCAGGAAGTGCAATGGTAGTTGAATTAATGAGGCAAGGACATTCTCCTATGCAAGCTTGCAAGATCATAGTCGATAGAATTTCAAAATTACACAAGAAAGGGCCTGAATGGGATTATCTTCAAGTTGGTTTTATCGCTTTAAATAAAAATGGTGAATATGCTGGTTACAGCTTAAGAAAAGGTTTCAATTTCTCATTGTGTGATGAAAAAAATAAAGATTTATTAATTGATGCTGATTATAAAATAGGATAATGGAGATTTTAGAATATTTAGGAAAATTTCATCCTGTGATTTTGCACCTGCCGATTGGCGCTTTATATCTTACCTTTTGTCTTGTTTTATTGCAAAAATTTTTTAATACTAACTACACAATACCTGTAAGATTTGGATTGCTTTTTTCTTTTGCATTCTCTGTTTTAAGTGCACTTTTAGGTTATTTTTTGTACTTAGGTGATGATTTCTCAGGAGATTTAATAGAGCTTCACATGTGGCTAGGAATTTCAACTACAATTTTTATTGGAATTCTTTTGTGGATGCATAAAACCTCAACTTATTTAAAATACTTTGACATATTTTTTTTAATTACAATAATTTTACTTTCTGTAACGGGTCATTTCGGTGGACAAATCACACATGGTAAAGATTATTTAAAAATACCAGAGTTTAGTCAGCCATCAGTTAAAACCTCTGTTGACAGTATCAATGTTTTTTCAAGTGTTGTTATGCCAGTGCTAGAAAACAAATGTGTAAAATGTCATAATCCAAATAAATACAAAGGAGGTTTGATGATGCATTCTCAAGAAGCCATCTTAAAAGGAGGTGAAAGAGGACCATTGTTTGTATCATTTGATCCAAACTCAAGTCGTCTATACAATTATCCAAAACTTCCGATGAATGACAAATTACATATGCCCCCAGAAGGAAATTCTCAATTAACCGAGAATGAAGTGGAAATTTTAAGAATTTGGATTGAAGGAGGTGGTCAGTTTGATAAGTTCAGTAAAACAGAAAGTTTTAATGAATTAGATAAAGAAATTTTAACCTCTTTTTTCCCAAATGAAATAAAAGTTGATCCTCCTAGAAAACAAGATTTAGAAAAGCTGATTGAGCTTGGTTTCAGATTAGAACGTAATAGCATTTCAAATAATTACATAGAAGCAAAATTTTTAGGTGATAAATTAAGTTCGAAACATATGAGCGCTTTGAGATCTGTTAAAAGTCAGCTAATAAAGTTAGATTTAAGCCACTCAAATTTTAATGATCGTTTTCTTTCAAAGCTTAGTTCCTTTGAAAATCTAAAGTATTTAAAAATAAATGATACTGAGATAACGGACAAGGGTCTTTCATACATCGGAAGTTCTGTTAAAAGCTTAAATCTTAATAACAACGATATTGGATTAAATAGCGTTAAGATTTTGCTTGAAAACTCTAATTTAAAAACAGTTTATTTGTGGAATGTAAATATTGATTCAGAATCTCAAGAAATATTAAAAAATTCTAACACGGCTTTATTAAATTTCGGAGTTACTGACTTTGGAAAAGGAGTTCCACTGTCTTCTCCTAAACCAATTTCTGAACAAACAATGTTTTCAGACTCTCTTAAAATCGAATTTTATAAACCTTTAGGTAATCCAGAAATTAGATACACTTTAAATGGTGATGAGCCTGACTCGTTATCTTTATTGTACGAAAAACCATTTACAATTAAACAATCTCTTACCTTGAAAGCAAAGGCTTTTAAACAAGGTTGGTTGGACAGCAAAATTGGCATCATAGACTATGTTAAAGTTGAGGGGGTTATAAAAGATTATGTTTTGAAAACAATGCCAGACAACAGATACAGTCATCCAAAAAAATTATTTGATGGAATTATTGGAGATTTAGATTTTAGAGATGGTTATTGGAATGGATTTATAAGAACTAAAGATTATCAGGAAGGTGTAAATGAAAGAAATTCTGGTGATTTAGTTTTAGAAATTGACATGGAGGGTAAAGACTATTCATCTATAGGATTTCATTCTTTGGAGGATTTAGGGTCTTACATTATGTTTCCTAAAAGAATTGAACTTTATGACATTTCTAAGTTAGTTGAAAAACTTATTTATTTTGAAGATATTCCAGAATCAGAACTAGGCGCTGCTAATCTTACAAAATTTTTTAAAATTCCAATAACCCAAAAAACATCTAAATTAAAATTGGTTGTAAAAAGCAATAAAAAACTTCCAAAAAATCACCCTGCTGAGGGTCAATATGCATGGCTTTTTGTAGACGAGATTTTATTTTTATAAATTAAATTAATTAAAATAATTACTTAAACTGTTGTTTTAAAAGCGTTTAGGTGTTGTAGAGTGTAATTATTATGCGTAAAAGAAGGAATTATTAATCGAAAAAAACGAGGCTTTTGTCGAATTATTAGCAGAAAATCATTGATGTGTTAAAAAATTGTTAATGAATTTATTAAATTCGTAATGAAATTAATCAAAAAATAAATTTATGAAAACAAAATTATTTAGATTTTTGTCCACTTTTTTATTGTTGTTTGCATTTGGTTTTAATCTGCAAGCGCAATCAATTAGCGGGACAGTGACTGACGAAAATGGTGTACCACTTCCAGGTGCTACTGTTTTAGTCCAGGGAACTGATGACGGTGTTTCTACCGATTTCGATGGTAATTATTCAATTAATGCAAGTAGTGGTGACACACTTGTTTTTAGTTTTGTTGGATATTCTACTCAATCTGTAGTCGTTGGATCATCAGCAACTATTAACGTTTCTCTTCAACCAGACAATGCTCTTGATGAAGTTGTTGTAACTGCTCTAGGTATTTCTAGAGAAAAGAAAACTCTTGGTTATGCCATCACAGAGGTTTCATCAGAAAGTATCAACACAGTAAAAGACCATAACATTGCCAATTCTTTAGTTGGTAAAATACCGGGTCTTAACATAACTCAGGCGGGAACAATAGGTTCTGGATCAAGAATTGTAATCCGTGGTAACAACTCACTTAGTGGTAATACTCAAGCGCTTATTGTTGTAGATGGTATTCCAATTAATGATAATGGAATTAATTCAGGAGGAAGTGTTTATAACAACAATATTACAGGAGGTGGTATTAGTGACATCAACCCAAACGATGTTGAAAGTATAACTGTTCTTAAAGGGCCTAATGCTGCTGCATTATACGGTTCAAGAGCTGGTAATGGTGTTATTTTAGTTACTACTAAAAAAGGAACAAAAGGATCTAAATTTGGTGTTACTATAAATTCTAACACTACTTTAGACCAAGTTATGTTTTTGCCTGATTTCCAAAATGTATATGGTCAAGGTAGTGCAGGAAATGCAGCTACTAGTTTAGCCGATTTTACTGGTTCATCTTGGGGTCCTAAAGCAGATGGAAGTTCACAGTTATATTTTGATGGCTCTCAAAGAGCTTACACTGCAAAGCCTGACAATGTTGAGGACTTTTTTGAAAATGGAATTAAATCTATAAATTCTATTTCTATTGACTCAAGCACGGAAAATTCTACATACAGATTTTCTTATACTAACAATGATACAGAAAGCATTCTTCCTGGTGCAAGACTTAGCAGTCATAACTTTAATTTAAGAGGTACTTCTCAACTTAATGATAAATTAAGTATTGATACTAAAGTGACGTTTTTCTCACAAGATGTTAGAGGAAAAGCTAGAACTGGAGGTGAAGGAGTTGTTTCAACAGTTTTTTCTATACCAAGAACGGTTGATATGAACGACATGAAGAAATACCAAATGGATAATCCTGCAAGCGATGCAGACTACAGAGTAATAAACTGGGATAAGTTAGGCTCAAACACTGCTAACCCATATTGGATGATGCTTCATGATCAAGATATAGAAAACAGAGAAAGATTCTTTGGATTTACTAAATTAAATTATGAATTTACCGATTGGCTATCAGGATTTATAAGAATTGGTACGGATGTTACAAATACTGGTTTATACACAGTAAGACAGGCTGGACATCACTGGTATCCATCTGGAAGAATCGAAAGACGTGGTGATAGAAGCGGAGAATTAAATTCTGAGTTCTTATTGACTGCTAAACAAGATTTGACTGAAGATATCAATATGGTATTAAATATTGGGGGTAATATGTCTAGAAGAACTTACAGTGCCTCTTGGATGTATGGTGAAGATTTTAAAATTAATAGTAAGCCATTTTTCTCAAATACTATGATTAATCGATTTACTGACACTCCTCAGGAAATTAAAAAAGTTAACTCCCTATATGGATCGGCAAACTTTGCTTACGATAATTGGGCTTATGTTGATGTTTCTGCCAGAAACGATTGGTCATCAACTTTAGGAGCTGATAATAGATCTTATCTTTACACATCTGTAAACGCATCTCTTCTATTACAAGATTTTGTAGATCCTGATAGAAAAGTTTTTGATCTTTTTAAAGTAAGAGGATCTGTAGCTAATGTTGGTAACGACACTTCGCCTTATCAATTAGTTCAAACGTTTAGTGTTCCTGGCCAAGGTTATCTGGGGCTAACTACATTAAATGCTCCTAGTACTAGATTAAATCCTAATCTAAAACCTGAAAATATAGAATCAACTGAATTTGGTTTAGAGCTTTCTATGTTTGATAATAAGTTAAATTTCGATTTATCTTTATATAATATAAAAACTACAGATTTAATTTTTAGTGTTCCTGTTCCTGCTGCAACAGGGTATTCATTCTTCTTAGAAAATATTGGAGAAGTTACCAATAAAGGAGTTGAATTAAGTTTAGGTGGAACCGTGTTAAATACTGGTTCAATCACTTGGAATTCGTCAATTTATGCTTCCAAGAATGAAAACAAACTTGTTAGCTTAATTGATGATTTATCAACGTTAGTTTATACTACAACTAACTCTGGAAATTTAAGCGTTCAAGCAAAAGTTGGTGGAGGGATAGGAGACTTGTACGGTTCAGTTTGGTCTAAAGATAGTAATGGAAATCACATTGTTAACGATTCTGGTAGACCAGTTGCTACTGCTCCTGATCAATTCCTTGGAAATGCTCAACCAGACTGGCTAGGAGGTTGGAGTAACAGCTTCAGTTTTGGTGATGTTTCAGTTAACTTCCTAATTGATGGAAGATTCGGAGGTCAAGTTTTTTCTGCAGTTTCTTCTGGAGCTGATGCTAACGGTACTTCTGAAAGATCATTATTATATCGTGAGAGCGGTGTAACTTTAGATGCAGTTTCTTCATCATCTGGTGCTGCTAATACTGCTTCTATAACAGGTCAAGAATATTGGGGAACTATGTCGGGCATTGCTGAAAATTATATTTACAGTCAATCAAACGTAAGACTTAGAGAATTCTCAGTTGGATATAATTTGCCAGTTGCAGATGCTTTAGGTGCTGACAGCGTATATTTACAATTAATTGGAAGAAACTTGTTCTTCTTTAGTAAAAAAGCTGACGATATTGATCCTGAAGCAATGCTTGGTACGAATATTGGAGGTATGGGTATTGCCTATGGTAATTTACCTACAACAAGATCTCTAGGTTTAAATCTTACACTTAAATTCTAAATTAAAAAAACTATGAAAAAAACAATACTTTATTTAGCATTTGGTTTTCTTTTCACGTTCTCAGCATGTACTGATGATTTTGATAAGATAAATGAAAACCCAACTGCTTTAACCGCAAAAGATGTTAGTGCTAAGTACTTTGTAACTAGTGCTCAACAAGCGTTTTTTGGTCCTAATAGATATCCTTATTGGAGAGGACCAATTATTCATGTAGATCGTTATGCTGGTCATACAGCCTTTGGTTACAAAGCAAATTGGTGGTCTGATGGATTAGGTTATACTTACTCCTCAGGTTATACAGGAGCTGTATACGATTACATGGAAGGCTACAATAGTACTCTTTCTTCTTTTACAAATTTTGTTAAGCCAGGAGGAACTTTAGAAAATGATAAATATTATGCGATAGCACTTATTTTGAAAGGATTGTATTACCAGAAATATGCTGATACTTTTGGAGCTGCTCCATATATTGAAGCTTCAAATCCAGATATCACAACTCCAAAATTTGATTCTGTTCAAACTATTTATGAAGGTGTAATAGCAGAATTAGACGAAGCTATTACTCTAATTGGAGATGCAACTACTACTGGTTCAGGTCCTCAATTACTTGGAGAAAATGATCTTTTCTTTAATGGCGATATGCAGAAATGGAAACAACTAGCTAATAGTTTAAAACTTAAAATGGCCTTAAGAGGACACGGTGGAAACGGTGCAGATTATTCCGCTCATGTTTCTTCAGCATTAAGTAGCGGAGTTTTAGCTAACGATAATGCTTTAATGTCTAGAGATACTGAAATCTCAACTTGGGTGAGTGCAGTATATGGAGATGTATGGGGACCATTCTATGGAGGAGGAAATTGGCATCTTGGAAGTAAATTAGTTGATCACTTAAGAAACAACAACGATCCAAGACTTTCAAAATATGGTAAGCCTATTAAAGGAGGAACTTTCACTTTAGAAAGAGCAACTTCTGGTTCTAATACTTCATTGTTTGAAAAACATACTGACTTTTTAGTTAAACACTTGAAAGATTCAGGAGCTGATGTAACCGATAGTGGTGTTACTGGAGATAAAAGAACTATTACTGTAGCTTCAGGAGCATACGTTGGTCAGCCTGTAAGAATGAATAGTAAAATTAAACCACATCTTCACAGAGAGTTATTCTCGGAACCTGCTGATATTGTTGTCAACGGTAAAAATACTGGAAAACCTATTTTCCCTCAGATTGTAATGACTGCTGCTGAATCTCATTTCTTAGCTGCTCATGCTGCTTTACTAGGGATTGGTTCTGGTGCAAATGCTCATTATCAGACTGGAATTAGACATGCAATGAAGCTTTGGGATGTAGCTGATGCTGATATTGATACTTTTATCGCTAATGAGCCAATGGCAACATTAAGTGGAACTACTGAAGAAAATATTGCAAAAGTTTCAATTCAAAGATGGATTGCTTATTTCACTGAAGGATATGAAGCTTGGGCTGTTGTAAGAGATACAGGATACCCTGATCTTCCAGGATTGGCTAATACTAATTTAGATGGCGACATGTACGAAATAGGAGATTTAAATGGACACTATCCACAAAGAATGAGATACGGTTCAGGTGCTTACAATAAGAACGGCGATAATGTAACTGCTGCCTTATCTACGCAAGGGCCAGACGTTCAGGCTACTAAATTATTCTGGGCAAAATAAATTAATTTTTGTTTTTATATATTAAAAGAAGGGAAACATATGTTTCCCTTCTTTTTTTAATATTTTAGTAACAATTAAATTTTTAATTTCACAAAAAAATTTATTGGTGAGTAACAAAACCTTTTTTAATATTCTTCTAGCTGGCTTTGTTTTATTATTTATTGGCTTCCTTGTAAGAGTTTTTTACG
The DNA here is from genome assembly GCA_016780345.1 of Flavobacteriaceae bacterium. Classification (GTDB taxonomy): domain Bacteria; phylum Bacteroidota; class Bacteroidia; order Flavobacteriales; family Flavobacteriaceae; genus MAG-121220-bin8. The sequence goes on along the minus strand of JADHLZ010000026.1, from coordinate 5,237 downwards.
GGAATTTTAAACCAGAAAATAATTTAGGTAGTAGCCCAAAACTTGTAGTAGGAATTGTTGTTGATCAAATGAAATATCAATATCTAACCAAATTTTGGGATCATTATTCTGAAAAAGGTTTTAAAAGGTTAATTAATGATGGATTTAATGCAAAAAGCAATCATTATGGTTATTCACAAACTTCAACAGCGCCTGGACATACAACGATAGCTACAGGTGCCTATCCTAGAGTTCATGGAATTATTGGAAATAGTTGGTTTGATCGCAAATCAAAAAAATCAGTTTACTGTGTTGATGACGAACAGTATGAGACAATAGGAAGTTCAACAAATAGTGGAAAAAAATCTCCTTCAAAATTACTAACAACAACAATAAGTGATGAAAATAGAATTGCAACTAATTTTAAAGGAAAAACAATCGGAGTTGCTATAAAAGATAGGGGATCAATCTTATCATCTGGTCATACTGCTAATGCTGCATACTGGTTTGACTCCAAAGCTGGGAGTTTCATAAGCAGTACATATTATTTAGATAAGCTCCCTGATTGGGCTAAAAAATTTAATGATTCAAGAATTGTAGATTCTTATCTTAAACCTTGGGATACATATTATGATATTTCAACCTACATTGAAAGTGGGTCAGATGATAACAACTATGAATCCAATTTTATTGGTGAGGATAAACCCGTTTTCCCTCATAATTTCAGAATTAAAAATAAAAAAACAGGCGAGCCTTTTTATGGAGACTTAACATCAACTCCATACGGGAATTCTTTAGTAACGGACTTTTCATTAAAAGCCGTTGAGTATGAGAATTTAGGTAAGGATGATATTACAGATTTCTTGTTGATTGACTATTCTTCAACTGATTATGTTGGACATCAATTCGGAGCGAATTCTAAAGAAGTCCAGGACACCTACATAAGACTAGATAAAGAAATAGAGCGATTGTTAGACTATTTTGATAAGCATGTAGGTAAAGATCAATACACTTTATTTTTAAGTGCAGATCATGGAGTAACAAATGCTCCAGGGTTTCTTAAAGACAATAAAATACCAGTTAATTATTTTAATTCAAATAAATGGAGGCAATATATTGATGACTTTCTTTTTCAATCTTATGGAACATCCAAAATTTTAATTAGTGATTCAAATCATCAAATTTTTTTAGATGATGAATTGATTTCCAAATTAAATTTAGATTTTAATTTAGTTAGAGAAAAGTTAATTGAAAAAATGCAAATTTATCCAGGAATTGATGAAATATATTCATCTGAGCAGATCCTTAATATAAATAACGATCATTTTATTACACTCATTCGAAATGGATTTAATAAAAATCTTTCAGGTGATATTGTTTATACTTTAATGCCAAATTGGACTTATTATAGGAAAGGTTCTACACATGGAACGAGATTTAATCACGACACTCATGTTCCTCTTCTTTTGTACGGAAAAGGTGTAAAGAAAGCTTCAATAAACAGACGAACTGATATTATTGATATAGCTCCAACTATAGCTTCAATACTTGGAATTAACTCTCCAAATGCCTCTACAGGAAAAGTGATTTATGAAGCAATAGATGATTAGAAAAGCAAAATCTAATGATTTAAAAAGAATCATTGAGATTACTAAAGCATGTGCTGCATTTATGATTTCTAATAATATTTTTCAATGGAATGAACATTATCCAAACATAGAAACTTTTAAAAATGATTTAATTGAAAAATCATTATATGTGATTGAGAAAAATGATGATATTATTGGGTGTATTGTAATGTCTCAAAATATGGATGAATTTTATTCTAATGTAAAATGGATCACAACAAACGGTAAAAATTTGTATTTACATAGATTGGCTATTCATCCTAAATTCCAAAAAATGGGTTATGCAAAACAACTGATGAATTTTTCTTTTGATTTTGCAAAAAAAAACAAGTTTATTTCAATAAGACTCGATACATTTAGTGAAAATTCTATAAATAATATTTTCTATACAAAACTGGGTTTTAAAAAACTAGGAGAGATCTATTTTAGAAAACAAAGTAACAAACCTTTTTATTGCTTTGAGAAGATAATATAAAGTATTCTTTTACTTTTGTAAAATATTTTAATAATCAATGAAAGTGATTACTAGTGCAATTGAAATAAAATTAACAAAAGGAGAAAAAGTTTATTTTTCATCTGATAACCATCTTGGAGCACCAAATCATAAAGAAAGTTTGATTAGAGAAAAACGTTTTGTTGATTGGCTCGATATGATAAAATCAGATGCCAAAGTTATTTTTTTGCTTGGGGATTTATTTGATTTTTGGTTTGAGTATAAAAAGGTTGTTCCTAAAGGATTTGTAAGAGTTTTAGGAAAATTAGCAGAACTTGCCGATTCAGGTATTAAAATATATTTTTTTGTAGGAAATCACGATTTATGGATGAATGGTTATTTTCAAAAAGAATTAAATATTCCAGTTTTTCACAAACCACAAAACTTTATAATTTCTGGAAAAAAAATGTTAATTGGACATGGGGATGGTCTAGGCCCTGAAGATAAGGGTTATAAAAGAATGAAAAAAGCATTTACAAGCTCATTATGTAAATTTTTATTTAAATGGATTCACCCAGATTTGGGCGTTAGTCTGGCTCAATATTTATCAGCTAAAAACAAATTAATTTCTGGAGATGAGGATTTACAGTATAAAGGTGATGATGATGAATGGTTGGTTCAGTACTCAAAAAAGAAAATAAAGCAAGAAAACTATGACTACTTTATCTTTGGCCATAGACATATGCCTTTAAAAGTAAATATTGAAAATAAAGCGACTTATTTTAATTTAGGTGATTGGATTTCTTATTATTCATATGCTGAATTTGATGGTATGAGCATTGAATTAAAATATTTTAAAAATCAGACTTTAAATAATGATTGAAAAATCATCCTCAAACCTTGAAAGAACGGTTTTAGTTGGGATAATTACTCTTAATCAATCAAAATCATTATTGAAAGAGTATTTAAATGAATTGAGTTTTTTGACTTATACTGCTGGGGGAACTGTTGTAAAAACAATAACTCAAAAAATGGATTCCCCTGATACAAAGACATTTCTTGGAAAAGGCAAAATGGAAGAATTGTATTCCTTCATCAAGATTAATGATATTAATTCAGTAATTTTTGACGATGAATTAACTCCAACTCAACAATCAAACATTGAAAAACAGCTTAGGTGTAAGATAGTAGATAGAACAGGATTAATCTTGGATATTTTTGCTCAAAGAGCAAAAACTAGTTATGCAAGAAATCAAGTAGAGCTTGCACAATATCAATACATTTTACCAAGATTAAAAGGGCTTTGGACTCACTTAGAAAGACAAAAAGGTGGAATTGGAATGAGGGGCCCAGGTGAAACAGAAATTGAAACTGACAGGAGGATTGTCCGAAGCAAAATCAATCTGTTGAAAAAAAAATTAGTTACAATTGATAAGCAAATGTCAACTCAAAGAGGAAACAGAGGTTCACTAGTTAGAGCAGCTCTAGTTGGATATACAAACGTTGGGAAATCAACTTTAATGAACTCTATTTCTAAAGCTAATGTATTTGCTGAAGACAAATTGTTTGCTACTCTAGACACTACAGTAAGAAAAGTAGTGATTGAAAATATGCCGTTTTTACTTACTGATACTGTAGGGTTCATTAGAAAGTTACCAACTCAGTTAGTGGATTCATTTAAAAGTACTTTAACTGAAATAACAGAATCCGATTTAATAATTCACATTGTAGATATTTCACATTCAAATTATAATGAACATATAGATTCTGTAAATCTAATTTTGGGTGAAATAGGAGTTATTGAAAAACCAACAATATTTGTATTTAATAAGATAGATAAATTTATTGATAAATCTGAAGGAATAGATAAGTTTGACATTGAATACGAGGACCAAAGCCTTGATACTTTAAAAAGAAATTTAAGGAGAAAGTTTAATGAAAAAGTTTTTTTTATATCAGCACTTGATAAAAACCAAATAAATGACTTTAGAAAAGATCTTTACAATCAAGTTAGAAAAATTCATGTAACTAGATTCCCATATAATGCTTTTTTATATCCTGATCTTACTTAAATCAAAATTAAGACCAATTCCTAATACTTCTCTAATTTGAACTCTTTTGATTTCATTATCATCATAAACAAATTGAAATATTAGGTTAGTTGACACGTATTGATTTACTTTCATTACAAAGTTAAATGTACAGTCAATATCAATGTTTTGAGGCCTGTCAAGATAATCAGAATATAAGCTTAACCTATTTTCCATAGTAATGTTTTGAAAGAGTTCTTTTTTATAATAAGACCTTACAGATGCCCCTAATTCAAATCTGCTATTACTCCCTTTTCTTACTCCAAAATATGTTTGATTGTCACTTAAATTTTCAGTAAACTTTCTATTAACTAATATTAATTTACCTGTCATTGGCGCAACATTAACCCATAAATTTTTATTTTTTTTCCAATAAAGACCAACTCCAAGTTGAACAGTTGCAGGAGAAAAAAATCTTGACTTTTCTGTTCTGTTTGGATTACCATTAGTGTCTTTTCCAAACCTATATCCTTTTGCAAATTGTGTTTGAAAGTTGAAAAAGCTAGAGTAACTCCAATTCCCAATAACATCATTATTAAACTTTTTTCCAAGTACTGAATTTATTTCAAGCTTATCATCAGTTTTTTTTAAAAATTCACTTCCACTAATTTTATTCAAGCCAAAATTGCTGATTAATTTTGTGTCCCAAGACCATCCGTTATCAGCATAATTAAAATTATAATCAATTTTTAGAGTACCAGAAATACTACTTTGCCCCCCTGAAGTCCAATTGCTAAAACTTGATTGGTTCACTAAAAACAATGCAGATCCAGAATTTTTCCATTTTTCAGGAATATCATTTGATTGTGAAAAAGAAAAGTTTACAAAAAGTATAATTAAAAAAATGATATAATTTAATCTCAAGGTTTTATTTTTTTGATTTGTAAATTGGAACAGACGAACAGGCTTCGCCAAACATAATACTTTTTGCAATAGGCTGTATTTTATTTAAAATCATAGAAAATGCAGCAAGAGGAATTTTTTGTTCTGAACAGCCTTTGATTATTACAGATTTATTTTTAAACTCATTAAAATTGTAATTGTTAATTGCATCGTATAGTAGTTTTATTTCTAAATCTTCATTAGAACCGATAATATGTGTGATAT
>JADHLZ010000025.1 GCA_016780345.1 Flavobacteriaceae bacterium | reverse complement strand
TCTCCTGATTTAAAAGCAGCTAAAAAAGTTGCTAATCATATAGATTCTATTCATCATGAGATTACCTTTACTGTTCAAGAAGGTTTGGATTCATTAAAAGACGTTATTTATCATTTAGAAACATATGATGTTACTACAGTCAGAGCTTCTACTCCGATGTATTTAATGGCTAGAGTTATTAAATCTATGGGAATTAAGATGGTTATCTCTGGTGAAGGTGCTGATGAAATTTTTGGAGGCTATCTTTATTTTCATAAAGCTCCCAACGCAAAAGAATTTCATAATGAAACTGTAAGAAAGTTAGATAAATTATACCAATACGACTGTTTAAGAGCTAACAAATCACTTGCTGCATGGGGAATTGAAGGAAGAGTTCCCTTTTTAGATAAAGAATTTTTAGATGTTGCGATGAGATTAAATCCAAAAGATAAGATGATTTCATCTGAGAAGATGGAAAAATGGGTTTTGAGAAAAAGTTTTGAAAAATATCTTCCTGCTTCAGTTGCATGGAGACAAAAAGAACAATTTAGTGACGGAGTAGGTTATAATTGGATTGATAGTCTAAAAGAACTGGTTGAAGAAAAAGTAACAGATGATATGTTTGATAATGCAAAGTTTAGATTCCCTTTTCAAACTCCAATGTCAAAAGAGGAGTATTTTTACAGATCAATTTTTGAAGAACATTTTCCATCTGAAACTTCAGCAAAAACAGTTCCATCTGTTCCTTCAGTAGCTTGTAGCACTCCAATTGCACTAGAGTGGGACAAAGCATTTAAAGACTTAAATGATCCTTCAGGTCGTTCAGTTTTGAATATTCATAATAATAGTTATTAATCTATAGGTTTTTATATTAAAATTGTTGATAACTTATACTCATTTATCTCTGATAATTGATAATTAAACCTTGTCAATTAGTTATATTTGTTTTAACCAAAAATTATATAATTTAATTAAAAATGAGCGAAGAAATTAATAAGAATCAGTATTCTGCTGACAGTATACAGGCTCTTGAGGGAATGGAGCATGTAAGAATGAGACCCTCAATGTATATTGGTGATGTAGGAGTTCGTGGATTGCATCATCTAGTTTACGAGGTCGTTGATAATTCTATTGACGAAGCCATGGCAGGCTATTGTAATGAGATTAATGTATCAATTAATGAGGACAATTCTATTTCTGTTGATGATAATGGTCGAGGAATTCCTGTAGGAATACATAAAAAGGAAGGTGTTTCTGCTCTTGAAGTTGTTATGACAAAAATAGGTGCAGGTGGAAAATTTGATAAAGATTCATATAAGGTTTCAGGTGGTCTTCACGGAGTTGGAGTTTCTGTTGTAAATGCACTTTCAGATAAATTAACTGCAAAAGTCTTCAGAGATGGTAAAATTTGGATTCAAGATTATGAAAGAGGGAAAGCATTATACCCTGTCAAAACAGATGGTACAAGTACAAAAACTGGTACCGAAGTAACTTTCAAACCTGATAAGTCTATTTTTAAGGAATCTCAGGAATTTAGTTACGAAACTTTATCCAATAGAATGAGAGAATTATCATTCTTAAATAAAGGAATTACATTATCTCTCTCAGATAAAAGAAAAAAAGTTGAAGGTGAATTCGTTAAAGAAATTTTTAAATCTGTAGATGGTCTTAAAGAATTTATTAGGTTTTTAGATGAAAATAGAGAACCTTTAATTTCTGAGGTAATTTCTATGGAGGGAGAAAAAAATGGAATTCCAGTAGAAGTTGCTATGATTTATAATACCTCGTTTTCTGAAAACCTTCACTCATATGTAAACAATATCAATACTCATGAAGGAGGAACTCATCTTGCTGGTTTTAGAAGGGGGCTAACAGCTACTCTTAAAAAATACGCAGACTCATCAGGAATGTTAGATAAGTTAAAATTTGAAATTGCTGGTGATGATTTTAGAGAAGGCTTAACGGCAATAATCTCTGTCAAAGTTGCTGAACCTCAGTTTGAAGGTCAAACTAAAACAAAACTAGGTAACAGAGAAGTTAATTCAGCTGTGTCTCAAGCGGTTTCTGAAATGTTAGAGAATTATCTGGAAGAGAATCCAATTGATGCAAAAATAATTGTTGAAAAAGTAATTTTAGCCGCTCAAGCGAGACATGCCGCAAGAAAAGCTCGTGAGATGGTTCAAAGAAAAACAGTTATGAGTGGAGGTGGCCTTCCAGGTAAACTTTCCGATTGTTCAGAGCAGAATCCAGAACTTTGTGAAGTTTTTTTAGTTGAGGGGGATTCAGCTGGTGGAACTGCTAAACAAGGACGAGATAGAAATTTTCAAGCAATTTTACCATTAAGAGGAAAGATCTTAAATGTTGAAAAAGCAATGCAGCATAAGGTTTTTGAAAACCAAGAAATAATTAATATTTATACCGCTTTAGGAGTTACGATTGGAACTGAAGAGGATAGTAAAGCTTTAAATTTAGAAAAATTAAGATATCATAAAATTGTTATTATGTGCGATGCTGATGTTGATGGAAGTCATATTGCTACATTAATCTTAACTTTCTTTTTTAGGTATATGAAAGAATTAATCGAAAATGGATATATATATATAGCTACTCCTCCTTTATACTTAGTAAAAAAAGGAGCAAAAAAACAATATGCTTGGAACGATCAGGAAAGAGATAAAATTTTAGAGGAATATGGACAAGGTGCAACAATACAAAGATATAAGGGTCTTGGAGAGATGAATGCTGTTCAGCTATGGGATACTACAATGAATCCAGAATATAGAACTTTTAGAAAAGTAACCATTGATAATGCTGTCGAAGCTGATAGAGTTTTTTCAATGTTAATGGGTGACGAAGTTCCACCTCGAAGAGAGTTCATAGAGAAAAATGCTACTTATGCAAATATTGATGTTTAAAATAAATTTTTAACTAATGAAAGTAACAATTGTAGGTGCCGGAAATGTAGGTTCAACTTGTGCAGATGTAATAGCCTCAAAATCCATTGCAAGAGAGGTGGTTTTATTAGATATAAAAGAAGGTTTTGCTGAGGGTAAAGCTCTCGATATGATGCAAACTTCAACCACTTTGGGTTTTGGAACAAAAATTATTGGAACTACCAATGATTATACTAAAACAGCTAATAGTGATGTTGTTGTTATTACTTCTGGAATTCCGAGAAAGCCAGGAATGACAAGAGAAGAATTAATAGGAATTAATGCAGGGATTGTTAAAACTGTTTCCCAAAATGTTTTAGAACATTCACCTAAAACTATCATAGTTGTTGTTTCAAATCCAATGGATACAATGACTTATTTGACACTCAAATCAACAGGATTGCCCAAAAATAGAGTTGTTGGAATGGGTGGAGCTTTAGATAGTTCTAGATTTAAAACTTACTTATCTTTAGCGCTAGATAAACCAGCCAATGATATACAAGGAATGGTAATTGGTGGTCATGGAGATACAACAATGATTCCATTAACAAGATTAGCCACCTATAATGGTCTTCCAATTTCTGATCTAATTTCAAAAAACGATCTTGAGAATGTTTCAAATAAAACAATGCTTGGAGGTGCGACTTTAACAAAGCTATTAGGTACTTCAGCTTGGTATGCTCCTGGAGCGTCTGTTGCTTTTTTGGTTAAATCAATTTTGAATGATGAAAAAAGAATAATTCCTTGTTCTGTTTTTCTTGAAGGCGAATACAATCAAGATGATATATGTATTGGAGTCCCTTGTATTATAGGAAAGGATGGTTGTGAAAAAATTGTGAATATTGATTTAGATGATCAAGAAATGATAAAATTTGCCGATAGTGCTTCTGCTGTTAGGAAAATGAATTTAGCACTTTAAAATTTTACAACTCTGATAAATTATTTTATGTTTTTATCTATAATTGTTTTGTGAATAAGTAAATCCTATATTTGCTCGTTTTTTAATAAGAATAAATTTTAAGTTATGCATAATAATGGTCTAATAAAGTTTTTTGCTTTTTGCTTTACATTAGTTAGTATTTATCAAATTTCATTTACGTTTATAACCTCAAACGTAGAAACTAAAGCAAGGGAATATTCTATAAATTCAGTTTCAGATTTAAAAGACAATTATGCAGATCTTAGAGAGGAAAAGTATAATAGTTTTTTAGATTCGATCTCTGATAAATCAATATTAGGTTTTACTACATATAAAAGTGCCAAAAACAAGGAGTTAAACAAGGGTTTAGATTTAAAAGGAGGTATTGATGTAACTCTTCAAATTTCTGTAAAAGATATTTTGAAAGGCTTAGCCGAATATTCCACGGACCCAATATTTAATAAAGCCTTAGATGATGCAGATGTATTACAAAAACAATCTGACGACACTTATGTTGAATCGTTTTTTGAAGCTTTTGATCAAATAAAAGGGGAAACAACTTTGGGATCTCCTGATATTTTCGCTAATAGATCATTGAGTGATGAAATTAATTATGAAATGTCAGATGCCGAAGTAAAACCAATTATTCAAAGAAAAATTGACGAATCAATTGTGTCTGCTTTTGAAGTCCTAAGAAAAAGAATAGATAAGTTTGGTGTTACTCAACCAAACATTCAACGTTTGGGTAATTCTGGAAGAATTAGAGTTGAACTTCCAGGGGCCAAGGATGTTGCTAGAGTTAAAAATTTGTTACAAAGCACTGCCCAATTAGAGTTTTGGTTTACGGAAAAAAACGATCAATTCTTACCTTTTTTATCACAAGCTAATGAAAAATTAAAAACAATTATAGAAGAGCAAACAAGTGAGTCTAAATCTGAAGAAAAATCTGAAATTGACGATTTATTAGCTGATGTTGAAGTAAACGATTCAATTTCAAATAAAAATAATCCTCTATTTGATTATTTAGTTGGTACAGGATATCAAGGAGGACCAGTAATTGCTCAGTTTTTAGAAAAGGATCAAAAGAAAATTGAAGGATATTTATCATTGCCAGAAATTAGGCAACTTCTTCCTTCAAATAAAAGATATACTCGTTTTCTTTTCGGAAAACCTGACATTAATAGTAATGTTGTTGACCTTTATGCTATACAATCTAATAGAGAAAATAAACCACCTCTTGGAGGAAGTGTTGTTGTTGATGCAAGTCAATCCTATGATCAAGTAGGTTCACCTGCAGTGTCAATGCAAATGAATGGTAAAGGCGCTAGAGTGTGGGAAGAAATGACAGGAAAAGCTTTTAAAGATAAAAGTAATATAGCTATTGTTTTAGATAATATAGTATATTCTGCTCCAGGAGTTTCAAGAGGAGCAATCTCAGGTGGTAGATCTGAAATTTCAGGTCAATTTACATTAAACGAAGCTATTGACCTGGCGAATGTTTTAAGAGCTGGTAAATTACCAGCTTCTGCTGAAATTATTGAGTCTGAAGTTGTTGGTCCTTCACTTGGTAAGGAAAATATTGAAAAAGGTATTAATTCGTTTATAATTGCCCTCATCCTTGTTTTAATTTGGATGATTTTCTATTATGGACGAGCTGGAATTTATGCAGATGTTGCATTGGTTTTGAATTTGATTTTAATTTTTGGAATTTTAGCTGGACTAGGTGCTGTGTTAACACTTCCTGGTATAGCAGGTATTGTTTTAACAATTGGTATGTCTGTAGATGCTAATGTGCTTATTTTTGAAAGAATTCGTGAAGAATTACACAAGGGGAAAGGATTGAAGCAATCTGTTAAAGATGGATTTAATAATGCCTTATCATCAATTTTAGATGCTAACATAACAACTGGATTGACAGCCTTAATTTTATTTGTATTTGGCTCTGGTCCAATAAAAGGGTTTGCTACTACACTATTAATTGGAATTGCAACTTCATTATTTACTGCAATTTTTATTACTAGAATGCTAGTTGATTCTAGACTCTTTAAATCTAAAATTTTAAATTTTTCAACTTCATTGACTAAAAATTTATTTACAAATATGTCAATAACCTTTTTAAATAAAAGAAAAATCGCATATTTTGTCTCAGGTTCATTATTAATTCTTAGTATATTTTCTTTATCTATAAACGGTTTAAACCAGGGTGTTGATTTTGTTGGAGGAAGAACTTATACTGTAAGATTTGATAAGGATGTAAATCAAAGTGAAATTCAAGAAAGTTTGATTGATATTTTAGGTAATGCTGAAGCAAAAACTTTTGGATCTAATAACCAATTAAAAATTACTACTAATTATAAAGTTGATGTTGAAGGGACTCAAGTTGATGATGAAATTGAAAATAAAATATTTGAAGCATTAAAAAATAATTTACCAAATGATTTAACATTTGATGAATTTAGAAATGGAGCTGATGATAAGTCTGTAGGAATAATGGGTTCTTCAAAAGTAGGTCCTACAATAGCTGATGATATTAAAAAGAATTCATTTTTAGCTATTTTTGGTTCTTTATTTGTTGTTTTTCTATACATCCTTCTTAGGTTCAGAGATTGGCAATATTCTTTAGGTGCAGTTGCAGCTGTTTTTCATGACGTTTTAGTTGTTCTAGGTATCTTTTCATTAACTTACTCATTTATGCCTTTTAATATGGAAATTAACCAAGCCTTTATTGCTGCAGTCCTTACTGTAATTGGTTATTCTTTAAATGATACAGTTGTTGTTTTTGATAGGATCAGAGAATTTAGATTGATCAATAAATCATGGAAATTTGAAAAAATTGTTAATGGAGCTTTAAATAGTACTTTAAGTAGAACTTTGAATACATCTTTTACAACATTAGTAGTATTGCTTGCAATTTTCCTTTTTGGTGGTGAATCAATCAGAGGATTTATGTTTGCACTTATAATTGGTGTAATTGTTGGTACTTATTCGTCAGTTTTCATTGCAACTCCTGTAATGTTCGATACATTAAAAAAGAGTCTGAAAAAGAGTTAATTGCTTTTTCTTTTTGAGTATAACATTAAACAAATTCCAATAATTATAAAAGGAATACTTAGCCATTGGCCGGTAGATAATATACCCAAGGTTTCTTCAAAACCACCTTGGCTTTCTTTGACGTTTTCAACTAAAACTCTAATTGAAAATAAACAAGTAAGGAATAATCCAAAAGTAAAGCCTTTGTATTTTTTTAAATCTGTTTTCCAGTAAATATTCCAGAGTAAAATAAATAATAATAAATAACCAAAAGCCTCATAAAGTTGGGCTGGGTGTCTTGGAAAAATTTCTCCTCTGTTTTGAAAAACAACACCAAAATTAGAATTTGTATAATTTCCAACTATCTCTGAGTTAAAGAAGTTTCCTATTCTAACAAACATTCCACCTATAGAAATTGGAATAACTATCCTGTCAAAAATCCATAAAACTGAGTCGTATTTAAATTTATATTTATAGATAAACATGGCAGTTATGATTCCAATTGTAGCTCCATGGCTAGCCAATCCTCTATATCCGACAAATTTGTAACCATCAATAAAACCAAATAACATAGAACTGTTGATATCTTTTTTGATTGGTAGTATTATTTCAATCAAGTGATTTTGAAAGTAATCCCAATTATAAAAAAATACTTCACCAAGTCTTGCGCCAATTAACGTCCCAAATACAACATAAATAAAAAGAGGTTCAACTAAAGAAACAGATTTGTTATCGTTTATATAAATTTTTTGTACAATATAATAGCCCAAAGAAAATGCAATTATAAACATTACACTGTACCAATATATAGTTAATGGTCCTAGGTTTAAAAACACTTCGTTTGGAGCCCAATCAATTTTAAAAATCATCATATTATTATATTTTTTCTAAGGTACGGGATCATATCCAGATCCTCCCCATGGGTTACATTTAATAATTCTTTTTATGCTCACAATGGAGCCTTTAATAAGACCAAATTTAACTAAAGATTGTTTTGAATATTCCGAACAAGTAGGAGAGTACCTACAAGTTGAGGGAAGTAGGGGTGAGATAAAGTTTTGATATAGTTTAATCAAAACTAAAAGAGGATAAATTAAAATTTTTTTCATTAAATTAATTCAAATGACGAATCGTTTTTATTGTCATTTAGTTTGATACCTAAACTCAATAGTTCATCTCTTATTTCATCAGATAATTTGAAATTTTTATTTTCTCTTGCTTGGGATCTAATTTTGATTAATAGCTCAATTAGTTCAGTTTTTGAATCTTTTTCATTTGGCTCATCATTATTTAAATCAAAACCTAAAATTTCAAACAGTATGCTGTTAAATATTTTTTCAATAGTTTCTTTATCAACAATATTTAAATTTTTTGATTTGATTTTTACATTGTTTAAAAATTTAACACATTCAAAAAGTTCAGCTATTAGCATTGGTGTGTTAAAATCATCATTAAGCTTATCGAAACAATTACTTACCCATTTATCTACGTTAAAATCAGATTCATTTTCATTACATTCCAGTTCAAATATCAATTGGAACCCAGAAATAAGTTTTGACAATCCTTTTTCAGAAGCTAAAAGAGCATCATTACTAAGATCTAATACACTTCGATAATGTGCCTGATACATAAAAAACTTCAGAACATTTGGATTAAAGGGTTTACTAAAAATTTTATTTTTTCCATCAAAAATTTGACCTGGTAGAACAAAATTATCTGTAGATTTAGACATCTTTTTTCCGTTCAATGTGAGCATGTTTGCATGCATCCAAAAATTTGCAGGGTTTTTTCCATCAATAGCTTCAGATTGGGCGATTTCACAGTCATGATGAGGAAATTTTAGGTCAATTCCTCCACCGTGTATATCAAATCTATCACCTAAGTATTTTTTACTCATTGAAGTACATTCTAAATGCCATCCTGGAAATCCATTACTCCAAGGAGATTCCCAATTCATTATGTGTGATTTATCCGCTTTTTTCCAAAGAGCAAAATCTTGTGGATTTTTTTTGTCAGAGGAACCATCTAAATCTCTAGAATTGTTTAACATGTCATCAGAATTTCTTCCGCTTAATTTTCCATATTTATTTGATTGATTAAATTTTTCAATATCAAAATATACCGAACCATTTACTTCATAACCATAACCAGATTTTATGATCTGCTTTATGCTTTGAATTTGCTCTATTATGTGCCCAGATGCTGTAGGTTCAATACTAGGAGGAAGTGTATTAAATTTTTTTAAAACATCATGAAAATCAAGTGTGTATTTTTGAACGACTTCCATAGGTTCTATTTTTTCAAGTCTTGCTTTTTTAGAGACTTTATCTTCTCCATTTTCATCTTCATTTTCCAAGTGACCAACATCTGTCAAATTCCTAACATATCTTACATTATAACCTAAGTATTTTAAATAACGAAAAATGAGGTCGAAAGAAATAAAAGTTCTACAATTTCCCAAGTGTGCATTGCTGTAAACTGTAGGTCCACAAACGTACATACCAACGTTGTTCTTTTCAATTGGTTTAAAAGACTCTTTTTTATTAGTTATGGAATTATGAATTTTTAAGTTTTTGGCGAAGTTGGAAATCATTACAATTTTAATCAGCTTTCATTACGAAGATAATCTAAAATTTAATTTTTACATCTTATATGCATTTAATATTTCTTAGATTTTAAATTTTAATCGAAAAATTAATGAAGATGATATGAAATAATTACAAGTAATAAAACTTGAAGAACACTAATAAGTTTTAGAAATTAAATACAATTGATAGTGCATAAATTGATTGGTCTGTTGTAAGATTAGCTTTATCAACAAGACCACTATCAAACAATTGATAGTTTCTATCTATTTCGGAGATTTTGTGTGAAAAGTTTATAATAGTTGAACCAAAATCATACCCAAATCCATAAGAGTAAGAGGAGCTGTCTTTTATTAAATCTTGATTTTTATAAGGACTTTGATTTGAATTAAATCCAGCTCTTAAACTAAACTTGTTTAATCTAATCTCTGAACCTAGTCTTATGTCCATAGTTGACTTTAGATTAGAGCCAATTAACATGTTAGTGTTTACAAAATCTTCTTTAGGCTTAGCTTTTATTTTAGAATAGTCTTTTGAAACAATATCAACACTAAAAAGTCCAATTTTTCCAATTATTACAGCTGAACTTAAAGTTATGCTAGATGGTGTTTTAATTTTATACATTGGGTACAAGTTGCTAATTCTTGGATCTACAATATCAATGTAATTTGTTCCATTAATATCAATAGTCTCAGTCTCAAAATATTGCATAGTTTCGTCCCACAACTTATACCATGTTGGTGATTGATATGATATTCCAATTCTGAAATTATTAAATTTTCTTAGGGCTCCAAGTTGAATTGAAAATCCTTCACCACTTGTTGTTAACCTATTTTCATACAAAATTGATTTTACTGCAGAGTCACTATCAAAGTCGGTTTCTTTATGTCTTATGAAATTTTCTAAAAATATTTCATGAGTGTTGATGTTTAAACCAAAAAAGTAATCCTCTTTAAACTGAATAGCTAAATTTAAATTGTATTTACTATTGTAACCTTTTGTTTCATTCACATGATCTTGATAGACACCATTATCGTATTTAGCAATAGAATAAAATTCGTTGTTAATGTCATCGTAATTCAAAAGGTATCCCTGATAAGCTAAAAAAGCTTGTTGTGCAGAAAAGCCAAAGTATTCTCCAAGATTTCTATAGGCTGAAGAAACTGTTTCATTTTGATTTACACTAAGATCGGATTCTGAAAATCCAGTTGCATTATTTAAAAAAAACTTGTCAATTGAGTTTAAATTATTTAATCCTTTAATGTGAAAATCATTATAAAATGAATTGTTTGTTTGTGCATTAATTCCAAATGAAATTTTATCAATATTACCACCGCCAAAATTTTCAAAAACCCAGACTCCTCCTCCGTTATTTACACTGAATTTGCTACTTGTTTTTAAGCTTACGGAATTGAAAAAAATAGTATTTATTTTTTTTTCGTTGTAAGAAAATGACAATACATATTGATTTGTATTAAAAACTGCGCTTCCAGCTGGATTAATATTTATAGCAGATAAATCTCCTCCTAGAGCTCCAAATGCACCTCCCATAGATTCAAATCTTGCTGTTCCAAGAGGGTTGTCAATAGAAAAGTCAACTATATCACTTATACTTTGAGAAAAAATTAAAGTAGGAAATGAAATTAAAAAAAATAAAAACTTCTTTTTTATCGTCATTCTTGTAATTATCTTGAATCTCTAGGCCTACTACTTGATCTTGACTGCGAACTTCCAGCAGAGCCTGAAGATGGCCTTTGGCTTGATCTTACACTACTTGATGATCCAACTGAACTAGATGAGGAACTGTAAGATGATCTAGAGTAACTAGAACCGCCTGAGCTATTTAGTTGACTTCTAGAATAATCTTTGCCTCGATTTAAGTTACTTGATGAATTATTAAGGCTGGATCTTGTTCTATTATAAGACCTTGTCTTTCCACTGTATTTTAGTTGTTGAAAGTTTGATCTAGCGTTTTTATTGGCTGAATTTCTAGTACTTCCACCAGGGTTTAATTCTCCTCTGTTGAAATAATCTCTTCTATTTTCTGTTGATAAAGTCTGACCGTTGTATAATGCACCATTTTTTACATTATAGTAGACTCTATTTATATTTCTATTTTTTATTATTTCCGATTTATCTGTTTTGGATTCAGAGTTTCCAATTTTGACTTCATTTCTTCCAATATTGTAGTTTGTTATGGATCTGCCGTTTGATAAAATATAGTTTGATTTATCAAGCTGAGAATTGGAATTCCTTCTTCCATTCATGTATGCAATAGAGTTGTAATTATTTCTTTTGAAATAAGGGTCACCTCCATAGTAAGGATAACCAAAATAAGGGTGCCAATAATTCCAATACCTGTATCCATACCTATAAGGACCCCATGGATTAAGCCATGAATTATAACCCCAAATCATCCAATTCCTTGAATAAAAAGGGCTAAACCAGGACCTGTAGTAATCGTAATATCCAAATGGATAATAATTAATATATGGATCGTAAATATATCTGTCTCTGAAAATTATATTAACGGATGTTGGGTTATCTCCCCAAGATCCGTAACTATTATTGTATGTAACATTTGAATTTGAAGAGTAATTCGAAATATCAGTTAAAACACTATCATTTATTTGATTATCAAATCCATATTCAGAATATTTTTGATCAAAATAGTTTTTATAATATAAACCGTTGTTGTCTTTGTTATTAGTATTTGAGCCTCTTTCATTGTTGCCATAAATACCATCACTTTCAAAGGAATCAATGGAGTTAAAAGGCCCACATCCAACAAAAATTAATGTTAATAGTAATATGTGAGTATATCTCATTTTGTAAATTATTTAATTAATTTAGCAATACTTAAAATTAAACAATAATTATGCCAATGCCAATTCATGTCTAAAAAGTTAACAAAAAGAGAAGTCGATTATTCTAAATGGTACAATGAACTAGTTGTTAAAGCAGATTTAGCAGAAAATTCCTCTGTTAGAGGATGTATGGTTATCAAACCTTATGGATATGCGATTTGGGAAAAAATGCAATCTCAGTTAGATAAAATGTTCAAAGAAACAGGTCATCAGAATGCTTATTTTCCATTGTTTGTGCCAAAAAGTTTATTTGAGGCAGAAGAAAAGAATGCTGAAGGTTTTGCTAAAGAATGTGCTGTAGTAACACATTACAGATTAAAAAATGATGAAAGTAATCCGGGTAAATTAATTGTTGACGAATATGCGAAATTAGAAGAAGAATTAATAGTCAGACCTACAAGTGAGGCAATAATTTGGAACACTTATAAAAGTTGGATTCAATCTTATAGAGATCTACCAATTCTTATTAATCAATGGGCAAATGTTGTCAGATGGGAGATGAGAACGAGGTTGTTTTTAAGAACATCTGAATTTTTATGGCAAGAAGGTCATACTGCTCACTCAACAAAAGACGAAGCTTTAGCTGAGGCTGAATTAATGAATAATATCTATGCAGATTTTGCTCAAGATTTTATGGGCATGCCTGTTATAAAAGGATTAAAATCTGAGAGCGAAAGATTTGCTGGTGCTGAAGAAACTTATTGTATAGAAGCTCTTATGCAAGATGGAAAGGCATTGCAAGCTGGTACCTCTCATTTTTTAGGTCAAAATTTTGCTAAAGCATTTGATGTGAAATTTGCTAATAAAGAAGGAAAGTTAGATCATGTTTGGGCAACATCATGGGGCGTTTCAACAAGGTTAATGGGAGCATTAATAATGACTCATTCTGACGATAATGGTTTGATTTTACCTCCAAAATTAGCTCCAATTCAAGTTGTCATAATTCCAATTTATAAATCTCAAGAACAGTTAGAAAAAATTTCAGAAAAAATTAATCCAGTAGTATCAGAATTAAGAAATAAAAATATTTCTGTTTTTTATGATAAACGCGATACTCATAAACCTGGATTTAAATTTAACGAACACGAAATTAAAGGAGTTCCTATAAGAATTGCAATAGGCCCCAAAGACTTAGAAAACAATACATTAGAAATTTTCAGAAGAGATAGAATGTTAAAAGAAAATATTCCATTTGAAAAAATATATGAAAAAATTGATTTTCTAATTAGTGATATACAAGAATATATTTTTAATAAAGCCCAAAAATTTACAACTGAAAATACCTCAGTTGCAAATAGTTACGATGAATTTAAATCATTAATTAAAAATAAAGGTGGTTTTGTTTCTGCTCATTGGGATGGATCTTCAGAAACCGAAGAAAAAATAAAGAAAGAAACTAAAGCTACAATTAGATGTATTCCTATCCAATCTGTTGGTGATAAAGGATTTTGTATTGTCACTAACAAACCATCATCTCAGAGAGTTTTGTTTGCCAAAGCTTATTAATTAAAACTTTTAAGAAAACAAAAAATTTAAGTTGCAAGTTTGTATCCTTTCAATTACATTTGCAATCGTTAAATTTTGGCCCGTTCGTCTATCGGCTAGGACGCCAGGTTTTCATCCTGGTAAGAGGGGTTCGATTCCCCTACGGGCTACTAAATAAATAATATGGCGAATCATAAGTCAGCGTTAAAGAGAATTAGAAGGAATGAAGCTGTAAAACTAAGAAATAGGTTACAGCACAAGTCTACAAGAAACGCTATTAAAAAATTAAAAGATTTAAGCTCTAAAAAAGAAGCATTAAAATTATACCCACAAGTTGCTTCTATGCTAGATAAGTTGGTGAAGAAAAATATTATTCACGCCAATAAGTCAGCTAACTTAAAATCTAAGCTTGCTAAATCAGTAGCAGGTCTTAAATAATTTAAGAATTCATTGAAATAAGAAACTCTTCGTTGTTTAGAGATTTCTTTATCCTATCATTTATAAATTCCATTGCTTCAACCGGGTTCATATCTGCTAGATATTTTCTCATAATCCACATTCTTTGAACCGTATTTTCGTCAAGCAGAAGATCGTCTCTCCTTGTTCCTGAAGATACTAAATCTATAGCAGGGAAAATTCTTCTATTAGATATTCTTCTATCCAATTGTAATTCCATATTACCAGTTCCTTTAAATTCTTCAAAAATAACCTCATCCATTTTTGATCCAGTTTCAGTTAAAGCTGTAGCAATAATTGATAAGGAACCTCCACCTTCAATGTTTCTAGCTGCTCCAAAAAATCTTTTTGGTTTGTGAAGAGCATTGGCATCAACCCCACCACTTAGTATTTTACCAGATGCTGGCTGAACAGTGTTATAAGCTCTGGCAAGTCTTGTGATAGAATCTAAAAGAATAACAACGTCGTGTCCACATTCAACTAACCTTTTGGCTTTTTCAAGAACAATGTTAGCTACTTTTACATGCCTGTCAGCCGGTTCATCAAAAGTTGATGCTACAACTTCACCTTTAACATTTCTCTGCATGTCAGTAACTTCTTCAGGTCTTTCATCAATAAGAAGAATTATTTGATATACTTCTGGATGATTTGCTGCAATCGCATTTGCAACATCTTTTAGAAGCATTGTTTTTCCTGTTTTAGGTTGAGAAACAATCATACCTCTTTGACCTTTTCCAATTGGAGAGAATAAATCCATGATTCTCGTGGATACAGTACTGTTTTTTTCAGCAATATTAAATTTTTCGGTAGGAAATAAAGGGGTTAAGTGTTCAAATGATACTCGATCACGAACAACATTTGGACTTAATCCGTTAATTTTAGAAACTTTAATTAAAGGAAAATACTTTTCTCCCTCTTTTGGTGGTCTAACATGACCTAGAACTGTATCTCCAGTTTTTAAACCAAATAATCTAACTTGTGATTGAGATACATAAATGTCATCTGGAGATGTCAAATAATTATAATCTGAAGATCTTAAAAAACCATATCCTTCTTGCATAATATCTAAAACTCCTTCACTTTCAATTATTCCATCAAATTCGAAGTCTGGCTCTTTATACCTATTTCTGTTGTCTTTGTTGTGGTTTTTTTCTTTTTTAACAAATTTATTTGTGCCATTACTGGTGTTCGTATTTTCACTTTTGTTATCAAAATTATCAGACTCTTTCTTCTTTTTTTCAGTTTTTAAATCTTCTTTTGACGTTGATTCTGATGTGTAATAATCAATTATTCTATAGGCTAAATCTTCTTTTTTTAATCCAGAAATTTTTTCAATACCAAGATCATTTGCAATCTTTTGAAGTTCGGATATTTTTTTTTCTTTTAAGGTTGAAATTTCAAACATTTATTTTGAGTTAATTAAATTTTAGAGAGGAATATAATTATAAAAAAAGTGGAAATGATTTATTAAATCAATGTAAATATACAAATATTAATTTAGAATATAAAATTGTATTTTTAATTAAAATATTAAAATGATACAGAGAATTCAATCAGTTTACATGCTTTTTTTTATTATAATAAATTTAATAGTTATCATTTCTAATCATAGTAATCTTGAAATGCACTTACCGGAATCTTATTTTGGTCTATTTAGACCATTCATAGATAATTATTTCTTTCCTGAAATTTTAAGTGTTGTGATTTTTATTAACATTTTCTTATTTAACAAGCCAAAAATTCAAATTAACCTTTTAAGAGTTGTAAGATTGTCATTAATTTTTGGTTTATTAAAATTTTTTGATGGTAGATCTTTTGAAAAATCTATTACTGATTCAGCGTTAATATATTTTTTAATTTCTTTTGTTCTATTATTCTTATCCACAAGATCAATAAAAAAAGACATTAAAATTATAAGTTCTTCAAATAGAATTAGATGATTTTGACCTGTTACCAAGATCAATTACTTCCATTTTTTCAATTTTTCTGCCATTTATCTCAAATCTAACCATAGTTCTTTTTTTATGAAAACCATTTCTTCCTGCCGCACCTGGATTTATCAATAAAACTTCATTTTCTTTGTGGTATTTGACTTTTAAAATATGAGAATGACCATAAACTAGAATGTGTGGTTTTTCAGTTTCAATTAGATTTTTTGTTTTTTTATTGAAGTGAGGAGGATTTCCTGCAATATGGATAATTGAAACTTTTATTTTTTCACAAAAAAAAGAATTTGTCTCATTTGAAAAAGATCTAATTTCTGAATTATCAATATTCCCATAGACAGACCTTACTTTTGAGAATTTTTCAATTTCAGTTAATATTTTAATATTTCCTATATCTCCAGCGTGCCAAACTTCATCTGCTTGTTTAACGTATTTAATTATTGATTGATCAATATAACTGTGGGTATCAGAAATTAAAAGAATTTTTTTCAACTAATTGTTTTTGAGAAATTTTATTAAAACTATATTTGAACATTACAAAAGTACTATTTCCTTGAGATATTTATTAGAGTTAAAGTATAACGGAAAAAATTTTCATGGTTGGCAAAGGCAACCAAACTCCATTTCTGTACAACAAACTATTGAAGAATGCTTATCTACTATTTTAAATGAAAAAATATCTGTTGTTGGAGCTGGAAGAACTGATTCTGGAGTACATGCAAAATATTACTGTGCACATTTTGATTACAGTAAGAAAATTTTATTATCAAAAAAATTTGTTTTCAAATTAAATTCTTTTTTGAATAAAGACATATCTATTATTAACATTCACTCTGTTAATGAAAATTTTCACTCAAGATTTGATGCAATCTCAAGATCATACGAATATTTAATTACTACTGAAAAGGATCCATTTAGTATTAACTCTGCATATTATGTGAAAAAGGAACTAGATTTTAATAAAATGAATTTAGCCGCTAACATTTTATACAATTATAATAATTTCAAATGTTTCTCAAAAAGCAACTCTGATGTAAAGACTTATAATTGTTCAATTACTAATGCTAAATGGATAAGAGTTAATAATATTTGGGTTTTTCAAATTTCAGCCAATAGATTTTTAAGAAATATGGTTAGAGCAATTGTTGGAACATTAATTGAAATTGGAGAAAATAAATTTGAAATAAATCATATTGAAAAAGTAATTAAAAGTCAAAATAGAGAGTTAGCTGGGTTTTCAGTCCCGGCACACGGTTTGTACCTAACTAATATTATTTACCCAAGATTTTAAAATTTCATGAAAAAAAACAGAAATTTTTTTGATTTGAATCTTTTTACAAGACTTTTAGATTATGTCCTAGTTTACAAAATCATCTTTGGTTTTGTTGCTATTTCTGCAATATTAATCTCTATATTTTCCACCATAACCCCATATTTAGTTAAAATTGCGGTTGATGATTATTTATCTGTAGGCAAGTTCGAAGATTTTATTTTATTGATTTGCATTATGATAGCAAATTTAATTTTGACAGTCTTATTTATGTATTTATTTACTTATTATGCAAATCTTTTGGGTCAGAATGTAATTTATGATATCAGACTTAAACTTTTTAAACATATTCTTGATTTTAAAATGTCTTATTTTGATAAATCTTCTGTGGGAAGATTAGTTACAAGAGCAGTTAATGATATGGAAACAATTGCTAGTATTTTTAGTCAAGGTCTTTTTATGATAGTAGCTGACTTAATGCAGATGTTAATTGTGATTATTGTTATGTTAACTTTAAGTTGGAAACTTTCACTTACGATTTTTGTAATTCTACCTTTTATTCTAGTAGCTACTCGAAAATTTCAAAAATCTATGAAAATAGCTTTCAACGAAGTAAGATCTGAAGTAGCTAATTTAAATTCCTTCGTTCAAGAAAGAATCTCTGGAATGAAAATAGTTCAATTATTTAATAGACAAAAAATTGAATATGATAATTTTATTAGAATTAATAATGAACATAAAAATGCTTGGTTAAAAACTGTTTGGTACAATTCAATTTTCTTTCCAATTGCAGAACTATCAACCTCAATTACAATTGGGCTTATAGTTTGGTATGGAGGTTTAAATTCAATCAAAGAAGACACTAATATTACTCTAGGAATAATTTTTCTTTTTATACAATTATCGCAAATGTTGTTTCGACCTTTACGACAAATTGCAGACAAGTTCAATACACTTCAAATGGGCATGGTTGCAGCAAACAGAATTTTCAACATATTAGATACGGAAAGTAAAATTATTAATTCAGGTAATGATTCCTACAATTCAAATGATGGAAGTATAGAATTTAAAAATGTTAATTTTTCTTATAATGAAAGTGAGACAGTAATTAAAAAAATGTCATTTAACATTAAAAAAGGGGAAAAAGTAGCTATAGTTGGCTCAACTGGCTCTGGAAAAACAACAATAGTAAATCTTATTAATAGATTTTATGATTCCCAAAAAGGAAAAATAATAATTGGTGGAAAAAATATTAAAAACTATGAAATTGAGTCTCTCAGAAGTAAAATTTCCTTGGTTCTACAAGATGTTTTTCTTTTTGCTGATACAATTTTAAACAACATTACTTTATATGACAAAAATATTTCTTTTGATTATGTAATTGATTCTGCTAAAAAAATTGGAATTCATGATTTTATTATGTCTCTTCCAAACGGTTACAATTATAACGTTAAAGAAAGAGGGGTTATGTTATCTCAAGGTCAAAGACAATTGATTTCTTTTTTGAGAGCTTACATTAAAAATCCATCTATTTTAATTTTAGATGAAGCAACATCCAGCATAGATTCAAATTCTGAAGAATTAATTCAAATTGCAACACAAAAAATTACTGAAAACAAAACCTCAATTATAATAGCTCATAGATTATCTACAATTTTAAACTCTGATAGAATTTTTGTAATAAGTAATGGAGAGCTAATAGAATCTGGCTCACATATTGAGCTTATGAAAAAAGAAAACGGTTTTTATAAAAAGTTGTATAAAATACAATTTGAAAAATATCAGCTTAATCAAGCTCTTGTTCAAGCCTAGATTTAAATATTCCTATATTGTTATAAGATTTTAGTTCTCCATTTTTAACTAATGATAGTTTACCGTTTTCTTCAGAAATTACTATTGCAATTGCATCTGTTTTTTCTGTAATACCTATAGCTGCTCTGTGTCTTAAACCAAGTCTTGAATTTATATTTTTATCTTCAGAAACGGGTAAAATAACTCTTGATCCCGTAATAAAATTTCCTTCAATTATAACAGCCCCATCATGTAAGGGACTGTTTTTAAAAAAAATACTTTCAATAAGCGGGGCAGAAAGAACAGAGTTTAATTTATCTCCAGAGGATCTAACAAAGTCCAACGAGTTATTTTTTTCAATAACAAACAAGGCTCCGGTATTACTATTCTTTAAGGTTTTACAAGCATCGATTAATTCATTTACATCCATTCGAGCTTGTTCACTGGAAATTTTAAAAAATAAATTAAATTTTTTTAGTAAGTTTTTATTGTTGGTAATATTTGAAGATCCTAAAAGCAATAAAAATTTTCTTATTTCCTGTTGAAAAACTACTATTAGAGCTATTAAGCCAACACTAATAAAGCCACCTAAAATATTACTTAAAATAGGCATATTTACAAGTTCAGTTATTGACCAGATTATATAGATAATTACGAATCCCAAAAAAATATTTATGGCTGCGGTTCCTTTTACTAATTTATAGGCATAATAAAGCATTATTGCAAAAAGTATTAAGTCAATTGCAGGGATCAGAAAATTTTGTGCTATGTTTAATATATCTTCCAAGAGTATATAAAATTAGTTAAAATTGTTTTAAGCGTTTTTTTTTAGATAATTATATAGTTTAATAACTTCTTTTGCTTCTTTTACATCATGAACTCTTAAAATATTAGCTCCATTAAGTAAAGCAATAGTATTTAGTGATGTAGTGCCATTTAATGCATTTTCAGGTTTAAAATTTAATGTTTTGTATATCATTGATTTTCTTGAAATACCTACCATCACAGGTCGATTTAAATTTTTAAATAGGCTTAGATCATTTAATAGTTTGAAGTTATGACTAGTGGTTTTCCCAAATCCAAATCCTGGATCAATTACGATATCCTTAATATTAAAACTTTCAGCTTTTCTTATTTTTTGAGATAAATTTTTTATTACTTCTACAGTTACATTTTTATATTTAGGATTGTTTTGCATATATTTTGGAGATCCCTTCATATGCATCATTATGTATGGTACATTAAATTTTCCAACAGTTTTGTACATATTTGAATCTAAATCTCCACCAGAAACGTCATTGACAATTAAAGCT
>JADHLZ010000024.1 GCA_016780345.1 Flavobacteriaceae bacterium | reverse complement strand
AGATATTAGATCTCAAAAATATGTAATTATGACATATGGACAATAGAAAGAAGCTATACTTGATAGATGCTTATGCTTTAATTTTTAGAGGATACTATGCATTTATTAAAAATCCTAGAATAAATTCAAAAGGAATTGATACAAGCGCAATTATGGGTTTTATGAATTCTATTTTGGACTTAATCAAAAGAGAAAAACCTGAAAATCTTGCAGTAGCTTTTGATTTAGGAGGGTCAGTAGACAGAACTGAATTATTCGATGATTACAAAGCCAACAGACATGAAACTCCAGATGCTATCAAAATTGCTGTTCCATACATTCATAATATTTTAGAAGCAATGGGCATTCCCATTTTGATGAAAAGTGGTTATGAGGCAGATGACATTATTGGCACAATTGCAAAACAAGCAGAAAAAAAGAATTATGATGTTTTCATGGTTACACCAGATAAAGATTTTGCTCAATTGGTCTCTGATCACATCTTTATGTATAGGCCCGCAAGAATGGGTAATGGAATTGAAATATGGGGAATTCCTGAGGTGCAAAAAAAATTTGAAGTTGAAAATCCTATTCAAGTCATTGATTTTTTAGGTATGATGGGAGATTCTGTCGATAATATTCCTGGGCTTCCTGGTGTAGGAGAAAAAACAGCAAAAAAATTTATAAATCAATATGGCTCTATTGAAAATCTTTTAAAAAATACACACAAAATAAAAGGAAAATTAAGAGAGAAAATTGAAAATAACTCAGATAAAGGAATTCTTTCAAAAAAATTAGCAACTATTAACCTTGATGTTCCCATTGAATGCAATTTTCAAGATTTTAAATTAGAAAACCCAAATCACGATTCTGTTTTTAAAATATTTGATGAATTAGAATTTGTGAGAATGAAAGAAAATTTTAAAAATCTTTTTTTCAAAGTTTCTAAAGAAAATGATAGAATTGAAGAAATTTTAGAGCAAAAAAAAGATGTACAATACGATTTATTTAATATGCCAGGCGAGTCTCTATTTAAAAAAAGCATTAGACTTAAAACATCCTCAGATTTTCCTAAATTTTATCAAATAAACACTACTGAATTATCTAAAAAACTACTTTATGAAAACCTTAAAAATCAAAATTTAATTTCTTTAAATATTGAAAATGATTCTCAAAACAATCAAGTTAAACTTTTAAGCTTTTCTTGGGAGAATCATAAAAGTTATTTTGCTCAAATTTCTTTAAACTCTGAAACTGAAAAATTAAAATCAATTTTTAATAATAAAAACTTAACAGTTATTGGTTATGATTTAAAAAGTCAATTTAAAAAATTGAATGATTTTGGAATTTCTTTTAATGGGATTTATTTTGATAATAAAATAGCCCATTACCTTGTTAATCCAGATTTAAATCACGATTTCAAAACACTCTGTGAATCTTATTTGAATTATACTCCAAAAAATGATAAAGAAGATTTAAAGTTTTTATCGATGGAAAAATCTGATTTGAATTATCAATTGTATAATTTTTTAATTTCCGATCTCAAAAAAGGCGACTTAGAAGATCTCTTTAATAAAATTGAAATGCCTCTTTTAAAAGTATTAAGTACAATGGAAACCAATGGAATTAAATTAGATTCTGAATTTTTAAAAGGATTATCAAAAAAATTTCATGAAGAACTCAATGAACTAGAAAAATCTATATTTAAGTTGTCCAATCAAGATTTTAATCTTGCCTCTCCAAAACAATTAGGAGAAGTGTTGTTTGATCAAATGAAAATTATTGAAAATCCTAAAAAAACTAAATCAGGTCAATATTCAACAAGTGAAGAAGTTTTGTCAAAATTAGCTGAAAAACATATTATTGTTCAAAAAATTCTAGAGTGGAGATCCATTCAAAAACTTTTAAATACATACGTTGATGCTCTTCCTAAACAAGTTGACATTAACTCCGGAAGAATTCATGCTGAATTCAATCAAGCAGTTGCATCAACTGGAAGATTAAGCAGTAATAATCCAAATTTGCAAAACATACCAATAAGAAATCCGAGGGGGAGAGAAATTAGAAAAGCATTTGTTTGTAAAAACGAAAATTATTTAATGCTCTCTGCTGACTATTCTCAAATAGAGCTTAGAGTTATTGCTGCACTAAGTAAAGATCCAAATATGATATCTGCATTTAATAACAATTTGGATATTCATTCATCTACTGCATCAAAAGTATTTAATGTTAAATTAAAAGATGTAAAAAAAGAACAAAGATCAAATGCCAAAACAATAAATTTCGGAATAATATATGGTGTTTCTGCTTTTGGATTGAGTTCTCAAACTTCACTAACGAGATCTGAATCTAAATCTCTTATAGAGTCTTATTATGATGCTTATCCAAAACTCAAGAGTTATATTTCAAGTCAAATTAATTTTGCAAGAGAAAACGGCTATGTTGAAACTATTTTAGGTAGAAAAAGATATTTAAGAGATATTAATTCCAGAAATTCAATTATAAGAGGAGCTGCCGAAAGAAATGCTGTTAATGCGCCAATTCAAGGAAGTGCAGCTGATATCATAAAAATAGCAATGATTAAAATTCATGAAAAGTTTAAAGAAAATAACTTTAAATCTAAAATGCTTGTTCAAGTTCATGATGAATTAGTTTTTGAAGTTCATAAAAAAGAATTAGTGCTAGTAAAAAAAATAATTAAAAATGAGATGGAACAAGCCTACTCATTTAGTGTACCATTAAAAGTAGATATTGGCCAAGGTTTAAACTGGTTTGAAGCACATTAAAATTTTTGTTTATTTTCAGATTTGTAGATTTGATTTATTATTGTAGATTTGCAGGCCAATTAAAAGCATTGTATAGTGCTATAAAAATTAATTATTTTGGATTCGTTAACATTTAAAACAATATCTGCAAACAAAAACACAGTTGACAAGAACTGGGTTATTGTTGACGCCAATGGACATACTCTTGGAAGAATGTGTTCAAAAATAGCAAAACTGATTAGAGGAAAATATAAACCTAATTTTACCCCACATGTAGATTGTGGAGATAATGTAATTGTAATAAACGCAGAAAAAATTATTCTTTCTGGAAATAAATGGGATAGTAAAGAATACATTCGTCACACTGGTTATCCAGGTGGACAAAGATCTCTAACTGCTACTGAACTATTTGCTAAAGATCCATGTAGACTTGTTGAAAAATCTGTAAAAGGAATGCTGCCTAAAAATAAGTTAGGAGCTTCATTATTTAGAAACCTAAAGGTTTATGTTGGTGAAAACCACAAACATGAAGGTCAGAATCCAAAATTAATAAATTTAAACGATCTAAGGTAATATGGAAATTATTCACAAAATTGGAAGAAGAAAAAAATCTATAGCTAGAGTTTATCTATCTGTTGGAAAAGGTGCTTACACAATTAACGGGAAATCTCTTAATGATTATTTTCCAACTGATATCCTTCAATACAAAGTAAATCAACCATTTATTCTTACAGAAACCTCATCATCATTTGATGTAAAAGTCAATGTCTATGGTGGTGGAATAAATGGTCAAGCTGAATCAGTAAGACTTGCAATTGCAAGAGCACTATGTGAAATCAATGAAGAACACAGATCAGTTTTAAAGAAAGAAGGATTACTTACAAGAGATCCTAGAATGGTCGAAAGAAAAAAATTCGGACAGAAGAAAGCAAGAAAAAAATTCCAATTCTCTAAACGTTAATTTGTTTAAAGAATTGACTAAAGTTCATATAAATATTGAAATTAACCTGTTGTCGTATTTCGCACAGCGAAAATTAGTTTAGCATCTAAATAAATTATTTAAAAATTTATTGCTAATCATACGGAACGTAAACTAAAAAAAATGACAAAAATTGAAATTAAGCCTTTAATAGAGGCTGGTGTTCACTTTGGACACCTTACAAGAAAATGGAATCCAAACATGGCTCCTTTTATCCATATGGAGAAAAATGGGATTCACATTATTAATCTCTACAAAACTGCATCTAAAATTGAAGAAGCTAAATCAGCTTTATCAAAAATAACATCATCTGGAAGAAAGATACTCTTTGTTGCTACAAAAAAACAAGCAAAAGATCTTGTTTCAAAAGCAGCTGAAGAGGTTAATATGCCATATATTACTGAAAGGTGGCCAGGCGGAATGCTAACTAATTTTGTAACTATCAGAAAAGCTGTAAAAAAAATGTCTGCGATTGATAGAACTAAAGAAGACGGTACTTTCAATGCTCTTTCAAAAAGAGAAAAACTACAAATTGATAGATTAAGAGCAAAACTTGAAAAGAATTTAGGATCTATTACTGACATGACCAGATTGCCAGGTGCATTATTTGTTGTAGATATTAGAAGAGAACATATAGCTATTAGAGAAGCACAAAAACTAAATATACCAATTTTTGCAATGGTTGATACAAATTGTGATCCTAGAGAAGTTGATTTTGCAATTCCATCAAACGATGATGCTTCAAAATCTATAAATATTATTTTAAACTTTATTACTAGTGCAATTAAAGATGGCCTTTCTGAAAGAAAAAAAGAAAAGGAAGTTTCAGAACTAATAAATCAAAAAGAAGAAAACCAAGAGCCTAAAGAAGATTCGAATGATGAAGATGACAAAGAAATAAAAGAAAATAGTTCAGCTAAAGAAGGGGAGGTTCAAAAGAAAAGAAAAAGAGTTTCAAAAAAATCAGAAGAATAAGTTATGGTAAAAATATCCGCATCAGATGTAAACAATTTAAGAAAAATTTCAGGGGCTGGAATTATGGATTGTAAAAATGCTTTAGTTGAAGCTAACGGTGATACCGAATCAGCAATTGAAATTTTAAGAAAAAAAGGACAAAAAGTTGCAGCTAAAAGAGCTGACAGAGAATCATCTGAAGGTGCTGCCATAGCACAAGTTAGTGCAGATAACTCTGTTGGAGTTATTATTTCACTAAATTGTGAAACTGATTTTGTTGCAAAAAATGAGAGCTTTGTTAGTTTAGCTAATCAACTTGCTGAGTTAGCTTTAAAACACGATTCAAAAGAAGATTTCTTAAATTCTGATATTGATTCTATGACAGTTAATGATAAATTAATACAACAAACTGGAGTAATTGGAGAAAAACTTATGATTGGAAATTTTGAAAAAATTTCTGCTCCATTTGTGGGCAAATATATTCATGCAGGAAATAAAATAGCCACAATTGTTGGTTTTTCAAAATCACCATTAGGTATCGAAGAAGTTTCTAAAAATGTTGCAATGCAAGTTGCTGCTATGAATCCATTAGCTCTTAATGAAAATGAAGTTGATCAAGATATTATTGAAAAAGAAATTGAAATTGCTAAAGATCAATTGAGACAAGAAGGTAAGCCAGAGGCTATATTAGATAATATTGCTAAAGGAAAATTAAAAAGATTTTTTAAAGATAACACGTTAATTAATCAAGATTACATTAAAGATAATAAACAAAGTGTTTTAGCTTACGTAAAATCTGTCGACAACGAACTTTCTATTACAGGTTTCAAAAGAATTAGCTTAGGTTAAAAAAGCTAAATTTTTCTATTATATATTTATATGTAATCATTAACTATATTTATATAAATGATTTACAAACGAATCTTATTAAAATTAAGTGGGGAAGCTCTTCTTGGCGAAAGAACCTATGGTATTGACCCTAAAAGAATCGCACAATATGCTAAAGAGATTAAAAGCATTACTGACTTAGGTGTAGAAGTAGCAATAGTAATTGGGGGCGGAAATATTTTTCGAGGTGTTTCAGCAGCTAGTAACGGAATTGACAGAGTTCAGGGAGATTATATGGGTATGTTAGCAACAGTGATTAATGGTATGGCATTACAAAGTTCTCTTGAAGAAGTAAAAATTCAAACTAGATTACAGACCGCATTAAAAATTGAGGAAGTAGCTGAGCCATATATTAAAAGAAAAGCAGTAAGACATTTAGAAAAGAAGAGAGTAGTTATTTTTGGAGCAGGCACAGGAAATCCTTTTTTTACTACAGATTCAGCAGCAGTTTTAAGAGCCATCGAAATAAATGCCGATGTGATTCTCAAAGGAACTAGAGTTGAGGGTGTCTACGATTCAGATCCGGAAATAAATAATAATGCAATTAAATTTGATTATTTGTCTTTTAGTGAAGTCATTAAAAAAAATTTAAAAGTAATGGATTCTACAGCATTTACTTTAAGTCAAGAAAATAATTTACCTATTGTTGTTTTTAATATGAATCAAACCGGAAATTTATTAAAACTTATCAATGGAGATAAAATTGGAACTATTATAAAAAACTAATTGTGGAGGAACTAGAATTTATTATTGAAGCTTGTGAAGAATCGATGATCAATTCCATCAAGCATTTAGAAAAAGAACTTCTTAATATTAGAGCTGGTAAAGCGAACCCTTCAATGTTGTCAAGTGTAAAATTAGACTACTATGGGGCAACGACTCCATTATCTCAAATTTCTAATATTAATACCCCAGATGCTCAAACTCTTTTAATTCAACCTTGGGAAAAAGATAAACTTCAAGATATTGAAAAAGCCATTATGTTAGCTAACTTAGGATTTAATCCCATGAATAATGGAGAATCAATAATAATAAACATACCTCCTCTCACTGAAGAAAGAAGAAAAGAGCTTGTAAAAATTGCTAAATCTGAAATAGAACATGCAAAAATAAGTGTTAGAAATGCAAGAAAAGATGCTAATAACGAAATTAAAAAAATTGAAATCTCAACCGACCAAAAATTAATTTATGAACAAGATGTTCAGAATTTAACTGACAAATACATCTCAAAAATAGATTCAATTTTTATTTCCAAAGAAAAAGAAATTCTTTCAGTTTAATTTTAAATGAGCATTTCAAAAAATTCAAAAAACTGGGAAAAATTTGCAAATTTAATTTTAAGAAACCGATTAATCTTTTTGGTATTAGTTTTAATAACTACGGTTCTCTTATCATCTCAATGGAAAAATTTAAAATTTAGTTATTCTGAGGCTAATTTAATGCCAAAAGATCATCCTTTCAATCTAGCTTACAACAATTTTGTTAATGTTTTTGGTGAAGAGGGTAATTTATTAATTATAGCAATAAACGACAGTGCTATTTTTGAAAAGAATAATTTAAATTCTTGGATCAAACTAAGCGAATCTTTTGAAAATATAAAAGAAGTAAATAGTGTCATTCATCTCGGAAATATTCCTGTAATTTCAAAAGACAAACAGAACAAAAAGTTCATTGTAAAGTCAATAATTAATAAAAATTTTGAAACTAATTCGTCAGTAGAAAAATTCAAAAAAACTATTTTTAATAGTTTGCCTTTTTATGAAAATATACTATTTAATAGTAAAACCCAAACTATACAGACAGCAATTTATTTAGACAAAAATGTGGTTAATAATGTTGAAAGAATTGACTTTGTTAACAATGTTTTTATTCCTCTAATTGAAAATTTTGAAACTAAAACTAAGCTAGATGTTAAAGTTTCAGGTATGCCCTACATAAGAACCATGAATGCTCAAAACATTATGGATGAAATAGGAAAATTTATTGTCATTGCCATTTCTGTGACAATATTTATATTCTTCTTTTTCTTTAGATCTTATCGGGCCACCTTAATAACTCTTATTGTTGTAGTAACAGGTGTTATGTGGGCTTTGGGAATTCTTGGCCTTCTTGAATTTGAAATTACAGTTTTAACTGCTCTAATTCCTCCATTAATAATTGTAATTGGAGTCCCAAACTGTATTTTTTTAATAAATAAATACCAACATGAGTTTAAGAAACATGGAAATCAGGCACGTTCTCTTCAAAGAGTAATTTCAAGGATTGGTAATGCAACACTAATGACAAACATAACAACTGCATGTGGATTTGCAACTTTCATTTTAACTGATAGTAAAATATTAAAAGAATTTGGAACAGTTGCATCAATAAACATAATGGTTATTTATGTACTTTCTATTTTAATAATCCCAATAATTTATAGTTTTCTTCCATTACCAGAAAAAAAGCATTTAAAACATTTAAATAATAATTGGTTGAATGTATTTGTAGATTTTTTAAGCAATACAGTTAAAAATCACAGAATCCCAGTTTTTATTATTTCTATTATATGTTTATGTGTAAGTATTGTAGGTATCAATAAAATTGAAATTTCAGGGAACTTAATTGAAGATATGCCTAAAAAATCTTCATTTGTTAAGGATATTAAATTTTTTGAAAAAGAATTCAAAGGAATTCTTCCTTTGGAAATTATGATTGATAGTCGTCAAAAAAATGGAATGCTCAGACTGACTAATATTAAAAGAATGAATGATTTTCACGATCATATTTTAAGAATTCCTGAACTTTCGTCTCCCATTTCTATTGTCAACCTATCTAAATATATTAAACAATCTTTTTACAATGGAAATCCAAATTATTTTCAACTCCCTTCATCTCAAGAGAATACATTTATTGCAACATATGTTAAAAACACAGATTTAAAATTAGAAGAGCAAAAGGCATACATTAATGAGAATGGACAGATAGCAAGAATAACAACTATGATTGGAGAAATCGATACTGAAATAATGGAAGGTGTAGAAGAAAGTCTTTTAAAAGGAATAGAAATATATTTTCCACCTGAAAAATTTGATGTAACATTAACTGGAAAAACATTAGGGTATTTAAAAGGAACTAAATTTTTGATAAAAAACCTTTTACTGTCTCTTTTTTTAGCAATACTATTAATCTCCATAATGATAACCTATTTGTTTAGATCTTATAAAATGGTGATAATATCTTTAATACCTAATATTCTTCCACTATTATTCACTGCTGGAGTTATGGGCTTTTTTAATATTCCCATAAAACCTTCAACAATTTTAGTATTTAGTATTGCATTTGGAATTTCTGTTGATGATACTATTCACTTTCTAGTAAAATATAGACAGGAACTAATGGCTAATAACTGGAAAATCAGAAAATCTGTTTTTGCTTCTTTAAGAGAAACTGGAATTAGCATGTTTTATACTTCTATCGTTTTATTTTTTGGGTTCTCAGTATTTATGACATCTAACTATGGAGGGACAATAGCATTGGGAGGTCTAGTATCAACAACTTTATTATTCGCTATGCTGGCTAATTTAATTCTGCTTCCTTCACTTTTAATTTCATTGGAAAAAAACATATCAAATAAACGAGATTTAAAAAATTCTATAATATATATAGACTCAAATTAATTATATAATAAATCATTCAAAACTTTATCTTTGAAAAAGTTTAAATTATACTATGACTATTAAACATTTGTTTTCAAATCCACCAATTTCAAAAAAAGTTTTAATTAAAGGTTGGGTAAGGACTTTTAGAGGAAATAGATTTATTTCAATAAACGATGGGTCGTGTTTACAAAACTTGCAATGTGTGGTTGATTTTGAAAACACACCTGAATCTATTTTAAACAAAATTAATACAGGGACTTCAATTGAAATCGATGGGACTTTAGTAGAAAGTCAAGGAAAAGGTCAAAAAATTGAAATTAAAGTTGAAAAAATCAAAATTCTTGGAGAATGTGACCCTGAATTATTTCCAATTCAACCAAAAAAGCATAGTTTAGAATTTCTTAGAGAAAATGCACATTTAAGAGTAAGAACTAATACTTTTGGAGCTGTTTTTAGAGTTAGGTCTAGTATTTCTTATGCTATTCATAAGTATTTTAAAGAGAATGGATTTTTTTATGTCAATACTCCTATCGTAACTGGAAGTGATGCTGAGGGAGCTGGTGAAATGTTTAAGGTTACAACGCTAAATATAAATAAAGCAGATGTTAATAATAAAAATGAAATTGATTTTTCTAAAGATTTTTTTGGGAAAGAAACTAATCTTACAGTATCAGGTCAGTTAGAGGCAGAAAATATGGCTATGGGTCTTGGAAAAGTTTACACATTTGGGCCCACTTTCAGAGCTGAAAATTCAAATACATCAAGGCATTTAGCAGAGTTTTGGATGATTGAGCCCGAGATGGCTTTTTATAATCTAAAAGATAATATGGATTTAGCTGAGGATTTCATAAAAAAAGTACTAAAATATGCTATTTCCGATTGTAAAGAAGATCTTGATTTTTTAAATACAAGATTAATTAATGAAGATAAAACAAAACCAGAAAACCAAAGAAATGAATTAAATCTTCTCGAAAGATTAAGCTTTGTAGTTAATAACGATTTTGAAAGAATTACCTATACTGAAGCCTTTGAAATTTTAAGAAACTCTAAAAATAATAAAAAGAAAAAATTTAAATTTCTTGTTAATGAATGGGGTGTTGACCTGCAAAGTGAGCACGAAAGATTCTTGGTTGAAAAACATTTTAAAAAGCCTGTAATAATTTACAACTATCCTGCTAAAATCAAGGCATTTTACATGAGAATGAATGAGGATGGGAAAACAGTTAAAGCGATGGATATTTTATTCCCTGGTATTGGTGAAATTGTCGGAGGATCACAAAGAGAGGAAAGATTAGACGTTTTAAAATCTAGAATAAAAGAATTAAATATTGATGAAAAAGAATTATGGTGGTATTTGGATTTAAGAAAGTTTGGTACTGTTGAGCATAGTGGATTTGGACTAGGTTTAGAAAGACTGATTTTATTTGCCACTGGTATGACAAACATTAGAGATGTCATCCCTTTTCCCAGAACACCAAAAAGCGCAGAATTTTAGGCCCACTTTCCTTACTTTGGATTTTTGTATTTTTAATTCATAATTAATAAAAATGCTTAAACAGTATCTACAATTAAAATTATCTCAGAAATTATCTCCTCAACAAATTCAATTGATGAAATTAATTGAACTCCCACTTTTGGAATTAGAGGAAAGATTATCAAGAGAAATTGAAGAAAACCCTGCATTAGAATCAGGAAAAGAAAATGAAGATGATTTTTTTGATAATGAATCTGATTATGAAAATGATTCTAATGAAAATGATATTAATGTTGAAGATTATTTAAGTGATGATGATATTCCAGATTATAATTTGAAAACAAATAATTACAGTCAAGATGATGAAGAGAAATCAATGCCATTTATTTCTGGATTAAGTTTTAACCAATTTTTGAAAAATCAACTTTCTACTTTTTCTCTAATAGATGAAGATCAAAAAATAGCTGAGTTTTTAGTTGGAAGTGTTGATCAGTCAGGATATATAAGAACAAATTTAATGGAAATACTTGATGATCTTGCATTTACGACTGGCTTGTATACTGATTTAAATTCTATTGAAAGAATTTTAAAAAAAATTCATTTATTAGATCCACCAGGCGTTGGCGCCAGAGATTTAAAAGAATGCTTAATTATCCAACTTAAAAGAAAAAATAATTCTAAATCAGTTGAAAATGCAATCAATATTCTAGAGAATCACTTTGAACTTTTTACAAAAAAACATTATAAGAAAATTATTCAAAAAATTGATATTAATGAAGACGAATTAAGAGAATCGATTAAAGAAATAGAAAAATTAAATCCCAAACCTGGTTCTGCATTTTCTGAACCAACGAAAATTAATTCAACTATAATCCCTGACTTTAAAATTGAAATTATAGAAAATCAATTGGTTTTGAATCTAAATTCAAGAAATGCTCCCGAACTTTTCGTTTCAAATGAATATAAAAATATGCTGTCTGGTTACCAAGAAAATAAAAAAGTCTCAAAAAGCCAGAAACAAGCAATATCGTTTATAAAACAAAAATTAGATGCAGCCAAATGGTTTATCGATGCTATAAATCAAAGAAACCAAACTCTTTTAATGACAATGAGTACAATCATGGATTTTCAAAAAAAATACTTTTTAACAGGAGATGAGAGCAATCTTAAACCAATGGTTTTAAAAGATATTGCTAAAAAAATTGACATGGATATTTCGACGATTTCTAGAGTTGCGAACAGTAAATATGTTGATACTCCTTACGGAATAAAACTTGTCAAATCATTTTTCTCAGAGGGAATTACAAACGACAAAGGTATTGAAGTATCTACAATAGAAATTAAAAAAGAACTTGAATCAATAATTGACAATGAGAATAAATCAAAACCTTTTACAGACGACGAACTAACAAAAAAAATTAATGAAAAAGGCTATCCAATAGCAAGAAGAACTGTAGCAAAATATAGAGAAACGATTGGAGCACCTGTTGCAAGATTAAGAAAAAAACTTTAGATGAATAACACCCTCACAGTTATAATTGTTAATTATAAATCATGGGACAAATTAACATATTGCTTAGAAAGCATAAAAAATCAAGCAAATATTGTGTTAAATGTGATTGTTGTTGATAATTTTTCAAACGATACTATTATCTGCGATTTTAAAAATAAATTCAAGTGGGTTAAATGGATTGAGAATAAAACAAATTTAGGATTTGCAAAAGCTTGTAATATTGGTGCTAAAAATTCAAATTCAAATTGGCTATTATTTTTAAACCCTGATACTATTATTAAAAAAAACAACTTAAGTTCTCTAATTAAATTTTGTGATAAAAATCAAAATCATAGAATTATCGGAATAAAGCAACTAAATAAAAAAAATAAACCTTCAAATTCATTTGGTTTATTTTTAAATATCTGGTCAATTAATAGTTTTTTTAGAATTTTTTCAAGGATTGTAAAAAATCAGACCTATAATAGAATAAATAGAGAATCTATCTCAAACCCTGATTGGATTTCAGGATCTTTTATTCTAATAAGAATGATAGATTTTATAAAACTAAATGGCTGGAACGAAAATTACTGGATGTATTATGAGGACATGGATTTATGTAAAAGAGCTAATAATTTGAAATTAAGAGTTTCTATTTTAAACAATTGGGAGTGTACACATTTTCATGGAGTATCCTCAAGAATAAATAAAAAAATCAAAGTAAAAACAAAAGCTGAAGTTTTAAAATCATCACATATTTATGTTAATACCCATTTCAAGGGAGTTTATAACTCATTATTGCATATATCTCTTTTTTTTTCAAATTTAATTAGACTAATAATTTTGTCTTTTTTTTCTTCAACTATGAGAAGTGTTTTAAAATTGTATTTGACAACTTTAATAAAGCTGAGTAAATGGTAAGAATTTTAGTTATTAACTTCAGTGTAAAATATATTTAACCTCATTCTTTTGTCATAGTTTTCAGCACTTGGGCTTGGACCTATTAAAACTGTACCGAGTGGATTAATTGCAGAAGAACTGGGGGTAAATGTCATGAAATCTGAGCTCTCAACTTCAATATTTATAGTATTGTTTATATCTGATGAGACAACAAGTCCTAATTTAAGATTTGTTGAATCTTTTCTTACTACATTTTTTATATGTTCACTTAATCTAATTTTATACATTAATCCATTCTTGTCCTCATCTAATTCAATTAATCCGCCATGAATAACTTTATTTTGGAAAGGTTTTGGACCAGAAGAATTATCTACAAAATAATCAATTACTGGAGCTTGATTTTTAATATCATATAAGTAAAGTCTAGAAGGTTCAATAATCCCACCTGAAGCAGACAACATTTCTTTATCAATATATAATGATAGGCTAGCTTCATTTATAAGCCATGGTTTAGATCTAATTTCTTCCAGAACATCAACCCCATTATCATCTTTAAACAATTCAATTTCAGCCATTACACCATCTCCTCCTTTTAAAAATACCTGCTTTGGGTTAGTTATAGTATCAATTATTGAAGAATAAACATATCCGGGAAAAGCATCTTTTGTGAAAGAATTTAATTTTATACCAGAAAAAACTAATTTAAATTCAGATTCTTCAGATTCTATAGTATCATCGCTTGTATCATCAGGCGAATCTTGCGTATTGTATTTATCGTAATCGTAAACAACTCTAATTTCGGCTTGATCAAAATTTAAAATCATCATTAGGGGGTCTGAAAAATCATAAGTCTCAATTATCAAACCCTTAAAATAAAGCTTAAAATTATCAATGTTAGATATATCATCTGAGCCTTCTTTGTCAACAAGTTTTCTTTGAAAAAAATCATTATTTAATTCTACTCTGATTCTTGGAGTTAATCTTTCTTTAACAATTTTTGATTCGTCATCATCTTGAGTTTCTGGGTTATCTTCTTGATAAAAAACTAACTCATTAGAGTCAATTGATATTTGATCATCAAATAATACAGTCCCTGAAAAATCTTTTGCTATTGTATTATTAGAATAATACTTTTGAAATTTTTCAAAATTAGTATCAGGATCGTAAGGCCTTAAAAAGTACTCAAGCTCACTAACTTTTAATTTAAAAGTTGCTTGTGGATTACCCATTAATGAATCTAATTCATATAAAGTTCTTCCTGAATTAGGATTAATAGATTCTGTATCATCACCATCTAAAATACCATCGCCATCTGTATCTTGATTTAAAGGATCTTGGCCATTTGTTGTTTCAATAACATCAGCAACTCCATCTCCATCTGAGTCACTGTAAGGATCTGAACTATCAACGTCGTATAAATTAATTACTCCATCATTATCTTCATCATCAACATTATTAAAAAACGGAATATCTAAATAAACTTTTTTAACTTTTTCATTCTCAGGTATTACAGCAATATTATCTTCAGATCCATTATCTTCAGAGGCTTGAGAAAACTGACCAAAATTTAAAGATGGATCTTCAAATTCAATTTGAGTTAAAAAGCTAGCACTAGACTTGCCATAAATTTTATCATCATATTCACCTAATTGAAAAGTAGTTAAAGAGTTAGCTACAAAATGTGGAATCTTTCTTAAAGTTACCTTAACAGGGATTTCCTCTAAATTTGTATTAAATGGTTTGTTGTCAATAAGATTTAAACCAACAGTATTATACTCTTTATTACAAGAAGCTATAATCAAAGAAATAAAAATGAGTTTAAAAAAATGTTTCACCTACTTAATTTAAAATCTTATCGTTATAAAATTCAATATATTGTTTTTCACATCCCTCTGAAAAACCACATTGTAAAGTTGGGATTTTTAAGGATTTTGCTAAATTTAAATAGGACTCTTTTATATTGTCGTTAGCAAAAACTACCCCATCAGAATTCATTATAGAAATTTTATACAAATTTTCATATGATGTCATCTCTAAAACATTTAATGTATCACTTTCAATCTTATCAAATTTTATTTTTTTAACAATCTCATTATTAATATTTCCACTTATTTCATTTTCATAAATCGAAGTAACAATCTTAGTTTTTGACAATATAGGTTCATCATTATAATACTCTTTTAAGTAAAGAGGCATAAGCGAAGCAATCCAGCCATGAACGTGAATTATATCTGGGGACCAATTTAACTTTTTTATAGTTTCAACAACTCCTTTTGCAAAAAAAATCGCTCTTTCATCGTTATCATTGTATAACTTTTTCTTTTTATCAGAATCTAAAAGTCTGTTTTTAAAATACTCTTCGTTATCAATAAAATAGACTTGCATTCTTTCTTTAGGAATCGAAGCTACTTTAATAATTAAAGGCATATCAATATCATCAATTATTAGGTTCATTCCTGAAAGTCTAATAACTTCATGAAGCTGATGTCTTCTTTCATTAATAGTTCCATATTTAGGAATAAAAACTCTAGTTTGACCACCATTTTTATTAACTACTTTAGGAAGAGTGTAAGTTAAAGTTGAAATATCATTGTTTGGCAAATAAGGTATAACTTCGGATGAAACGTATAGTACTTTTTTACCTATCATAATTTCCTATCTTAAAACTCATTTAAATTGAAATGCAAAATTACGAAAATTATGCTAGATTTGACCTCAATTATCATATTTATACATTGTTAAAGTTTTATTAAATGAATATTTACTCTCTAAAATCTGAAGTTCATAATCATATTAATGAACATAATTTATTAAACAATACTGTTGGTTTAGTTCCAACCATGGGTTCGCTTCATAACGGGCATTTGTCATTAATTGAAAGTGCTATTAAAATGTGTGATAAAGTTTGGGTTTCAATATTTGTAAATCCAACTCAATTCAATAGTAAAAGTGATCTTAAAAACTATCCAAAAAATCTTAACAAAGACATAGAACTTATTAAAAGTATTTCAGAAAAAATAAGCGTTTTTGCCCCTGAAACTCACGAAATTTACGGAAATAATATAAGATATAGAAAATATGATTTTAAAGGAATTGATTCTGAACTTGAAGGTAAATACAGAAAAAATCATTATCACGGAGTTGGCACTATTGTCTCCATGTTATTTTTTTTATTTAAGCCTGATAAAGCCTTTTTTGGTGAAAAGGATTTTCAACAAACACAGGTTATTCAAAAATTAATAGAAATTGAAAATCACAAAACACAATTAGTTATTTGTCCTACTGTTAGAGAAAAGAATGGATTAGCGATGAGTTCAAGGAATTCTTTATTGTCAAATGAATTAAGAGAAAAAGCTTCGATTATTTACGAAACTTTAATCTATTTAAAAAAAAATTTCAAAAGTCAAGGATTTAATGCTTTAATTTCTGAGTCCATTAATAAAATAAACTCTAACAATAATTTTAAAACGGAGTACTTTGAAATAGTGGATTCTAATTCGTTAAAAAAATTAGAAAAGTTTAATGAAAAAAATAGTTATAGAGCATTCGTTTCAGTTTTTGTAGGTAATGTAAGATTAATTGATAATATTTTGTTGAATTAATATATATATATTTGCCGGATGCAAATTGAAGTTTTAAAATCTAAAATTCATCGAGTAAAAGTAACTGATTGTGAGCTTAATTATATTGGAAGTATCACAATTGATGAGTCTTTAATTGAAGCTGCAAATATGATAGTAGGAGAAAAAGTTCAAGTAGTAAACATCAATAACGGTGAAAGACTTGAAACATACATTATTAAAGGCAAAAGAGACAGTGGTGAAATAACTTTGAATGGTCCAGCTGCTAGAAAAGTTCAAAAAGGAGATAAAGTTATTATAATCAGTTACGCAAGAATGAGTATTGAAGAAGCTAAAAACTTTAATCCAACTCTTATATTTCCTAATAAGAACAACCTTATAAAATCTTAATGCAAAAATTTGCATTTAAATTGTTTAAAAATTTTCTACCACCTTTTTTAGGATTTTTTCTAATTTACTATTCGTTCATCAATACTACTTCTGAGGACAGAATCATTATTTTCTCATCCATCATTAACGCAAATTATTTTTTTGTTTTAACATCAATCTTTTTAGGATTTTTAAGTCATTTTTTCAGAGCTCTAAGGTGGAGAAATATGCTTTCTCCAATTGGATACAACATAAAATTTAGAAATTCACTAATGTGTGTTTTTATTGCTTTTTTATCAAATCTTGGGTTTCCTAGGTCAGGTGAAATTTTAAGGTCTTCTTCAATTTCATTTTATGAAAAAATTCCTATTGAACAAAGCTTTGGGACTATAATTACAGAAAGAATAATAGATGCATTTATTTTAGGTTTAATAATTGTATATGGATCTTTAATCTCTACTAATATTAATTTGTCTGAACTTTTTAATACCTACTTTTTAGTTTTTACTATTCTTTTCACTTTAATTTTTTTAATAACAAAACTTAAAATTAATAATAGAGTTATAAATTTTATAAAAAATCTTAAAAAAGGTATAACATCTATTTCAAAAATTAAGAATAAATCTATTTTTATTTTTCATACTTTACTTATTTGGACATCATACTTCCTAATGTTTTATATAGTAAAATTTAGTATTTCTGAAACTATACATCTTGAGTTTGAAGCTGTAATCTTAGCTTTTATCGCAGGCGCAATAACGATGTCTCTTACAAATGGAGGTATTGGTGCTTTCCCTATAGCTATTGCAGCAGTAATTAGTCAATACCATGTTCCTTATCAAAATGCTT
The DNA here is from genome assembly GCA_016780345.1 of Flavobacteriaceae bacterium. GTDB lineage: Bacteria > Bacteroidota > Bacteroidia > Flavobacteriales > Flavobacteriaceae > MAG-121220-bin8. The sequence goes on along the minus strand of JADHLZ010000024.1, from coordinate 6,456 downwards.
TAGCTTTAGGTTGGGTTATTTGGAGTGCTCAAACATTGATGATTGTTTTTTTTGGAATATTATCTTTTATTTTTTTACCTATATTAAACAAATAATTGCTTATGTCTAAATTTAAATCTACATTTTGTTGTCAAAGTTGTGGCGCCCAACATACTAAATGGCTAGGTCAATGTAGCTCATGCAAAGAATGGAATACAATTGTTGAAGAAATTATAAAAAAAGAAAATACACCAATATTAGGTCTATCTACGGATCAACTTTCTTCAAAAATACAAATGATTAATGATGTAGATTTTAATAATGAACCCAGACTAAGTGTATCCGATGAAGAATTTGATAGAGTTTTAGGTGGGGGAATAGTCCCTGGATCTTTGATTTTAATTGGGGGGGAACCTGGTATAGGTAAATCTACTTTATTGTTGCAAATATCATTAATGATGAAACATAAAGTACTTTATGTTTCTGGTGAAGAAAGTCAGCAGCAAATAAGTAGAAGAGCCAATAGAATTGAAAATAATTCTAAAAACTGTTATATTTTAAATGAAACCAATGCCGAAACAATTTTAACTCAAATCAATAATTTAAAACCTGATTTACTAATTATAGACTCTATTCAAACACTTCAAACTGATTTGATTGATAGCAGTCCAGGAAGTGTTTCACAGATAAAGGAGACTGCATCTTTGTTTTTAAAATATTCCAAAAAATCAAACTTACCGGTCTTACTAGTTGGCCACATTACCAAAGATGGTGGAATAGCTGGTCCAAAAGTTTTAGAACATATAGTTGATGTTGTCCTACAATTTGAAGGAGACAGAAATAATTTATATAGAATTTTAAGGGTAAAAAAAAACAGATTTGGATCTACTGCTGATATAGGGATTTATGAAATGTTAAATAATGGTTTAAAAGCAGTTATCAATCCTAGTGAGTTATTAATTTCAAACAATAAATTATCATTAAGTGGAAATGCAATAGCATCAACAATTGAGGGAATTAGACCGATAATGATAGAAGTACAAGCGTTGGTTAGTAGTGCTGTATATGGCACCCCACAAAGAAGTGCCACTGGGTTTAATGGAAAAAGGTTAAATATGCTATTGGCTGTTTTGGAAAAAAGAGCAGGTTTTAGATTAGGAACTAAGGATGTTTTTTTAAATATAACAGGTGGTATAAAAATTGAGGATCCTGCAATTGATTTAGCGGTTGTCGCTGCAGTTCTGTCTAGTAGCTTTAATATTCCATTAAAAAAAGGAATTTGTTTTGCTGCTGAAATAGGTCTTTCTGGAGAATTAAGACCAGTACCTAAAATTGACCAGAGAATAACCGAGGCAGAGAAACTCGGATTTAAAACCTTAGTAATTTCATCACAATCAAAAATAAATATTAGAGCTCAAAAAATTAAAATTGTCAAGTTCCCAACAATTGAAACTGTTATGAAAATTCTTTTTAAGGAGCAGGATTAGGAATCAAATTGTGAACTTTTTCTATATCATTAAAAACTTCCTCAGTAAGATCAATATTTATACTTTCAATATTTTCTTTTAACTGAGATAATTTTGTCGCCCCAATAATATTGCTTGTAACAAAAGCCCTAGAATTTACGAACGATAACGACATCTGGGTTAAACTAAGATTATGTTTTTTTGCAATTTCATAATAACACTGTGTTGCTTTCATTGAATTTTCACTAGAAAATCTACTTAAATTAGGGAACAAACTTAATCTACTGTCAGAGGGAATTTTACCATTTAAGTACTTACCACTTAAAACACCAAACCCTAAAGGAGAATAAGCTAACAATCCAACATTTTCCCGTTTACATATCTCGGCATTACCAACTTCAAAAAGTCTATTTAATAGTGAATAGGGGTTCTGAATAGTAATTGTTTTTGGTAAGTTATTTTTAGATAATTCTAAATATTTCATAAAACCCCATGGGTTTTCATTTGAAAGTCCAATATTTCTAATTTTACCACTAAAAATTAATTTTTTTAAAGATTCTAATACAGTTTGAAAGTTTTCTTGCCATTGGTCATCAAAACTTGCATTAAATCCTCTTTTGCCAAACGTATTTGTAATTCTTTCTGGCCAATGTAATTGATATAAATCGATATAATCAGTTTGTAATCTTTTCAAACTTCCATCAATAGCAGAAATTAATGAATTTTCTGAGAAACCCGTTGTTCTGATATGCTTTGTATAATCACCAGGACCAGCAATTTTAGTAGCCAAGACTATTTGATCTCGATTTTTTCTTTGATTCATCCATTTTCCTATAATTTTTTCAGTCTCAGCATATAATGCTGCAGTAGCAGGTACGGGATAAAGCTCAGCAGTATCAAAAAAATTAACTCCATTTTCTAAAGCATAATCCATTTGTTCAAAACCTTCCAATTCAGAATTTTGATTTCCAAATGTCATTGTACCAAGACAAATCTTGCTAACTTTAATTTTTGTAGATGGTAAATAAGTGTACTTCATTCTTTCTAAATATTTAATTCAACAATAATTGGACAATGATCCGAGTGAAAAACTTGATCTAAAATTGATGAGGATTTAATCTTAGTCCTTAAATTTTCAGAAACAAAATTATAGTCAATTCTCCATCCTTTATTGTTTGCTCTAGAATTTGCTCTATAACTCCACCAACTATATTTACAGGGCTCTTTATTTAATTCTCTGAAAGAATCTACGAAACCTAAATTTATAAATTCTGAAAGCCATTCTCTTTCCCAAGGTAAAAAGCCAGAAACTTTTGCATTTCTGATGGGGTCATGAATATCAATTTCTTCATGACAAATATTATAATCTCCACATATAACTAAATTAGAAATCTTTGTTTTGAGATCAAAAATATAATCCTTAAACTCTTTCATATATTTAAGCTTATAATCAAGCCTCTCAATATTTGTTCCAGAGGGTAAATATAAACTCATTACAGAAAGATTTTCAAAATCAATCCTTAAATTTCGACCTTCAAAGTCCATGTGATCAATACCAGTACCATATTCAATATTAATTGGTTTGTGTTTAGATAATATTGCTACTCCACTGTATCCTTTTTTTTGAGCAGAAAACCAATAATTATACCTGTAACCTATACTTGAGAATTGATCTAAATCAAACTGATCCTTGTTAGCTTTTATCTCTTGCAAACAAATAATATCACAATTGATTTTATTAAGCCAATCTAAAAAGCCTTTTTTTAAAGCAGCACGAATACCATTAACATTGTATGAAATTATCTTCATTTTAAAAACTCAACCAAGTTTTAATATCCAACTCATTTTTGATTTTTAATTTAACTTCATCTAGTTTCATCCTTTCTTGAATCATTGAGTCTCTATCTCTAATAGTAACTGTGCCGTCATTAAGAGATTGATGATCAACAGTTAAACAGAATGGGGTGCCTAAGGCATCTTGTCTTCTGTACCTTCTACCAATTGCATCTTTTTCGTCATAGACTGTATTAAAATCCCATTTAAACTCTTCAATAATTTTTTTAGACAATTCAGGGAGACCATCTTTTTTTAGTAATGGAAGAATAGCTATTTTTTTTGGAGCCAAAATTTTGGGAATTTTCAATACGACTCTTTTTGAACCGTCAGCTAATTCTTCTTCAATTAGTGATTTTGAAAAAACTGCTAAAAACATTCTGTCTAAACCTATGGAGGTTTCTAATACGTATGGTGTATAGCTTTCGTTTGAAAGAGGATCAAAATATTTGATCTTTTTAGAAGAATATTTTTCATGACTTGAAAGGTCAAAATCAGTTCTAGAGTGAATACCCTCAAGCTCTTTAAAACCAAAGGGGAAATCAAATTCAATATCACATGCAGCATCAGCATAATGTGCTAACTTTTGATGATCATGAAATCTGTAATTTTCTTTTCCTAATCCTAAGGACAAATGCCAAGCCAGTCTAGTTTCTTTCCATTTTGAATACCACTCTTTTTGAGTGCCTGGCTTAATAAAATATTGCATTTCCATTTGTTCGAATTCTCTCATTCTGAATATAAACTGTCTAGCCACTATTTCATTTCTAAATGCTTTTCCAATTTGGGCAATTCCGAACGGAATTTTTAATCTACCCGTTTTCTGAACATTCAAAAAGTTGACAAAAATTCCCTGAGCAGTCTCAGGTCTTAGAAATAGGTCTGTAGCATTTTCAGTTGATGCACCAAGTTTGGTCCCAAACATCAAATTAAATTGTTTTACATCGGTCCAATTCTTTGAACCAGAAATTGGACAAACTATTTCTAAGTCTTCAATCAATTTTTTTAATCCAACTAAATCGTCATTCTCAAGAACTTTGTTAAAAGTCTCTATTATTTTATTAATTTCACTTTTATATCCAACAACTCTTGGATTAGTTGATAAAAATTGGTCTGAATCAAAATTTTCTTTAAATTTTTTTTTAGCTTTTGAAATTTCTTTTAAAATGTTATTTTCAATTTTAGCAACATGTTCCTCAACCAAAACATCTGCTCTATATCTCTTTTTAGAATCTTTATTATCAATCAAAGGATCATTAAACGCATCTACATGACCAGATGCTTTCCATATTGTTGGATGCATTAAAATGGCAGAATCAATATTGACAATATTTTCATTAAGCTGAACCATAGCTTTAATCCAATAATCTTTGATATTGTTTTTAAGTTCAGTTCCATTTTGGCCATAATCATAAACAGCGCTTAGACCATCATATATCTCACTAGATTGAAAAATAAAACCATATTCTTTTGCATGGGAAATTACTTTCTTAAATTTATCATCATTAGACATTTAGCTAAAATAAGAGTAAATTTTATAATAATTCCATAAATTAATTTAAAATAAAAATGGGGAAATTAATTGTTATTTTGCTTTAAATAAAAACAATGAAAAAAACTTATTTATTCTTAATTCTTGTTTTTTGTTTGACTTTAATTAATTGTGCTAAAAGAGGAGTTCCTGATGGAGGTCCTAAAGACGAGGATCCTCCAGTTTTAATTAATGCTGAACCTAAAATGAATACTATTAATTTTGATAAAAAAAGAATAAGACTTTTTTTTGATGAATACATTAAATTAAAAGACTTTAGAAAGCAATTAGTAGTTTCTCCTCCAATAGATAAAAGTTATTATACAATCAATCCGCAATCTGGAGCATCAAAATTTATTCAAATCGACATCAAAGAAAAACTTGATAAAAACACAACTTATGTTTTTAATTTTGGTGAAAGTATTGTTGATAATAACGAAGAAAATATATTACCTTTTTTTAATTATGTGTTCTCTACTGGAGATTACATTGATTCTTTGGAAGTCTTTGGAAATATTAAAAATGCATTTCAAAGAGAATCTGAAAACTTCATTTCAACATTCTTATATCCAGTTGATAAAAATTTTAACGATTCAATTGTTTACAATGGTTTACCCAACTATGTTGGAAACACCCTTGATTCAACTAATTTTAAAATGACAAATCTTAAAAAGGGTGAATATTTATTTATAGCTCTAAAAGACGAAAACAACAACTATAAATTTGATCCAGAATTTGAAAAAATAGGATTTTCTGAAAAAACATTAAACATTCCAACTGAAGATAGTTTGGAAATAAGATTATTTAAAGAAAAAGTGCCTTTCAAAAGTTTTAAACCTTTTATAGAATCAAATAATAGAATTGGTTTTGGATTTAAAGGTGATAACGTAAATACTAAAATAGAACTTATTGATAGTCTAAATATAGAATCAATCGTGACTAAAAATAAGGAAACTGACACCTTAAATTATTGGTTCAAAGACTATGAATACGATTCTTTGAGATTTAAAATTTCGAACTCAAATTATGAGAAAAAGTATACCATTAAATATAAGAAATTTGATAAGGATTCCCTTGTTTTGTCTCCATCCACAAATTCTGTTTTAGAGCTTAATGATACGTTTAAAATTTATTCTAATATTCCCATTTCTAAAATTGATGAAGATAAAATTCAAATTTTAAATAAGGATTCTATATCTATACCTTTTACTGCCCAAATAAATAAAAATAAATTTGATGTTGATTTTAATTTTGAAGTTCTTCCAAATGACAATTATATTTTGGACTTATTCCCGAATGCTATCAAAGATTTTTTTGATTCAACTAATGACTCTATAAACTATTCCTTTAAGACTAAAAGCAGAGCTGATTATGGAATCTTAAAATTGGGTATACAAAATGTAAAAAAATTTCCAATAATTGTTCACCTTATAAATAATAAAGAAGAAATAATTAGGGAAATTAATTTAAACTCTTACGATGACTCATCAGTTTTTGAAAATTTAAAACCTGGTAATTACTATGTTAGAATTATTTTTGACGAAAATGAAAATGGACAATGGGATTCTGGAAGCTTTTTGAAAAAAATTCAACCTGAAAAAACATTTCACTATGAAGAAGAAATTATCATAAGGGAAAATTGGGTGT
>JADHLZ010000023.1 GCA_016780345.1 Flavobacteriaceae bacterium | reverse complement strand
TCACCTGCTTTCATCTTACCATCCATAAACATCATTTTATGATGATTTTTCATCATTGGACAACTGTGAGAATTGTTTTGACTTCCTAATAAATATCCAATGCATCCAAATATTACAGCAATAAGTGTAAAAGCAAACCAATTTTTATTTAATGTTTCCATAGTATAATTTCAAAAAAATGTTATTTTAAAATTTGTAATTAATTTTTTTAACTGTCTATAAAGTAATTAATTAGAATTTAGTGGGTAATTTAATATAATCTAAAAATTCTTGCTTTTTATCTTGATTTTTAAAGATTCCTCCAAATTCACAAGTTACTGTACTGCTAGCAATATCTTTTATTCCTCTTTGATTTACACACAAATGTTTTGCATCTATTACACATGCTACATCTTGAGTATTTAGTACTTTTTGAAGTTCTCTAACAATTTGAATAGTTAAACGTTCTTGAACTTGTGGACGCTGGGCGTAATATTGAACAATACGATTCATTTTTGATAATCCAACTACATTTCCAGAAGAAACATATGCTACATGTGCTTTACCAACAATTGGAAGAAGGTGATGTTCACAAGTTGAGTATAAAGTAATATTTTTTTCAACTAAGATTTCACCATATTTATATTTGTTGTCAAATGTAGATGCTTTAGGTTTATTTTTAGGATTCAAACCTTTAAAGATTTCATTAACAAACATCTTAGCTACTCTTTTAGGAGTTCCAATTAGACTATCATCAGTCATATCCATCCCAAGAGTATAAAGAATGTCAGCGACTCTTTTTTCAATTATATCAATTTTTTCAGCATCAGAAAGTTTGAAAGCGTCATCCCTTATGGGAGTTTCTTCACTTGAAGACATGTGATCATCACCAATGATATCTTCAATTATCTTAAGCTCCTTGTCGTATTTCATAAATAACTTTAGCAAATTTAATTAAATATTACCAATAAGCATGCCGTTGTAATAATTTATTTAATTAAAAAAAATGAGCTAAAGTAATTGTTAAATATTTTCAAAGTTCTTTTAAAGTGCCCAAATATTTTTTACTTTTCCTTCTTCATTAACCAAAAAAACTTCAACAACATTCATACTTTCACCAGTTTTAGTTGTTATTTTTAAAAAACATGTAATATAATTTCCATGTTCCACAATATCAACTAATTCTTGCTGAAGTTCAGTTTCATTAACAAAGCCAAAAATAATTTCTTTGATTTGATCAGCGCCTTTAGCTTCAAGTCCTAAATTGGGAGCTAACATATGATAATCTTCTGTTGTAGGAACTTTCGACCATGACTCAAAACCATTTTGCCATTGAAAAGTTTCTTTATAATATTTAATTGCAGCAGCAGTTGGAGAAAGAATTTCTGATGCCTCAATTGTTTCAGAATTTTTAGTAGTTTGTTGACAAGAATATAAAAGTAAAATAAATAAAATCGGTAATAATTTTTTCATATTTTAAAGTTTTTAAAATAAAAATACAAAAAACTAGTTAATTAAATAGATTGAAAATTTTTGAAAAGAGTATTGTTGTTTCTAAAAATGATTTGGATAAATTAAATCATGTAAATAATATTGTTTATATAAATTGGATAATAAATATCGCAAGAAATCATTGGGAAACTCTTGTTTCTAATGAAATTTTAGACAATTATTATTGGGTTTTATTGGAGCATAATATTAAGTATTTAAACCCCTCTTTTTTGAATGACAAAATTCAAATAAAAACTTTTATTGAGAAAAATGAAGGGTTTAGGTCGATTAGAGTAGTAGAATTTTATAATTATTATACTAATAAATTACTTGTAGTTTCTAAAAGTACTTGGTGTTTAATAAGTTTAAAAAATAATAAACCCTCTAGAATTCCAATGGAAATAATAAAAGCTTTTACTTAATTTTTTTTAAATTATTACTAATTGTAAAACATTTTATTATGAATGTTTTATATTTATGGTTTACTAACCAATATTTAATAACATGAAAAATAAAATTTTACTAATTGCATTTTTTATTACTATTTCATTAAATGCACAAAAAAAGAAAAATGGTAACATTTATAATAACCATCCAGCTATTAATGTTATCGAAAATTTATATTCTGCAATGAATGCAAATGATTCTGAAGCTTTATCTAAAATTATTTCCGATGACTTTAAAGGTGTTTCAGGAGAGCAGATGAATAAGGATGCAGAGCCACAAACAAAAGCTGAATTTATTCAACAAGTCAATAATGCCCATACTATTTCAAAGTATTATAATGTAAGAAAAACCTCAAATTCATATCCTGATGCAGTAGAGTATAAAGATGAAAATTTTTCAGGTGTCACATGGGTTTATAGTTGGGAGTATTTTACCGCTGTTGGAGGAACAACAGGAATAGATTATTCACAGCCTAGACATACTCAATATGTTGTGAACAAAAATAATCAAGTAGTGTTTGCCAGATATTATTTGAATCAAACGCCATACACTGAAACACAAAAAAGTCAAAGAGAATTAGAGGATGGAGAAGTTTATTCACATCATCCAAATATAAATACAGTTAGACGATTTGTCAAGGCACTTCAATACAATGATGACGAAAATTTATTTGTTGATTTTTCTGAAAATGTAAATGTTAATGGACTTTTTAATGACTGGGGAGCTGATCCTCTTGATTTAGAAGGATTAAGAAATGGATTTAAAAATTTTAAAAGTAATTTTGAAATTAAAAGTATGGATAATATGTGGATAAAGTTTTTTGAAATTGAATCAGGTGCAGATTTTGTTCAGTCATGGTGGAGAGTTTCAGTTAAAAGAAAAAGTGATGGAAAAGATATAGTTTTTCCAGTAATGTTTAATCATAATTTTAATGAAGATGGTAAAATTACCAGACATTGGGAATCTTGGAATCAAGCAAAACTTCAGTAATTATTTTAAATTAACCCTCATGAAATTGAGGGTTTTTTTTAGGATAAAACTCAATGAATCTATAATTGACTAACAATAGGTTTTATAAATTTCACCCAACGATCGTATCCTTTTTCATTTAAATGAACTCCGTCATAAGTTAGTTCATTAATAATTAAACCAGAATCATTAACAAAAAGTGAGTATAAATCTATAACAGTATATACTTTAGATTTGGTTGCATTATTTTTAATAATCTTATTTAAACTAATTATTTGATCTTTATAAATCTCTTTTTTAACTGGAATAACAGTTTGAACATAAATATTTGATTCTGGAGATTTTTCATAGATATTGTTAGCAATTTTATGTACGTTGTTACCAATTTTCTTAATTGAAGATTCTGTTTGAGGCTTGTTCCAAAGATCATTAATACCTATAAGTAGAAACACAGCTTTTGGTTTAAAATATATTATTTCATCTAATCTGGCTAGTACTCCATCAGTTGTATCTCCACCAATTCCTCTATTTTTAATATTAGGAATATTCAGTCTTTCACTCCAGTTTTCACCTTCAGCTGTAATACTATTTCCTAAAAATACTATATCATTAAAATTCAGGGGCTTTTCTTTAAATTCTTCAATAACCTTTTTATAGTTTTTCTTTCCCCATTCGTCCTGTGATTCAATTACTAAATCTTTATTTGGATAGAGATGATTTATATTAAAACTATTTTGAGATAGTATAGTTAAAGGAAAAAAAGTAAATAATATAATTTTATTAGCAATTGATCTACACATAACTGATACATAATTTATTTTTTAAAAGCAGAAGCATTATCGATAATATAAACTCCACTACTAACATCATCTCTTTTTAACCTTAGTGTTCCAGTTACTGTAACAAGTTCATCCATTAAAAAATCATCATAACCAGGATTTAATCTAAGCTCTATCGCTGACTCAGGTCCACCAAATCCACAAAAGAAACAATCAGCATAGGGATTTTCTGACAAAACAAATATACCTTCATCTGGTGCAAGAGTTAACATATAGCCAGTAATTCTAACTTCTTTATTGTCTAAGGATTCAACGGTTTCTCCAAAATGTGCTACTTGATAATATCCAAAAAGATCTTCTCTATATTCAGATTCATAATAAACATCTCTTAGTTTAAGCCAATCAATTTCAATTTGAGAAAATATTGAGTTTGAAGCAAAAAAAATCAATATGAAAATTAACTTATTCATCAGCAAGAATTTTTGAGATATTCAATTTGTATACTTGAATGACTGGAATGAAAGCTGAAATTAAACCAATTAAAATAGATAAAACTAAGAACCAATATTCTTCATTTAAAATTATTATTGAACTTAAGTTGTAATTAATACTTTCATCTATTAATGAAGATACAAATATTAGTCCAAATCTGCTAAACATTATACCTAAAACAAAACCGCTAATTGTAAGAATTAAGCTTTCGAAAATTATCATAGCGGATAATTGTAGTCTAGAAGCTCCTAGGGTTCTTATTAGAGCCATTTCATATTTTCTATCATTCATAGAATTAAACAAATTGATAAACAGACTAAATCCAGAAACAATTATTATTAAGTAAGCTAAGTAACTTAAAGTTTCAATTCCAAACCCAAAAAGTTTAAATAGTCTTGAAATTTCATATGAAGGAACAGCAGCTTGAAGATTAGTGTTTTCATTTATCTGTCTAGGAAATTGAATAATGTTCATCGGGCTTTTAAATTTAATTAACATTGCGGTTATTTCTCTATTTTTGTGTTCATTTTCTTCTTCATGGTCATGAGAATCATGAATATTCCATACACTTTCGGGTGAGGTAAGAATAAGTTGATCTATAACAGAATTTGACGATTTTAATATTCCTGTAACCTTAAATGTTTTATCAGAATGGGCTTGACCTGTTTTTCTTAATCCATGAGAACTAATTAAACTATCTCCTAATTTGATTTGTAATTTTTTATAAACTTTGAATCCAACCAAAACTTCATAAGGCTTTTCCCATTTTTTTCCTTGCAACAATTCACCATTATATAAATCAATTAATTTTTTTTCGGTTCCTACTATTCTATATCCTTTATGATTATCTCCATAAAGAAGTTTTATACTTGATCCAACCATTTTATTATTGTTAATTTTTTCAGCATCTTCAAGAGAAATATTTCCAGTTGGTGAGTCAATATGATAGATTGATGAAAGTATTAATTGAAGAGGACTTCCCTTTGCACCAACAACCATGTCAATTCCTCTTAAATTATTTTCCATTTGATCTTTAATCAGAGAATTTAATTGAAGAAGCAATGATATTATTCCAATTCCGAGAGCTAGAAGAGCAATAGTTATTATGGAACTTAGAGCTTTATTGAAAATATTTTTTATGCTTAGTTTAAATATATTCACAATTCAAGCGTTTTTTTAAAATGTTTTTTCAGTCTACTATCATGAGTAATTACAATTAACTGTGCCCCAAAATTTGATGCTTGTTTTTTTAAAAGGTTTATAACTTTAAAACAATTATCATCATCTAAACTTGAAGTTGGTTCATCAGCTAAAATGAGTTTTGGAGAATTTACAATTGCAATTGCAATGGAAACCCGTTGTTTTTCACCCTGACTTAATTGATTTGTTTTTTTATTTATTTTATCAAAAATATTTAAGTTTTTTAAAATAGTATCAATTCTTTTATTGTCTTTTTTATTAGCAATAAACTGTGCTAGTTCTAAATTTTCTTTAACAGTTAATGAATTTACAAAATGAGGTTTTTGAAAAACAATTCCAATATTATTTCTTCTAAATCTATCAAGTTGATATGATGAAAGTTCTGTTAGTTCCTCACCGTATAATTTTATTGACCCTGATTTTGCTTTTAATAATCCTGATAATATGTGTAAAAGCGTAGTCTTACCCATTCCTGAATTTCCAAGAATTAATAGGTTTTCTTTATTTTTGAGTTTTATATCCTCAAATTTAAAATAGATTTCATTATCGTAATTAAACTCTATCTTCTTAGTAGTTATCATTTAAACTTTATTTTTTTGTATTTCAAAAATAATAAACCTCATTAAATCTAATATTTGTTTTTATCTTTATATTAAATATTAAATAGACTTTGAATTTACTAATTCTATACGCTACACTTACTATAATTTTATCTTTTTTATGCTCTATCTTAGAAGCTGTTCTGTTAAGTGTTAATCCTACTTTTTTGAAAATTAAGATCAATGAGGGTAAAAAATATGCTGAAAATCTTCAAATACTTAGAAAAAATATTGATGAGCCTCTGATAATTATTTTAACTCTGAATACTATAGCTCATACAGTCGGAGCAATTTTAGTTGGAGTTCAAGCTAAAGAAGTTTATTCTTCAATTAATAACGATTCTTACCAAATCTTAGGAATATTACTAAATGAAGATATAGTAGTCGGAATAGTTTCTAGTATAATGACAGTTTTGATTTTATTAGTTTCAGAAATTATTCCAAAAACTTTAGGTGCTACTTATTGGCATAAGCTAGTAAGCTTTACTTCAATATTTTTAAATTCAATAATTCCATTTTTCAGATATTCTGGAATTTTATTTTTGTTACAGTTTTTTACAAAACTTATCAATAAATCAAAAAAAATAAATGTGTTTACTAGAGAAGATTTTTCAACAATGGCTGAGATTGCAGTTGAAGAAGGAGTTATTGAGGGAAGTGAATCTGATATTATAAAAAATATGGTAAAATTTAATGATGTTAAGATTAGAAATATCATGACGCCTTTTTCTGTTATGAAAATTGCTTCAGAATCTGAAACCATTCAAAATTTTTATAATGAAAATACTAAATTATCCTTCTCTAGAATACCAGTATATTCTAAAAAAATGGATAATATAACAGGTTACGTATTAAAAGATAACATTTTAGAGCAAATTGTAAAAAAAAATGGGCATTCGCTTTTAATTTCAATTAAAAGAAAAGCTATTTTTTCAAATTATGAATCTCCTATTCCTAAAGTGTTTGATAAGTTAATTAAAGAAAGAGAGCACATTTCAATGGTAACTGATGAATATGGAACAGTTAGGGGAATAGTAACATTAGAGGACATTATTGAGACTTTACTTGGGCGTGAGATTATGGATGAAACTGATACTGTTAAAGATATGCAAGCTTTAGCTAAGTCTAAAAGAATTAGCGTTCAATAATGATATTAAATTTTAAGTAATTATCATAGTTATAGTTTTGGCCTAATTAAATTTCATTAATTAATGAAGAAATCTAATCTTCCACAAAAAATATGTCCGATATGCAATTTTCCATTTAGTTGGAGAAAAAAATGGGAAAAAAACTGGAGCAATATAATTTATTGTAGCAAAAAATGTAGAATGTCAAAAAATAAATTATGACTAGAAATTGGTGTAAAAATTAGATCATTATAAAGATTTATGTGAGATTTTTAGTATTTCAAATGGAGATTGTATTGTAAATTTTTGGGTTAAAATTTTAAAATTAGAATAGTTAATTTTTTTAAGGTATGATTAATAAATTTTCTTACAAACAACTACTATTTATTGGAATTCTATCTGAAACTATAATTTTTTCAATTTTTTATTTTTCAAAACAAGAATTAGGGGATGTATTCAGATACTCAGCTCGCTATTCAGGAAGATTATCTTTAATAATATACATTTATTGTTTTTATAAATTTTATATGGCCTTTTTGAATATTGGTAATTTAAAAAGAGTTAAAGATTTAGTTTTTGTATTCGGATTTTTGCACGTTATTCATTTTGGTTTTTTAGCATTATCTGTTTATTTAAACAACTTAACTATTATTCCTGTTAAGATTACAGGTGGAGCTTTGGCTTATATAATGATCATAATTTACCCATTTATTATTGAAAAAATAAAAAAACATATATATCATCTTGTATACTTCTATTATGTTGGTATTGTAATGCTTATGACCTATGTTGCAAGAATTAAAGGAGATTTTGAAGGAGCCGAACCAAAAATTTTTCACAAAATAGCCTTTGTTTTTTTGATTTTAGTTTTTTTAAAATTTGGTTATACATTTTATATACAAAGAAAAAATTTCAAACATGAATAAATATATAATTTTACTATACTTATTAGTATTTACATCTTTTAATGAACTTAATTCAAATTTAGTTTGGGGAAATATAGGGCATAAGGTAGTAGGGGAAATTGCAGAACGTAAACTAAATCCTGAGGTTAAAAATATTGTAAATAATTTATTGAATGGTGAGTCAATGTCATCAGCAAGTACTTGGGCTGATGAAATAAAATCAGACCCTAACTATAAAAAATACAGTCCTTGGCATTATGTTAATATGCCACTTGATAGTGAATATGACAATTCAAAAAAAAATTCTCAGGGTGACATAATCTTTGCTTTAAAACACTGTATAAAAACTCTAAAAGATCCCGGTTCTACAAAAAAAGAAAAGTCTTTTTATTTGAAATTTTTAATTCATTTCGTTGGAGATATTCATCAACCTTTACACACAGGTAAATTCGAAGATAGAGGGGGGAATGATATAAAGCTTACTTTTTTAGGAAAACAAACAAATTTTCATAGAGTTTGGGATATTCATATGATTGAATATTTAAAAATGGATTACATGCAATTGTCAGATGAACTAATGTTGATGAACAATGTAAGTTTTTCTTTAAATCCAGAAGATTGGGTTTTTGAAAATCATCAAGATGTTAAAAAACTATATACCGAAATTGAGAATATTTCCAATGTTGATGAGTTTTATATAAATGAAAAAATTCCATTTATAAAAAATAAATTATTCAAAGCAGGGTCAACACTTGCAGGAATCTTAAATCATATTTTTTCATAAAAAAAAACTCCCACAAGGGGAGTTTTGAATTTTTTTAATTTTATTCTGTATCATCATCTGGAACAATTTTAAACACAATTTCTCTACCTTGCATTTTTAATTTCATAGTATCTTCTTCAAATGTCACTTCAATACCAGCAATTTCTTGTTTAAATGTATTGGCAGAAATAGCTTCAAGTACTAACTCTTCATCCATTCCAACAGGATTCATTGCTAATTTTGCAGACTTTGTGTAGACCTCAAATTTAAGTGGCATTAGTTCAGATTCGTACACGCCATGAAATTTTTTAAGATCGTCTCTTGATATTTCAAATGCAACTTTTTCAGGTTTTGGATCAACTACAAGTCTTTTATCTCTGTTAGCTATATTCCAAGCAGTATAAAAAATAAGTCTTGATCTCATCTCAAGAAGATCATATTCGATCTTGTCAGGTGTATCAGTTGTTTTATGATAATCTGCGTGTGTTCCAGTAAAATAAAAAATTATTGGAATTCCGTTCTTTGCGAAATTATAATGATCACTTCTGTAATAAAATCTATTAGGATCATTTTTATCATTGAATCTATAATCCAAAGTCATGTTTACTGATTCAGCATTAGTTTGCTCCGATAGTTTGTGTAAATCAACACTATCATGATCCGATCCAATCAAATAAATATAATCTCTATTTTTTTCTCTTCTTGATGGATCAATCCTTCCAATCATATCCACATTCAAATTTACAATAGTGTTTTCAAGTGGGTATATTGGGTTGTCTGTATAATATGCAGAACCTAACAATCCTTTTTCTTCTCCAGTTACATGTAGAAAAACAATTGATCTTTTTGGTCCCTTTCCTTTATCAGCAGCTTTTTTAAAAGCTTCAGCAATTTCTAATAATGCGACAGTTCCTGATCCATCATCATCTGCTCCATTATAAATTCCAGTGTCATCAACTCCAACATGATCAAGATGAGCAGTTATAACAACATATTCATCTGGTTTTTCAGATCCTTTAATAATGGCTATAACATTTTCAGTTTCAACAATTTTTGGCTTTTGACCTCGTCTACCTCTCATAGTTAGGGTCATTTCTTGAAAATAATCACCCTCTAAATCACCCGGTTCTACTCCAATAGATTTGTAATAGTTTCTAAGATATTCAACTGCTTTTTTTTGTCCTGGTTCACCAGTATCTCTCCCTTCAAATTCATCTGAAGCATAAATATATAAGTGTTCCTTTAACTCTATTTCAGTAATTGATTTAGCAAATTTTTTAGCTTTTGAGGTTTGAAAAGAGTATGAAAAATTAATTGTTAAGATTGAAATAACAACTAATGAAAAAATTTTTTTAATCATAATTTATTATTTAGTGCCGGCAAGTTAATCAAAATAACTTATTAATTGGATTTTAATAATTAATTTAGAATAGTTATGATATTTAAAAATCAATTTATCTTATTATTTAGTTTATTTAAATTTTTGTTACATATACTGATTTCAGAACAATATTAAACCTAACTTATAATAATATTTGTTTATGATAAGGGGTGACAATTAATAAATAGACTTTAAGAAATCATTTCGTTTATGTGATCCCAAAGCTTTATTCTCATTTCTAAAGCTTTAAGGGAATATGTTTTAGCCTCTTCCCATTTTTTTTGATCATCTTTACAAAGTTCTTCAATCATTTTTAATGCCATAGGCCCATGTTCATCAGCGTCAACCTCAATATGTCTTTCTAAATAGTAGATTAAATTTTTAGCATTAATTTCATTATTTGAAGAAAGTTTTTTTACTATTTCTATAAACATTTCAGGAATAAGATCTTCTCTTCCAAAAGTAAAAACACTTGCGATTACGTGATTTTTATTAAAATTAATAATCTCAAATGTAAAATTCATAAATTCTTTTACAATTTTATCAATTTTGACTTCATTTATTGCATTTTCATATGACCTGTACTTTTTAACTTTTTCTGTAAATAAATCAATTGCAAGTGTACTAGCACCAATTTCTTTCATAGATTCTTTATAAAGCTCGAAATGACTTTTTACATTCCCATCAAGATTAATATCGCTTTCCTCAGCCAAAACAATTTCGTTTACTAATCTTCCAGCTAAATTGTTTTTATTTGGGGTCCAAGGTATTTCTATACAAGTTAAATTTCTTTGTAAAGCTTTAATTAAAGACATAAAGTCCCAAACTGCATAAACATGAGTTTCCATGAACTTTATAAGTTTTGTTTTTGAGTTTAAATTTGAGTATAAATTGTGATTAATTAATTTATTTTTTGTGCTTTCAAGGCTTTTTTCTAATTCTTTAATATACATCATCGTATTTTTTGTGCAAAAATAATTTATAAACCTTAAATTACTTTAATAAAATATTAATTTGTTTGATGGATTTTGAAACATTATATGCATTTACTATTTCTTCATTAGTTTTAACTATTTCACCAGGACCTGACATAATTTATGTTATTTCTCAAAGTGTAATTAATGGAAAGAAATCTGCGATTATGGTATCATTAGGTTTAACAACGGGGTTATTAATCCATACTTTTTTTGTTTCATTAGGACTTTCTTTAATTATACTAGAAAATAAAGAATATTTAATTTTTTTAAAAATTTTAAGTGTACTATATTTTTTGTATTTAATAATTAAAGTTTTTATAAATAGAAATAACTACTTAAATATCGAGGAGAAAAATACTAATAAGGGTCAGTTTTTTAAGGGTTTAGTTATGAATTTAATAAACCCGAAGGTTAGTTTGTTTTTCATTGCTTTATTTCCTGGTTTTCTTTTTCATGATCAGTTAAGTGATCAATCTCAGTTTTTTATTTTAGGGCTTATTTTTTGGTTTCAGGCCATAATAGTTTTTTTACTTGTTTCTTTTTATGGATCAAAACTTAATTTTTTTAAATCAACAAAAACAAAATTTTATATTATTGAAATTTTTATTTACATCCTCCTAATATATTGGATGATTAAATAATAAAAAGGTAAATTTATAGAATGTCCAAAATTAAAATTGTTGAATGTCCAAGAGATGCTATGCAAGGAATTAAAAAGTGGATTCCTAGCAATGAAAAGCTTGATTATTTACAATCAGTTTTGTCTGTTGGTTTTGATGTTGTTGATTTTGGAAGTTTTGTATCAAGTAGTGTGATTCCACAAATGAAGGATACTGATTACATTATAAATAATCTTGATACTACAAAAACCAATTCAAAATTACTCTCCATTGTTGCTAATTATAGAGGAGCTGTTGATGCCTGTAAATATAAAGCCATTTCATACATAGGTTATCCATTTTCTATATCTGAAATATTTCAGATGAGAAATGCTAATAAGACAATAATTGAGTCCTTTGATGATTTAAAAAAAATTAAATCATTAGTTGAATCATATAATAAAAAACTAGTTGTTTATATTTCTATGGGATTTGGTAATCCTTACGGAGAACCATGGAATTTAGAAATTGTTGAACTATGGGTTCAGAATTTAAATTCAATAGGTGTTGAAATAATTTCTATTTCAGATACAATTGGAACTGCTAAAAAAATAGACATTAATAAAATTTATTCTTTTTTAATTCCTCGATATAAAAAAATAGAATTTGGAGCACACTTTCATACTAGACCTAATGAGTGGTATGAAAAGTTAAATGAGGCATATAATACTGGTTGTCGTAGATTTGATGGTGCTATAATGGGTTTTGGTGGATGCCCTATGGCTAAAGATGAATTAACTGGAAATTTACCTACTGAAAAAATAATATCATTTTTTAATTCATTAAAAGAAAATATGTCTATAAATTCTTTACAATTTGAATCATGTTACAATGATGCTTTAAAATTATTTAATAAATACAGTTGACTAATTATCTTATTTACGTATATAGTTCTGGGTAGTTCTATAAATTTAGTACATTTGCATGCAATTAATTATTAAGTTAATTGCTATGAATCTCCCAAAAAATAAATTTACTGGAATTGGTCTTACATATGATGATGTGCTTTTAGTGCCAGCTTATTCTGATTGTCTTCCTAATGATGTATTAATTAATTCGATTTTTTCTAGAAACATTAATTTAAATATACCTATTGTATCGGCAGCCATGGATACAGTTACTGAAAGTAAAATGGCTATTGCTATGGCTCAAGAAGGAGGTTTAGGTGTTCTTCACAAGAGTATGACAATAAAGCAGCAAGCTGATAAGGTAAGAAAAGTTAAAAGATCTGAATCGGGAATGATCTTAGATCCGATTACATTGAGAAAAGATTCATCAGTTGCTGAGGCAAAAAACTGCATGAAAGAATACAGTATTGGTGGAATTCCAGTTGTCGACAATAAAAATATTTTAATTGGAATAGTTACCAATCGTGATTTGAGATTTGAAAATGATAATTCAAAAAAACTTTCTGAAGTGATGACTTTTTTAAATTTAGTCACTGCTAAAGTTGGTGTAACTATGGAAGATGCAGAACAAATTCTTCAAAAACATAAAATTGAAAAACTTCCAGTCGTTAATGATAAATATGAACTTTCAGGATTAATTACTTTTAGAGATATTCAAAAATTATCCTTAAAGCCAAAGTCAAACAAAGATGCTTATGGAAGGTTAAAAGTTGCAGCTGCAATAGGAGTTTCTGATGACTCTTTGGAAAGATGTAAAGCTTTATATGATGCTGGGGTTGATGCTATTGTTATTGATACTGCTCACGGACATTCTAAAGGAGTTGTTGATATTCTTAAAATCGTGAAAAAACGATTTTCATCTATTGATGTTATTGTTGGTAATATTGCTTCAGCTGATGCAGCTAGATTTTTAGTAAAAGCTGGTGCTGATGGAGTTAAGGTTGGAATTGGCCCAGGGTCAATTTGTACTACAAGAGTTATTGCAGGAGTAGGTTTTCCACAATTGTCAGCAATATATGAAGTTGCTAATGCTGTAAAAGGATCTGGCGTTTCAGTGATTGCTGATGGAGGAATTAAATACACAGGTGATATAACAAAAGCTATTGCGGCAGGAGCAGATTGTGTAATGTTAGGTTCTCTTCTGGCTGGAACAAATGAGTCTCCTGGTGAAACTATAATTTATGAAGGAAGAAAGTTTAAAACATATCGAGGAATGGGCTCTATTGAGGCAATGCAAAAAGGTAGTAAGGATAGATATTTTCAAGACTCAGTAGAAGAGTCAAACAAGCTTGTTCCTGAGGGTGTAGTTGGCCGAGTTCCATACAAAGGTGATTTAGTAGAAAGTATTCATCAATTTGTTGGTGGAATTAGATCTGGAATGGGATATTGTGGTTGTAAATCTATCAAAGAATTAAAAGATAATGGAAAGTTTGTTCAAATTACTGGAGCTGGTCTCCAAGAAAGTCATCCTCATAATGTTATGATTACCAAGGAATCTCCAAATTATTCAAGATAAATTGAAAAAATATTTAATTATTCTAATTTTTTTTCTTCTTGGTTGTGACTTGTTGGAAAACAAACCCGATCAAGTAATTGCCAGACTAAATGATGAGTTTTTATATAATTCTGATTTAGTCGAAAAATTCCCAAAAAACCTTTCAAAAGATGATAGTTTATTGTTTGTAAAAAATTTTATAAATAACTGGGCTAAAAAAAAACTTCTTTACAATCAGGCTCTAATAAATTTGAGTAAGTTCGAACAGAATGAAATAAATAAGTTAGTTGAATCTTACAAAAATGATCTTTATGCATTTAGTTATCAGGAAAAAATAGTCAAAGCTTTGATGGATACAATTGTGACTGACAGCTCCTTAATTCTTTACTATAATAAAAACAAATCAAATTTTAAATTAAATCAAGACATTGTTAAGGCTAAATATTTAAAAATTAGTAAGAACAATTATAATAATAAAGATATAATTAAAAGGTTTAGAAGATTTAACAATAATGATATAGATTTTTTAGATTCTATTTCCATGCAATTTTCATCATTTTATTTTAACGATTCTGTTTGGATTAATAAATCTCTTTTCTTTTCAAAATTCCCGAATTTTAATCAAAGATTAAAAGAAAACATTGTTAAAAATAAGTTATTTTACAAATTTGAAGACTCTTTGGAATTATATTTGATTAATATTACTGACTCTAAATTTAAAAATGAGATTGCACCATACAACTTTATTAAAACAACTATTAGTCAAATTTTAATAAATAAGAAAAAGTTAGAGTTTATTAGTAAATTTGAAAAAGAATTAATTGAGGAGGCTCTTCTAAAAAATGAATTTGAATTTTATGAAAACAATAACTAGTTTTTTTATATTTTTTTTATATATAAATTTTATATATAGTCAAGAATCTGCTTATTCTAACTTAAGTTCAAAAATTAAAATTGATGGAGTTTCTGCAGTTGTTGGAGATTATGTGATTTTAGAATCTGATGTTGATAAAACATTGATTGACTTACAATCACAAGGAGTATCTACTCAGAATATTACAAGGTGCAGTTTACTTGGTAAGCTTATGGAGGATAAATTGTACGCACATCATGCAGAACAGGATAGCTTGCAAGTTGATAATAATCAAATTTACTCATATGTAGATAGAACTATCGAATATTTTGTAGATCAGTTAGGTAGTATTGACAAGGTTTTGCAGTTTTATAAAAAAAATGATGAGCAGACATTTAGATCAGAATTATTTGAGATAAATAAAGTTAGACAGCTATCAGAGCTAATGCAAAATAAGATTGTTGAAGAAATTGAAATAACACCTGAAGAAGTAAGACAATTCTTTTATTCAATTCCAAAGTATGAAAGACCTGTTTTTGGTGCTGAATTAGAACTAGCTCAAATTGTAATTAAACCTAAAGTTTCTGAAAATGAAAAGCAAAAAGTTATCAAAAGATTAGAAACAATTAAAAATGATGTTGTAGTTAATGGGTCATCATTTGCAACAAAGGCAATATTATATTCTCAAGATCCTGGTTCTAGAGCTACTGGTGGTCTTTATACTCTTAATAGAAATAGACCACAAATGGTAAAAGAGTTTAGAGATGCAGTTTATAGATTAAGAGAAGGTGAAGTATCTGATCCATTTGAAACAGATAATGGTTGGCATATTGCAAAGGTTGAGAAAATTAGAGGTCAAGAGGTTGATGTAAGACATATTTTATTGATTCCTGAATTAACTAATGAAGCTATAGTAGAGGCAAAAAGAACTTTGGATTTAATAAGAAAAAGAATTTTGGATGGAGAAATATCTTTTGAAGAGGCAGCAAAATCATTGTCAGACGAAAAAGAAACCGCCGCTAATGGAGGTGTTTTAATAAATCCAGCAACAGGAGATACTAAATTTGAATTGACAAAAATGGATCCTGTTTTATATAGTCAAGCACAAAGATTAAAGGATAATGAAATTTCTATGCCTTTGAAAGATGAAGATAGTAGAGGAGTTGTCAAGTATAAAATCATAAAAGTTAGCAATAGATATGATGAGCATATTGCTGATTATTCTAAAGATTATATAAAAATCAAAGAACTAGCCCTTAAAGAAAAACAATTAAAAAGAATTCAAAGCTGGATGGTTGAAAAAATTGAGGATACTTACATCAACATTAACAGAGACAATCAATCTTGTAATTTTACTAATAAATGGGTAAAAAATTAATTTCTTTCCTAGTTTCAACCCGTCTTACTGGTATATTATTTATTGTGTCCGCCCTAGCCATGGGAATAGGTACTTTTATTGAGACATATTACACAACTGATACTGCTAAGATTTTGATTTATAATGCTACATGGTTTGAATTAATCATGATCATTTTTGTTATAAATTTTGTCTTTAACATTAAAAGATATAATCTACTAAAATTTAATAAATGGCCAGTTTTAATATTACATCTATCTTGGATTTTAATTATTCTTGGCGCCGGTATAACTAGATATATTGGCTATGAGGGAGTTATGCCTATAAGAGAAAATGCATCTTCCAATAGTTTTTTATCTGAAAAGACTTATTTAACTGCTTACATTGATGGTGAAGTGGATGGTACACTCATAAGAAGAAAATTACAAGATGATTTTTTGTTTTCAGAACATACAACCAATAGTTTGTCTTGGAACTATGATTTAAAAGGACAAGATTTTTCAATTGAATATGTTGATTTTATTGAAAATGCAAAAGAAGGATTAGTTGAAGATGAAGATGGTGAAAAATATTTAAAAATTGTTGAGGCAAGCAAAGGAAATCGTCACGAACATTTTTTAAAATTCGGAGAAGTTACAAGTGTACACAACATTTTATTTGCATTAAACAAACCAACTGAAGGAGCTATTAACATTACAGAAACTGAGAATGGTTTGATTATAAACAGCCCTTTTGCAGGCGATTTTATGTGTATGGCAGATCAAATTCAGGGTAATCTTATTGAAAACCAAGACCAAACTCTACAGCTTAGATCTTTATACAACACAGCTGGTTTACAATTTGTATTTCCAGACCAGCCAATTAATGGAAAATTTGAGATTGTAAAATCTGAAGAAGAAACCCAACAAGATGGATTATTTTTAAAAATTAGCTCAAAGAATGAATCAACAGAAATTGGTTTACTAGGAGCTAAAGGAATAGTTAATGATCCAAAGAAAATTACTGTTGGAGGATTGGATTTTTTACTAACCTACGGATCATTGGAAAAAAACCTTCCATTTCAAATAAGATTAAACGATTTTATTGCTGAAAAATATCCTGGAACTGAAAAAAGTTATAGCAGTTTTATGAGTAAAGTTACTGTAATCGGTGAGGAAACTTTTGACTACGATATTTACATGAATCACATTTTAAATCATTCTGGATATCGTTTTTTTCAAGCTAGTTTTGATCCAGATGAGAAAGGAACAATTCTTTCTGTAAATAATGATTTTTATGGAACTTTAGTTACATACATTGGCTATTTTTTACTTTATATTGGATTATTAGGTATTATGTTTTTTGGTAAAACTAGATTTAAGGATTTGGCAAAACAGCTTGAAAAAGTTAAGCTGAATAAACAAAAGCTCACGTTAATTTTGGTTTTATTTTCTGGAACAATTTATTCTCAGGATAGTCACACTCATCAACAAATACAAACTGGTTTTACACAAGTTGATTCTCTTATAGTGAGCAACCCCGTTGATAAATTACATGCTCAAGAGTTTGGAAGCTTAGTAATTCAAGATTCTGGAGGTAGAATGAAACCTTTAAATACTTTTTCATCTGAACTTTTAAGAAAAGTGAGCAAATCCGATACTTACAAAAATCTAAATGCAGATCAAGTAATGCTTTCTATTACTAAGGATCCGCTTTTATGGTATAATGTCCCAATAATATATTTACAAAGAGGAAATGATAGTTTAAGAAAAATCATTGGAAGAAGTAGTACTGATAAGTTTGCTGCTTTTGTAGATTTTTTTGATGAGAATGGTAACTATAAACTTGCAACTAAGCTTGAAAGCGCATATAAATCATCATTGCCAAATAAATTTGAAAAGGATTTTATTGAAACTGATAGAAAAGTCAATCTTTTTTTTTCAGCGATTGATGGTCAAATTTTAAAAATATTTCCGATTCCAAATGATGTAAATAATAAATGGGTTTCTTTTAAGGAATTAAATATTGATGATTTTAAAGGAATTGATTCATTATATGTTAAAAATATTCTTCCACTTTACATAGGTTCTTTACAAAGAGATATTGAGTCTAATGATTATTCAAATTCCAAAAAAATATTAGAAAGT
Source organism: Flavobacteriaceae bacterium (assembly GCA_016780345.1). Taxonomy (GTDB): domain Bacteria; phylum Bacteroidota; class Bacteroidia; order Flavobacteriales; family Flavobacteriaceae; genus MAG-121220-bin8. The sequence goes on along the minus strand of JADHLZ010000023.1, from coordinate 6,054 downwards.
ATTCGAGGGTTTCAAAATAAATACGGATATTCAGTACTTCCATCTCAAAATAAAATAAAAGCAGAAATTCTGTATAATAAATATGATATTTTTAGAAATTTATTTAGTTGGTACATGTATGTTGGAACATTAATGTTTGTTTTTTTAATTGTTCAAATATTTAATAATAAAAAGTTTTTAAAATATCTTATTAGTTTTTCAAAGTTTTCGATTGTTTTCTTATTTATTTTACACACTTTAGGTTTAATTGCACGTTGGTATATTTCCGGACATGCTCCCTGGAGTGATGCTTACGAGTCCATGATTTATGTGGCTTGGGCAACTGTTGGAATAGGACTGGCTTTTGGTAGAAAATCTGATTTGACCCTAGCTTCAACTTCCTTTGTTGCATCAATGATATTAATGATTGCTCATTGGAATTGGATGGATCCTGAAATTGCTAATTTAGTACCTGTTCTAGATAGCTATTGGTTAATGATTCATGTTTCTGTAATAGTGGGTAGTTATGGTCCTTTTACTCTAGGTATGATTCTTGGTATAGTTTCATTGTTTTTAATTCTTATTACTAACGATAAAAACAAGAAAAAAATTGAGTTAAATATTAAAGAGCTAACAATAATTAATGAACTTGCTTTAACTGTTGGTCTTATCATGTTTACAATAGGAAATTTTTTAGGTGGACAATGGGCTAATGAGAGTTGGGGGAGATATTGGGGCTGGGATCCAAAAGAAACATGGGCATTAATAAGTATAATGGTTTATGCTTTTGTATTGCACATGAGATTAATACCAGGTTTGAGGGGGAGATGGGCTTTTAATTTGATGTCAATTATTGCATTTTCAAGTATTGTAATGACTTATTTTGGAGTGAATTTTTATCTTTCAGGGCTTCATTCATATGCTAGTGGAGATAAAGTTATTACTCCAAATTTTGTGTACTATTCAGTTTTATTTGTCTTTATTTTGGGTTTTTCATCCTATTTTAAACATAAAAAATATTTTAAATAATATAATTAAAAAGGCATCATATTTGTGATATCATAATTATGAAACTTATTTCAAATTCTTTTTTAAAATTCGATAAATCACTAATAACATTATTTTTATTTTGTTTTGGATTTGGCTTTTCTCAAATTGAAAATTCGAAAAGAAAAGTCGAGTTTCTTCCACCAAGCTCCGCAACGATAAAAAAATTAAATATTACCCCTACAAATCCTAATTATTTTTCCCTAAAAAAGAATGAAGAATCTAAAGCTTCCAAAATTAGCTTAAACAAAAAGGAAACTTTTTTAAATCCAGGTGATGTTTATTTAAAGAAATTAAATCGTGAAAAAGAAAAATCTCCAAATAATTACAATAAAGGTGAATATCTTGGCGATGTATCTACCGGATCATCGTATGTAAATATATTGTGTAGAGATTTTGAATACGTTGATGGAGATAGGGTTAGAATATTAGTTAATGACTCTATAGTTATAGATAATTTATATTTAAACTCTAGTTTTTCTGGATTTAAGCTTCCTCTTACAAAAGGTTTTAATAAAATTGATTTTACTGCACTGAATCAAGGAAGTTCTGGCCCAAATACAGCTGAACTTAGAGTTTTCGATGATTCTAATAAATTGATTTCATCAAATCAGTGGAATCTTTCAACCGGGGCAACTGCAACTTTTATTGTAGTTAAAAAATTTTAATTGACATTCTTTAAAGAATGTTTTTTTATTATATTTAGTGTTTTAACCAAATAATTTATTATGAAAAAAATTACTTTTATTTTAATAGCACTTATTACATTTTCTGTTAGTGCTCAGAAAAACAAAAATGGCGTATTATACGATAAACATCCTGGTATTGACTTAATATCGTCTTATAATCGGGCAATGACTGATGGGGATATTGAGTTAGCATCTTCTATGTTACACGATGATGTTAATTGGTACGATGGAAATACTCACGATACAAGATGGGGTGGTAAAGAAACAATTTTAAATAATATAAGATGGTTTAAAAATAGTTTTGATTATGTTTCTTTTAAGGATTCAGATGGAGCTTATCCTGATGCTCTTGAATATAAAAAAGATGGTAATTGGGTTCAATCTTGGGTTAATGTTTATGCAGTAAACAAGAATACTGGGGTTGAATTAGATCATCCTGTTTTGAGATTATATCAATTAAATGATGATTCAACTAAAATCACTGGTATTATTGAATATAGTAACAAGCAAAATTTTGGAATGATAAGAGAAGCTAGAACAGACAGAGAAAATGGGAAGGTTTACAATAGTCATAAGAATATAAATACTGTGAGAAAGTTCATGTATTCTTTTTTAAATAATGACTTTGACAGAGCTTATTCATTTTGGCATAAAGATGCAGTAATTAGAAATATTAATTTAGATTGGGGAACTTCTCTAACATTAGAGCAGGCAATTGAAGGAAACGCGGAGTTATTGAAAAGGTTTAAGTTATATGCAGTTGATGAAATTGGATATCCTGACTATATTGAGTATGATTACAGAGACAGCAAGAATGTATTGTCATGGTGGATGATGAAGTTTATTCGAAAGTCTGATGGTAAAAAAATAAATGTTCCATTACATCATTCGTTTGATTTTGATGATGACGGAAAAATTATCAGCTCATGGTCATATTGGAATGACTCCTTATTCGAATAATTATTTCATAGCCTCGATTTTATCGGGGCTTTTTTTTACCATGAATCAATTAAGTTTTGTTTATTTTTTTGATAAGTAAAATTATATAAAGAATTATAAATTCTTGAACTGGTTTCTTTTCTGTTGCAAAATTTTTCTAAATCTTTTCTAATGATTTAATTTAAACAAATGTTATCATTTCACCTCTTAGATGAGGTAATTCATTAAATGTTAAAAGATTTGTTTCTTTATTTGAATAAAGTAGTTTAGAAAAAGAGGTGTTTCTTACAGAAAAATTTAAATCAGCAACAACTATTTCATTCTCTATTCCTAAAACTTTTCCAATCATTGAACTTATTGTTCCGCCAGATGAAAAAACAGCAATTTGTTCACCTTTTTTTGTTTCACTTTTAATTTGATTTAATGCATTAATTGAATTTTGTCTAAACTCCTTCCATGGAATTATTCCTTCAACAATTATTTCATTATTTACCCATTTATGTAAAAAATATTTAAATCCTAACATCATAAATGAATGTTTTTTTTCTGGATTTTTAATAAGTTTTTCTTTTAATGATTTTAGGTATTTATCATTAAACATCTTAGGCATTTCAATTTTCATTGCATCGGTGGCTTGATGTTCATTGAGACCTTCTAACGTAATAGCTTTAGGCATGAACAATCCAGAGTTTTTATATTCTTTAGCTACAATTTCTTGAGTATGTTTTTGTCTTTTTAAGTTTCCAACATAAACCCTATCAAAAATTAATTTTTCTTTACATAAATATTTTCCTAATTCTCCAGCTTGTTTTTCACCTTTTGTTGATAATACATCGTAATTGGTTTTTCCTATTGAGGCTTGTGCGTGTCTAAATAAATAAATTTTACTCATCAAAAAATATTTTCGATTCTATTTTTTTGAATGGATTGCCATCCTGTTTCACAAAGTATTTTAGTTATTTTATTTAAATCTTTGAATTTTTCATTCGTAGTTAATCCTTTATTGTATCTATAAAATATTTGTTGAACAATAACAGCAATTTTAAACAATCCAAAAACATAGTAAAAAACTAGATTATTTACTGGCACTCCAGTTTCTTTTTCATACATCTCAACAACTCCAAGTCTAGATGGGTTACCTTCTATTGAAGTAGGATAATTAAAGGTTGATTTCAATTGAGGAGGGTCAGAAGATTCTGCCCAATAAGCAATTGATGTTCCTAAATCCATTAAAGGATCTCCAATAGTGCACATTTCCCAATCTAATATTGAGTTTATTTTAGACCAGGAATTGGAACTAAAAACTACATTATCGTATTTGTAGTCGTTGTGAATTAAACTATGCTTGTATTTTGTTGGCTTATTTTTGTCTAGCCAGTTAATTATTAGTTCTGCTTTTTTTATCTCTTCAGTAGCAGCCTTTAAATATTGTTTCCCCCAATTTCTAACCTGTCTTTCAACATATCCATCTGGTTTTCCAAGTTCAGACAATTCTATTTTATTATAGTCCAAATTGTGTAATTCAACAAATGCTTTAAGCCATGTTTTGGAAATAGTTGAATAATCTTCATTAGGAATTGATCTTTCCTTAAATTCTCTAGGAGTAATTATTTTTCCATTGACTTTTTCCATTATGTAGAAAGAAGTGCCAATAATACTATTGTCTTCGGAGTATGCGTAGGCAATAGGAGCCTTATCAAACCCATTATTAAGACCTTTAAGTACTTTAAATTCCCTGTTCATATCGTGACCATAAACAGCACCTTTTGGAGGTTTTCTAATTACATACTCTTTATTTTCGATGGCAAGTGAATATGTTAGATTAGAAAAACCATTTGAGAATTGTAAAACATTTAATTCACTTTTAACATCAGAAATTAAATCATTTTCTTTTAAAAACTTTTTAAGATTAATTTCATTAAGTTCTTCTCCTTTTCTAACTTTCTGTTCCATAATTTAAGCTGTTAATCCTCCATCAACAGAAATTGCTTGACCAGTAATAAAACTAGCTTCATCTGAACACAACCACAGCATAGTATTTACTTGTTCCATTACATCAGCAAATCGTTTCATAGGGACATTTGCTTTTAGTTTTTCAGAAATTCCAGATCTCATTTTATCCATGGCTACAGGGTCAAACATTGGAGTTACTGTAAAAACAGGGCAAATGGCATTAACTCTAATATTATTTTTTGCATATTCCATTGCTACTGTTTTTGTTATTCCTACTACGGCATGTTTACTAGCAGAATATCCTGAAGCATTTGGCAATCCACGAATTCCAGCGATTGAGGATGTATTTAGGATAACTCCATTTCCTTGTTTGAGCATTATTGGAATTTGATTTTTAATACAATAAAAAACTCCAGTTGAGTTTACAAGCATTGTTTTATCCCAAGATTCCAAAGTCATGTCAGCTATTTTAGCGTAATCTCCACCAATACCAGCGTTATTAATAGCAACGTCTAGTCTTCCAAACTTATCGACTATAAAATTCATCAAATCAACAACCATTTGATAATTAGAAACATCTGCTTCAAAAAATGTTGCCTTGCCACTATTACTAATGATTTCTGAAACTGTATCTAATCCATTATCCTTATTTATGTCAGAAACTATTAAGGTGGCTCCTTCCTTGGCAAATGCTATTGCCGCTGCTTTTCCAATACCAGAGCCACTTCCTGTAATAAGTACTATTTTATCTTTATATTTCATACTGTTTTGCTAAATTTCTTCCCAATTGAAACATATGGACCTCATCTGGTCCGTCAGCTAATCTCAGAACCCTTGCAATAGCATAATACCCTGCTAAGGGTGTATCTTGACTAACTCCCATTCCTCCGTGAACTTGAATTGCTCTATCAACTACATTACAGGCCATCTGAGGAACTTGAATCTTTATCATGGCGATTAAATTTTTAGCTTCTTTAGCTCCAAACTTATCAATTTTATCCGCTGCTGCAAGAGTTAGTAATCTTGCTTGTTGAATTTCACATTCTGATTTTGCAATATCTTGTCTAATACTGGTAAATTTAATTAAATTTCTTCCAAAGGCTTCTCTTTGATTAGCTCTTTTACACATTAATTCTAATGCTCTTTGAGCAACTCCTATTAACCTCATACAATGATGAATTCTTCCTGGTCCTAATCTTCCTTGAGCAATTTCAAAACCTCTTCCTTCTCCAAGTAAAATGTTACTAGCAGGAACTCTCACATTACTTAACTCTATTTCGGCATGACCCTCTGGAGAATCTACACTTCCAAATACTTGCAATGGTCTTATGATTTTAATTCCAGGTGTATCTGCTGGTACAAGAATCATACTTTGTTGTTTATGTTTTTCTGCATTAAAATCTGTCTTACCCATCAAAATGTAAATTTTACAATGAGGATTCATAGC
>JADHLZ010000022.1 GCA_016780345.1 Flavobacteriaceae bacterium | reverse complement strand
GAACACTACAATGATCAAATGGAACTATATTCAAAGTTTCAAACAAAGAAAATGTCATTTGATAAAGAAGAAGTTTATAAAACTGCAAAAAAAATCTATCATCCAAACTAATTTTTCTTTTTATTTTTAAAAAATGAAATTTCAATTAACATATATTTTTTTAATACTATCATTTATTTCTAGCTGTAACAATAATTCAGAAAACAAGTCAAAAGAAATCGAGGGTAAAATTGTTCATAGTGTTTATTTTTGGTTAAATGATCCTGAAAATGAAAGTGATGTTAAAGCATTTGAAAAAGCAATTAAAAAGCTTATGAAAAACACCCAATTTGCTAATCAAATGCATCTAGGGAAACCAGCAGCTACTGAAAAAAGAGAAGTTATTGACAATTCTTATGATTATTGTTTAATATTCACCTTCAACACATACAAGGATCAAAGAATATATCAGGATGAACCAGCTCATTTGATTTTTATTGGGGAAGCCAAACATTTGTGGAAGAAAGTATTAGTTTATGATTCTCTTCAGGAAGCTATTTAACAAGATTTAAAGCCTCTAAATATGTTTTTTCATATAATGGAACTATTTTATTAATATCAAATTCTTGAGCTTTTAAAAATGCGTTTTCTTTAAACCTATTTAAAATTGATTTACTTTCTAAAATTGAAATTGCCTTTTCTGTCATAAAATCAATATCATTAAAATCAGAAACATACCCAGTTTGACCATCAATATTAATTTCAGGTAGTCCACCAGCATTAGATGAAATGATAGCAACTTTTGAAGCCATAGCTTCTAAAGCAGCTAAACCAAAACTTTCAGTTGAGGAAGGAAGTAAAAACAAATCAGAATGACATAGGTTTTTTTCAACTTGGCTTGTATTTCCAAGAAAATCAACTAAATGTGATATATTCAAATCATGACACATTTTTTCAGCTTTTGTTTTTTCAGGCCCTTCACCTATCATTAAAAGTCTTACATCTAGCTTTTTTTGAATATTATAAAATATTTTTATGACGTTTAGAACATTCTTAACTGGTCTAAAATTACTGACATGAGTTATAACAAGCTCTTTGGAAGGAACAGGGTTTTCAATAAGACATAAATCTTGTTGAAGTATATACTTATTCAAATCAATAAAATTTGGAATTACTCTTATTTTATTTTTAATATCAAATTGTAATAATGTATCATTTTTTAAACTGTTAGAAACACAGGTCACAATATCTGATTTATTAATGCTAAAAGTTACTGCAGTTTTATAAGATGGGTGGTTTCCAACAAGAGTAATATCCGTTCCATGTAGTGTAGTTACAATTGGGATATTAATTAATTGATCTTTTAACATTTTTTTAGCCATATAGGCAGCATATGCATGAGGAATTGCATAATGAACATGCAATAAATCTATAGAATATTTCTTTACTATATCAACTAATTTTGTAGACAAAGCAAGTTCATAAGGAACAAAACTAAACAATGGATAATCTGGAACTTTTACTTTATGAAAGTATAAGTTTTCATTTAAATCGTTTAACCTTACGGGTTTTTTGTAAGCAATAAAATGAACTTCATGACCATGATCAGCCAAAGACATTCCAAGTTCGGTGGCCATGACTCCGCTTCCTCCAAAAGTAGGATAACAAACTATAACTATTTTCATCTAAATCATTTTAAAGAATCGTAAATAATTCTTTGAATTTCAGTTCTAATATTGTTGTCGGAGAGTTTGTTATTACTCATAGTTGGAAAGGTTCGATTTGATAAAAAAATATAGACAATTTGATTTTCAGGATCTCCCCAAGCATATGTTCCTGTAAAACCTGAATGTCCAAAACTAGACATTGGAACACAACCACAAGTTGAGAGATTTTCATCTATTTGAGGTTTATCAAAACCTAGCCCTCTCCTATTACCTTTCTCACAATAATAGCAATTGTTAAAGTAATCAATTGTAGATTTAGAAAAAAATATTTTTGATCCATAATTACCTCCTTGAATAAACATCTGCATAATTTTAGCTACATCATTTGCATTTGAAAAAACACCAGCATGACCGCCAATTCCACCCTGCATCGCAGCACCCATATCATGAACATATCCTTGCAAAGTGTCATGTCTAAAATAATTGTCAATTTCAGAGGGAACAATCTTTGATTTATGAAAATATTTTAAGGGTAAGTAAGTCGTCTTGTTTGCTCCAATTTTAGACAATAATTGTGATTTAAGTAATTGATCTAAATTTTTAGAATACTTAGATTCTAAGTAATCTTTTAAAAAATAATAAGACAAATCACTATATAGATATTTTTTATTCTTAGAAATTTCACTGTTGATAATTCTTTTTTTAATAGTGTCTAAATAAGATTCTTCTAAATACAGATCTCTATTTACTGTAACCGAAAATTTGTTGTTTTTTTTTTACTATAAAATGTTGTTAAAGGAAATTCATTGATAGTGTCAATTGTTTCCTTATAAAAAGGAATCCATGGAAATAAACCAGATTGATGTGAAAGCATTTCTCCTAAATTAAGATTTGATTTATTATTTAATATAGCATTAGGAAAAAGATCTGAAAGGGTAGTTTCTTTATTTATGACTCCCTTTTCGTATTCATTCATTAGTAATGGTACTGACGAAAGTATTTTAGTTAAAGATGCAACATCATATAAATAATCCCACTTTATAGGATCTTTTTTTTCATAAGTTTTGTATCCGTAAGATTTATTAAATATTACTTTTCCATTTTTTGCTACAATCACTTGAGCGCCTGGCATCATTTTATTAATTATAGCATAATTAACAACTGAGTCTATTGAATTTAGTTTTTTCAGCTCAAAATCTTTTTTTTTAGGAAGACCATAACTTAAAACATCTATTTTTTTTGTTTTAATAGATTTATGAAGGGGAAAATTTTCATTTATCGAAACAGGAAGTTTTCCGTCTGAGCTAATAGCACCAAAGATTATTTGGGCAGATTTGTTCTGAGCTACAGGGTTATTTTGATAAGAAACAATAACAGAATTAATATTACTAGTATCTACATCCATTAATGCGTAGGGCTTTGCAAAAACATTAAGAATAACTCTATTTTCTTTTGAAATTAGTTTTAATAATTCTTTTTCTTTTTCTGAAAATTTATAAGGGGCAAATGGACTTTTATTTGATTTATGAAAACCAACAATAACGTAATTATATTCTTTTAACTTATTAATTAATTCATCATTTGATTTATAATTAATTTTATCAATTTTAGTATAAAGATTTAAAGAATTAAAAAAATCGTTGTGTTCTGAATCACCTAAATTTATATAAGCAATATTTGAAGAAAGATCTAATATTGGTAAGATATCGTTATTATTTTTGATTACTGTGATAGATTTTTCAGTAATTTCTTCAAATAAATATTCATCTTCTTCAGTATTCATTTCAGAAACTATATTTTTAAGCTTTATAGGTTGAAAATCATTTAAACCTGCTTTATATTTTGCCATTAATATTTTCTTTACTGAATAACTAAGTCTTTTTTCTGATATTTCGCCTTTTTTAATTGCTAATTTTATACTTTTTGTACTCTCATCTAAATCATCAGGCATTAAAAGAATATCATTACCAGCTAACAATGCGCTTACATCTGCAGATTGATCTTTATTAAAATCAACTACACCTTTCATATCCATAGCATCTGTAATAACTAATCCTTCAAACTTCATTTTCTTTTTTAAAAGTTTAGTTATTATATTTTTTGATAATGTTGAAGGTTTTTTATACTCTTTCTCAAGTGAAGGAATTTCAATATGAGCCACCATTACACTAGAAAGATTATTTTTTATTAACTCACGGTATGGAAACAATTCAACATCATTAATTCTTTTTTCAGAAAAATTTATAGTTGGTAAGGTCTTATGTGAATCTTGCGAGGTATCTCCATGACCTGGAAAATGCTTAGCGGAACCCATAATGCCTTCTGATTGCATTCCTAATAAGTAGGAAAGGGATTTAGTTGTAACATTAGTCTTGTCCTCACCAAATGATCGGCTTCCAATTATTGGATTATTTGGGTTAGTATTTATGTCTGTTACAGGAGCATAATTCATATGGACACCTAATCTTTTTGCATGAGCTCCAATTCTTTTTCCTACTTGATAAATTAAATTATCATCATTTAAGGCTCCTAAAGTCATATTGTAAGGAAAAGAAAAACCGTCATCTAAACGCATTCCTATACCCCATTCAGCATCCATTCCAATTAGTAGTGGGACTTTAGAAATAGATTGAAACTTATTAGTATAAAAAGCTTGATCTTTAATATTTCCTAACGAAAAAATAAGACCACCGAGATGATTTTTCTCAATAAGACTAGCTATCTCATTCATTTTTTCAGGACCTTGTCTAGTTGCCACCCAAATTGTAAAAAGCTGACCAATTTTTTGATCCATTGATAATGAATTATAAACACTATCTACCCAAATTTTTTGATTTTTATAATCTTTGGTTTGAAGAGGGTTTTGACCTTTCACTCCAACAAAAAAAAATAAAAATATTATTATGCTAAATAATAGAGATGATTTTATCATATTAATTGAAATTATTAAAATTATTAAGAAATTTTTTTAATTTTTAGATAAATCAACGTAAATGTACTATAAAAACAATCTTGAATGCCAACTTTTAGAAGCTGGAATTTCCCAATTTGATTTTAAATCAGCTTTATTAACCACAAGGTTATTAAAGACTATAGTATTTATTGAAACGGATTTGTTTTTTATCAACTTTTTAAAATCGAAAATAGATTTATATGAGATATCGTCACCCTGTTTAAAAACTACATTCATTTTATCCATCAAATCAATCTCAAACTCTTTTTCTAACTCTTGAATAAAACGAACTGAAGTATCTATAGAACATCCTGAAGCTTTATTGTTTTTTTCATCTAGGGCAATTATTATAAATCTATTATACTTTATTTGAAAACTGGAAGAAAGTTTTGAACCATGAGCTGTCCAATCGTTTAAAAAATGATTTAATTTGATAATAATTTGATTTTTTTCAATTTCTGAAAATTTCCTGCTAGACTGATAAATCCACACCCTAGATTCATCTGGCATTTTTTCAAAAGATATGATCATGAATCGTAAGCTTGTTTAATAATTTCTGCAATATCCATAACTTTAATTTCATCTTCCTTTCCTTTATTTTTCACACCATCTGTTAGCATCGTATTACAAAAAGGACAGGCAGCAGCAATTATATCAGGTTTTGTTTCAAGGGCTTCTTCAGTTCTTTTAATATTAATTTCAATATTACCTTTTTCGGATTCCTTGAACATTTGGGCACCACCTGCACCACAACAAAGTCCCTTTTGTTTACAACTTTTCATTTCTGAAAGTTCAATGTCTAATTTTTCAAGAACTTTCCTTGGAGCTTCATATACATTATTGGCTCTTCCAAGGTAGCAAGGATCATGAAAAGTAATTCGTTTTCCCTTAAAAGATCCACCCTGAACTTTTAACCTTCCATCATTTAAAAGTGATTTTATAAACTGAGTATGGTGAATTACATCATAATTTCCTCCAAGTTCAGGATACTCATTTTTAAGAGTATTAAAACAATGTGGACATGTTGTAACAATTTTCTTAATGTTATAACCATTTAAAATCTCAATGTTATTAAGGGCTTGCATTTGAAACAAAAACTCATTACCAGCTCTTTTAGCAGGGTCTCCGGTACATCCCTCTTCACTTCCAAGAACTGCGAAGGATACATCAGCTTGATTTAAAATAGTAGCAAATGATTTGGTTATCTTTTTTGCTCTATCATCGAAGCTTCCTGCACAACCTACCCAAAATAATATTTCAGGAGTTATTCCTTTTCTTATTAAATCTGAAAAAGTATTTATTTCTATGTTATTCATAATTAATTGTGGTGTCCGTCATCAAAAACCTGAATAGTAACTTTTTTATCAACTAAATCCGTAAACTTTCCATTATATCTAGTAGCTTTTACTAAGTGGTTATCTATCCAATGGTAATTACCTCCTCTAGGTTTTCCCATAACCATACTATGAAATTTAAAACCATGTCTATTTAGCCAATCTTCTGTAACTTGTCTGTGATCCTCAGTTCTTGATGTGAAAAAACATATAATATGTCCTTTATCATACCATTTATTTAAAGTTTTCAATGCATCTGGGTAAACATTGGCTGTAGCCATTCTTTCAGGTTCTTCATTTGGAATATCATCACATATAGTTCCATCAATATCAATCAAATAATTTTTGATTCCATTAGGAAGTATAGGGCTAATTTGTTTTCCATCTTCAATTTTTTTATTAAGTAGTTTTTCAATCTCTTTTTGTTTCATTTATATTTATTAACATTAAAGTTCGTTTTTCCAGTTTAATTTATCCATTTGATTGAATGGCCATGGAGCACCATTATTTTCGATATTACTCATCATGTTATTTAATTCTGATGGAGCATCTGATTTTTCCATAACTAAATATCTTCTCATATCAATAATTATTGATAATGGATCAATACCTATCGGACAAGCTTCAACACAAGCATTACAAGAAGTACATGCCCACAATTCTTCTTTGGAAATGTAGTCATTTAATAATTCTTTTCCGTCACTTTTAAATTTACCATTATTTAAATCAATGTTTCTTCCTACTTCTTCAAGTCTATCTCTAGTATCCATCATGATTTTTCTTGGTGATAATTTTTTTCCAGTCAAGTTAGCAGGACATTCACTTGTACATCTTCCACATTCAGTACATGTATATGCATTCAATAATTGAACTTTATTAAGATCGAAAACATCAGAAGCACCGAATTTGGATATTTCATGGTTGATTGATGTTGAAAAAGGATCAGCATTAGGATCTAACATCATTTTTACTTCATTTGTTACTGATTTTAAATTAGAAAATTTTCCTTTGGGACTAAGATTACCAAAATATGTATTTGGAAATGCTAAAATTATGTGTAAATGTTTTGAATAGTATAAATAATTTAGAAAACATAAAACACCAATTATATGAAGCCACCAGGCAGCTCTTTCTATAATAAAAACAATATTTGAAGAGATCCCATCAAATAATGGCAAAATAAATTGACTTACAGGGAATGAACCAGCTTTTATATAATTATAATTAGGTGCATTTTGCTGAATCCAAAAATCAGCTCCGTTCATTGTTAAAAATAACAACATTAAGATTATTTCTACATATAATATAATGTTACCGTCATTCTTTGGCCAACCTTTAATTTCAGAACTTAAAAACCTCTTAATATTAATTACATTTCTTCTAAACCAAAAAATAATAACAGAAATAATCACTAGAAGAGCAAAAATTTCAAAAAAACCAATTAAAAAATTGTAAAAAGAACCTAAAAAAGGAGCAAAAGCTCTGTGAGTTCCGAAGATTCCATCAACTATAATTTCTAATAATTCTATATTGATAATTAAAAAACCTAAGTAAACTATTATGTGAAGTAATCCAACGATGGGTTTATCTATCATTTTTGATTGACCAAATGCAATCCTTAACATTTGAGCAAACCTTAACTTTGTATTATCAGTTCTATTTATTTTAATTCCCAAATTAATATTTCTATAAATTTTTTTTACATTTTTTATAAACAAAAAAATTGATATAATAAATAAACAACTAAACAATATGTTGGGTAGAAAAGAAGTCAATTTTTATTCATTATTTTTTTCGTAGGGCTTATTTTTTTTTCCGAAAACAGAAAAATGAATATATCTTTTTGGGTTAAGCCTAATATCTTCAAGTAATAAATCTATAGATTCCGATGCATTATTTAAATTGTTAAATAATGAATCGTTTAAAATTAATTTAGATAATGTTCCATTGCCACTATTAATATTTTTTAAAATAATTGAGAGATTGTCAGAAGATGATTTTAAGTTAAGTAATGTTTTTTCTAAATCACTATTATTAATATCACCAGTTATTGATGATAGGTTATCTGAAATTTCATTTATATTCTTCAAAGAATTATTAATTGATAATTTATTTTTCTCAGCTATTGATTTAATTAGTGAACTTGTTTCCTTTAAATCAGAAATTGTTTCTGAAAAGTCTGAAACACTAGTCCTTAAATTTGCTCTAGTTGAATCATCAAAAACAGAATTAATTTTTTCAAGAACATTGTTAGCACTAACGATCATCATTTCTATGTTTTCTTGAAGAGGTGTAAGTTTTTCATTAACTAAATCTGTTAAACCAGGTGCAATTGAAGAGTTTAATGTATCACGAGAAACTGCAATTCTGCTATTATCCATGGCTGGAATTATTGCTAATGCTTTTCCTCCAATTAAACCAGTTTCATAAATTTGAGCCAAACTGTTTATTGAGAATTTTATATCATTTTCAACTCGAAATTTTACTAAAAGTGTATTTTTTTTGAAAAAAGAAATATCTGTAATACTTCCAACAGGATAACCATTAACTGTTACTGGTGTGCCATTGACAACGCCTTCAACATCATCATAAACTGCATAAAAAGTTCTATCGTTAACAAACAAGTCATTAGACTTTAAATAATTGTAACCAAAAATAAATAAGCCGATACCTAATATTACTAATAATCCTGTTTTTACTTCGTTTTTCATAAATAATAAACTATAATCAAAGTTATGAATTATTTTATTGAGAAATTAATTTTTTACAGATGACAAATAATCCTTCAAAGTAATTCTATTTCCATTTTTAAATGCAACTATCATCGCATCACTAAAACCAGTTTTTTTTGCATTAAACAAATATTCTTTGGCTTTAGCATAATCAGAGGTGTTTTTGTAATAATATTTATACAAATCTCCAAATTTTGAACGAGTTAAATCTTTTAGTCCTTTAAAATTATAAGACTTTAAAGGGATTCGTTTTTTACTGGATGCTATTTGAATTTTTAAAAAATAATTATCAATCAATTTATCAGAGTCAGATCTCTGTTTAACAGAATTTGATTGACCTATATTTTGAACATTATTAAATTTATTTTTATAATCTAAAATTCCCTTAACAATTGAAGATGAAATCTCCTTTTGTCCATTTATAGATTTTAAATAGGCTCCTTCTTTTTTGTTAGTTAAAAATCCCGTTTCAACCAAAACACTTGGCATAAAAGTATACTTTAACACTATAAATCCCGCTTGTTTAACAGTTCTGTTTTTTCTTTTTAAATCAGTAACAAACGCTTTTTGAATTAAATCTGCTATAATAATACTTTGGTCTAAGTAATCCTCCTGCATTAAGACTAAACTGATGACAGATTCTGGGCTATTAGGATCAAAACCATCGTATTTTTGTTCATAGTTATCCTCTTCAAATATTACTGAGTTTTCTTTTTTTGCAATCTCAAAATTTCTTTGGTTTGCATGAAGACCTAAAACAAAAGTCCCCGCTCCATATGCATTTGAATTTTCAAATGCATCACAATGAATAGAAATGAATAAATCCGCTTTAGCTTTATTTGCAATCTCTGCTCTTTTATATAAATCAACAAAAACATCTTTTTTTCTGGTATAAATTACCTTAATATCTTTATACTTTTCTAATTCTAAACCAACAAGCAAAGAAATAGCTAAAGAAATGTTTTTCTCATAATACCCATTTCCAGTATTACCAGGATCTTTTCCTCCATGACCTGCATCCAAAACAACAGTAAATTTTTCATCAATTTCCTGTGAAAAAACATTAAAAGGAAAAATTAACGTAAAACAAAAAAAACTAAAACCAATAAGAAATCTCACTTTTTATTTTTTAAACTATGACTCCAAAAATATATGTAATTTTGACTAATCAAATACATAGTTCTGTTAAAATCAAATACATATAATTTATTGAGTTTTAAATTAATTTTTATTTTGATAGCTTTTGTGAGTTTACAATTTAATTATTCACAAGATATCAAAGAAAGGGACACTATTAAACTTTCTGATTCTTTAAAAAAAGAACCTTTGTTACTTGGAAAAATAACTAGAAATGCAAAGGGCTTTATTAAAATAAACAAAAAAGAAGGCAAACTTTATTTATATGATAAAGCTGAACTTTATTATCAAGACACAGAATTAAAATCTGGATTAATAATTCTTGATTATAACAAAAATGAAGTTTCAGCAGGAAGAATTAAAGATTCAACTGGAAATCTTATACAACCTCCTTATTTCAAACAAGCGGAAAATGAAATAAATCCCGATTCTATTCGATTTAATTTTGATACTAAAAAAGCACTTATTTGGAACTCAAGAAGTGAACAAAGTGGTATGAATGTTACAGCTCTTACTACAAAAAAAGAGAATGATTCAGTATACTTTGTTAGAGAAGCTAAAGTTACTACATCAAAAAAAAATAATCCAGATTATTATATTAGAATAAGAAAAGGAAAATTTATTCCAAATAATAAAATTATTGCTGGCCTAAGTAATTTATACATCGCTGATGTACCCACTCCAGTTTTTATTCCCTTTTCCATTTATCCATTAACTCAAAAAAGAAATACAGGATTTATATTTCCAACAATTGGTCAAAACAATAACAGAGGATACTTTGTTCAAAACGGTGGGTATTATTTTGCACCTAGTGACTTTTTTGATATTACACTTCTAGCTGATTACTATACTAATGGAAGTTATGGTTTTAGAGCAGAATCTAAATATAAAGTCAGGTACAGATACAATGGATCATTAAGCTTACGATTTGAAAATTTAATTGATGGTGAAAAAGGATTACCTGGATATTCTAAGAGTAATATTTATAATATTAGATGGTCTCACAGTCAAGATCCTAAATCTAATCCAAATAGTAGATTTTCAGCTTCTGTTAATTTAGGAAGTAGTAATTATTTTCGAGAATCTGTGAATCAATTAAACACACCTAATTTTTTAAATAACACTCTAAATTCTTCTGTTTCCTATTCAAAAACATTTCGTGGATATCCATCTGTTAATCTATCATTAACTGCATCTCATTCTCAAAACACCAGAACACAAACCGTAAACATGAGTCTACCTACTCTTCAAGCTAATATTGAACGAATTTATCCATTTGTTAAAAAAAATGGTCAAAAAAAAGGAATATTTAAAAATATAAATTTACAATATACTCTTAGAGGGGAAAACAGAATACAAACATCTGATTCTCTTTTCTTAAAAAAAGAGATGTTTGATGATGCTAGATATGGCATGCTACAATCTATTCCCTTGAGTACTAATTTTAAATTGTTTAAACACCTAAGTGTAAGTTTAGGAGGAAAATTTGATGAAGTTTGGACTGGAGAAACTATTAAAAAAAATGATTATGATATTGTAAATCAAATTCAAGGAAAAAAAGATACAATAAAGGGTTTTGACAGATTTAATAAATATAATTTTAGTGCAAGTATTGGCACAACTATATATGGTGTTTTTAATTTTAAAGAAGGAAAAAAAATTCAATCTCTTAGACATGTCATGAGACCAACTGTTACTTATGGAATTAACCCAAGTTTTGAAAAATATTATGACGAGTATATAATTGATGCAGATGGAAATACTAGCGAATATACCAGATTTGAGGGTGGGTTTTTCGGAACACCTGGAAACACTTTTTCAAGCTCTGTAGGACTGGGTTTAAGCAATGTTATTGAAGCTAAGATTAGAGAAAAAGACAGTGCAAAAACTGAACCTAAAAAAATTAAAATTTTAAATAATTTAAATTTCTCAGCTAGCTATAACATAGCGGCTGATTCTTTAAATTGGAGTCCAGTTAGAATGACTACTTCAACCTCACTGTTTGAGGACAAATTAGATTTAAACATAGGAGCTACTTTTGATCCTTATTCAATTGATGAGAATGGTAGAAGAATAAATACATTAAATATTAATGACAATGGTGGTCTTTTTAGAATGACCAGCGCTAATATTAATTTAGGTTTTTCATATTCAAGTAAAAACTCAAAAAAGGATAATTCAAAAAGTTTTGATAATTCTAGAAGTGGGGGGAGAAGTGATGATTTATTTGGAAGAGCAAATGATTTTGCAGATAGTTCATTTGAGGAAGAGGATCAGGAAGAGGAAGAAAAAGATGAAACAAAAGAAAATGTAGAATTCTATAAGAATAGAATTCCATGGGACATTAGACTAGCCCATTCAATAACCTATTCAAATAATAAAAAACAAAGAGATATTTCAAATAATTCTCTAATGATGTCGGCTAATTTTGAATTATCTAAGAAGTGGAAAGTAGGTGGATCCTCAGGTTACGATTTTAAAAACAAAGGAGTAACATATACTCAACTTCGTTTTGAAAGAGATTTGGATAGTTGGAAAATGAATTTTAATTGGGTACCATTTAGCACTAGAGCTTCATGGTATTTTTTCATTGGAATAAAATCTAATCTTTTAAGTGACCTAAAATATGATAAAAGAAGACTGCCTGACAAAAGACTATAAAATAAAGTTTAGTTGAATAATGATTATATTTAAATGATGAGAAAAATAATTAACTCTAAAAATGCTCCAAATGTTATCGGACCTTATAACCAGGCGATAATGTTTGACAACACACTATATCTTTCAGGCCAAATAGCTTTGGATCCATCAACCATGACTATGAAAAATGATTCTATTGAATCTGAAACTAAGCAAGTTTTTAAAAATATACATGAGATTTTAAAAGAAGCTAAATATGATTTTAAAAACGTAGTGAAAGTAACTATTTTTTTATCAAACATGGATTATTTTCAAAAAGTAAATGAATTATATTCAGCTTATTTTGAAAAAGGTAATGAACCTGCAAGAGAAACAGTGGGTGTTTCAGCTCTTCCAAAAGGGGCCAAAATAGAAATTTCGGTTATTGCAAAAAAATAAACTAATGAGATTGATGATATGAGACGAGACCCTCAATAGGTCTTCTCAAAACTTTACCGATTTTTAATTTATTTGATTTTAATGCATATTCTAATTCCTCCTTGAGGTAATAGCCAATTGAACCTACAAAATGTAAATCAACCTCCTTATAATTTTTGAATTGCTTAATTTGATTATCTATAAAAAGATTAAATCCTTTATTAATTAAATCTTTTGAATATTCAAGATCTTTATTTTCAACTAGAAACTTAGCAAATTTTGCTAAGTATGTATTTGGATTTGGTTTTTTATAAAGAGAATCTTTTATGACCTCTGCCTGTAAGTTGAACTCAGAACTGAACTTGGATCCTAAATCATTAGAAAGCCTATTGAAATAGTAATCTCTAAGCAATTGTCTTCCAAAATAGTTTCCACTCGCATCATCCATTAATACATATCCAAGTGATATTACTTTTTGATGAAGTTTAACACCATCAAAATAACTACAATTTGAACCTGTTCCTAAAATTGATACTATAGCTTTTTCATTTGGTTTACAACATGCATATGCAGCAGCAAAAGTATCTTCTTTGACATCAAATTTAGAATTAATAAATATTGACTTTAAAACCTTAATTAAAAGCTCTTTAGGAGGCTTAGTTCCACAACCCGCACCATAAAAAAAAATTTTTGATATATTTTTTCTATTTTGGTAAAGTTCATAATTATTAATAATTCGTTCCTCAATTATATATTCGGTCAAAACTTGAGGATTAAGACCAAGAGTAAAAGTCTCGAATAAAATATCACCTTTATCATCAATAGCTATCCAATCTGTTTTTGTGGATCCACTATCTACAATTAGTCTCATTATTAAGATTTAAATACTTGTTAGAATGAATTAATGTGAAGAGCTAAATCAATTAACTTATTTGAGTAACCTGCTTCATTGTCGTACCATGTTACAATTTTAAAAAATGATGAGTTTAATTCAATACCAGCGTTGTAATCAACTATTGATGTTCGAGCATCACCAATAAAATCTTGAGAAACTACTAAATCTTTTGTAAATCCAAGGATTCCTTTCAAATCTTTTTCAGAAGCTTCTTTAAGAGAATGCATAACTTCGTCATAAGATGTATCTTTTTCAAGCTTAACTGTTAAATCAACAACAGAAACATTAGCAGTTGGAACTCTAAAAGCCATTCCAGTGATTTTTCCAGTTAAACTTGGAATTACTTTAGTTACAGCTTTTGCAGCTCCTGTCGAAGCAGGCATAATATTAAGTAAAGAACTTCTTCCTCCTCTAAAATCTTTTTTAGAGGGACCATCTACTGTAAATTGAGTAGCAGTTGTAGCATGAACAGTAGTCATTAATGCTTCTGAAATACCAAATTTTTCATGCAATACCTTTGCAACTGGTGCTAAACAGTTAGTTGTACATGAGGCATTAGAAACAATTAAATCATCAGATTTTGCTTCATTATGATTAACTCCCATTACAAACATAGGAGCATCTGTTGAAGGAGCTGAGATTACTACTTTTTTGGCACCACCATCTATATGTGCTTGAGCTTTTTCTAAAGATGTAAAAACACCTGTACATTCTGCAACAATATCAACATCAATTAAATTCCAATTTATAAGTGTTGGATCTCTTTCAGACGAAATTCTTACTACATTACCATTAACTATTAGATTTCCATTATCTACATGGATATCTGCTTCACAAGTTCCATGAACAGAATCATACTTTAATAAATAAGCTAAATGATCTACATCTAATAAATCATTAATTCCTACAACCTCAACATCAGATCTATTTAAGGCTGAACGAAATACCATTCTTCCTATTCTACCAAAACCGTTAATTCCCAATTTAATTTTTGACATTTTAATATATTTTAATTTCGATGGCAAACCTAAAAAAAAAAACTATAATTGTATATTCAAAAAAAAATAAAATTTATTTTGAATGTGAAAATGATAAAAAAAAGCTAAAAAAATAAAATTATGATAATCTAAATCAAATATTCATAATTTTTGATATTCTTACTAACTCAGGGTCTATTTTAGTCTTGCCCTTAATAGCTTTTTTTAAGGAGGTAGAAACTATTTTACCATTATCAATTCCAATCATTATACCATAATCACCTTTAATTATAGATTCCACTGCAATAACTCCCATTTTAGTTCCAAGAACTCTGTCAAAACAAGTAGGAGAACCTCCTCTTTGCATGTGTCCAAGAACTGAGACCCTGATTTCATATTTTGGAAAAATTTCTTCAATTTTTCTAGCTAAATCAAATACATTCGTTCCTGTTTTATCTCCTTCAGCTACAACAACAATACTAGATGTTTTATGATTTTTCTTACTAGCCTTTAGTGAATCAACTAAACCTTTTATTCCAATATTTAGTTCTGGAACTAAAATCTCTTGTGCACCAATTGCAATTCCAGAATTCAATGCAATATGACCAGCATCTCTACCCATAACTTCAACAAAGAAAAGTCTATCATGAGAAATAGCTGTATCTCTAATCTTATCAATTGCCTCCATTACTGTGTTTAGAGCAGTATCGTATCCAAGAGTGTGAGTAGTACCATACAAATCATTATCAATAGTTCCTGGAATACCAACAACAGGTATACCAAATTCTTCTTGAAAAATTAATCCTCCAGTAAATGAACCATCTCCACCTATAACTATTAATCCTTCTATTCCATGCTTTTTTACATTTTTAAAAGCAGTTTTTCTCCCCTCTTTTGTTCTAAATTCCTCTGATCTCGCGGAATACAGCATAGTTCCTCCTCTGTTTATTATCCCTCTTACACTTCTTGTTTTTAAAACTTTTATATCATCATTTATTAATCCTTGAAATCCTCTAACTACTCCCAGACATTCTATTTTATTATATGCACACGTTCTCACAACGGCTCTTAGGGCAGTATTCATTCCAGGAGAATCTCCACCTGATGTTAATACACCTATTTTCTTGATTTTCATTTTATACAATTTAATTATAAAATTACAAACTAATTTTTTAAAACTATTTCTATTTATTCTTTAGTTTTCTTTTCGACAGATTTTTTAAATAATGATTTAAAATCATTAAAATCAATTTCATAAGAGATTCCCATGCCTTGAGTATAACCTATGTCATCACCAAAATACTGGTATTCATTCTCTTTATTAAAAAATCTAGCTTTTAAGTTACCCTCTTCATTTAATAAAAATTCTATTTGAACATTACCAATAATTACATTTTCCTCAACTCCTCCTACTGGAACTCCAATCTTTCCATTTATCAAAATTTTATCACTTATTTCTGATTTTAATGTAAGTCCCAATCTGTCTCTATTTAAAAGTGAAGAAGCAGCATTTTTATCTCCCTTTAAATAATTGATTCCAATATTCATTTTATCATCTGAATTTGTGAAAATATTATCTATTAAGCCAGATGCGCTTTGAAATAAGTTGTTAGTAATGGCTTGAGATGATATTGAAGTCAGGGAAACTTCATCAATAAATGTAGCTTGGTAAAGTAGTGATAAAGCTTGTTTTTGTCTTTTCTCTTGATCAACTAAATAATAGTCGAGTTCAGATTTTATTGGACCACTAGTATTTGGAAAATTAATTTTAAATAAAGGAGTTTTCATTTCATTAAAATTTCCTTCTAAATTTATATTAACTGTAGTAGGTATTTTTCTGTTAAAATTAGTGTTCCTAATTAAAATAGCTGGGTTAGCACCACCAGGAATTTCATAGTTAGCATTAATATTAATTTTTCCAAGATAGGGGTCACCACTCCAAATTATTTTTGAACCTTTATTCAATTTAAATTCTCTACTTACAAATCCAAGTGATCTGTAAAAATACGAACCTTCCACTAGTTCAAAATCTCCAAACAAATTGAAATTACCCGAAGTATTTATTTTAAAATTCAAATTACCATTTCCATAACCAGTTATTTTGGACTCAGAATCTGAATCAAAAATTACTTCAAGTTTAGCATTAGGATTAAAATTAATGTCTAAGTCAACAAAAAGAGATTTATTATTGATAAAGGTTGTATCCTTATTTGAATTAGGATCAATAAAATTTATAAATTTTAAATCACCAATGTTTTTTGAATCATTTAAAGGGATAACTAAAGAGGTTCCTTCATTTGTAGAACCAGATAATTTAATTAATAAATTATCACCGGGTCCATAAACTATTGTATTTCCATTAAACATTCCCTTCCCAAAATATAATTCATTATTAGAAAGTTTTGTATCAAGAATTAGTAGGTTTTCTGAATTAATATCTAATTCTAAAAACCAATTTTTAAATAGATTATGAGAAATTTTTCCACTCAAAACACCATCAGTTTTAGTTTTTTTATTGAAAATTTTAAAATCATCAATAAAAAAAGATTGATCATCTAAAATAAATGAAGAATTATTTTCAATATTGTACACAACATTTAAATAAGGTATTTTAAAAGAAACATCTTGTGTGTTTATTATTCCTGAAAAAATTGGACTTGAAGAATTCCCCATTATATCAATATTGGAATTAAAATAACCTTGAAAATCGTTTATAACATTTTTTCCAATAGCAGAGAAAGGAGAAATGTCAAAATTATATGTAGATAAATTTAAATTTAAGGGATAAAATTCATCCTCAATTGAAAAACTACCCTTTAATCCTAATTTTTTTTCAGATTTTTTTATTAAACTTAAATCTAATTCTATTTCTTTTGAATCATTAGACGTGTCTAATTCTATTACAGCTTTCCCAATATTAATATTGTTAACAGTTATATTATCAAGCTTCAATGTTGATTTTCCACTATATTTATTATAATTCTTAGATATTGATAAATCTCCATTAGCTAATCCATCAAAAACAACTGAGCTATTTTTATTAATAAAACTTCCTATGTTCACATCATTTAAGCTGATTTTGAAAAGGTAATTATTTTGATTATTAATGAGATCCAATTTAATTTTTTGTTCGTCGTTGACTAAGGAAATATTATTGGCAGTAATAAATGAAAATTTATTATTTAAAATTAAATTAGGTTTAGTATTGTTTTCCAAGGACCAATTTCTTTGATTTATGATTAAATCAACCTCAGTAAAAGTTAAAACTGAATTATTTTTATTATTTATCGTGTGTAAAAAATTTAATTTATTTAAACTGTTTTTGTCAGCTTTATAGTTTGAACTAACATATAAAGTATCATTGCTGAAAATTGTATTTACTTTTAAATTAGTACCCTCAATAAATTTAGAATTAAGTTTTCCAATATCAATTGAACCTACAGTATTACTAAATTTTAAATCTATGTCTTCGGATTTAATTTGATTATAATTTAAATATTTAGATTTCAAATTAAAATTAAATTCTCCATTAGATTTAAAATTTCCAGAAACAAAAGTATTTTCATCAATATCAAGATTGTTATCTAAAAGGTTTAAAAATTTAGGCTTGAGATTAATGTTAAATGAAATTGTATTGAAATTTAAATTAGAGTCTTTATTAAAATTTGAATATTGGGAACCAATGGTGTTTAAAAAAATATTTTTTAGATCAAAAAAATTATATTCACCTATTATTATTCCACTTACTATATCATTAGATGTTATATTAACAAACCTTAGATCATCATTATACCTAAGTTGTGCTTTCAAATCCTCGAAAGAAACTAGTTCTTGATTATTCACATATTTGATATCATTTAATGTTAGATCTCCTATTAAATTTTCAAATTTAGAGCCTCTAAGTTTTACATTAGCCTTTCCACTTAATTTAGCTTTTGAATTTGGGTTAAAAATTTTCAAATCGGCATTCGCTAAGTCTAAATCAAAATCAAAATCAACTAAATCTTCTTCTGAAAAATCAATTAAACCATTAAAAAATAATGATACACCAGAATCTGAAACTACTAAATCACCATCAAAAACCTGATCTTTTACATTTCCTTCCAAATCTATATTTTTTAAATTGTAACTAAAAAGTTCCAAAGATTCTATTCTACCTTTTAATGTAGAATTTAAATATTCTCTTGTAAAACCCTTTCCAACTATTTTAAAATTGAAATTAGAATTCTTTAAATTTTCATTGTTCAAAAAATTTGAAATGTTAATATCAAATCCTGAAATTTCTCCCTCGTATGAAGCATTATCAATATTTTTAAAGTCATATATTTTTAAATCTGAAATTATTAACCCATCATTAGTAAAAAATTTAAACTTAGATTCTACCTCACTTGAATTAATTGCCATTACTCCATCAATATTAAACCTTCCAAAAGTTTTCATCGAGGAAGGTAAAATTGTTCCAAAAAAATTAGGCATCGCCTTATCTATTTCCTTAGAGTCAACATTGAAATTCAAAATATTAAACTTTAGAGAATAATCTTGACTAAATAAATCTTTAATTGTTGAGTTAAGCTCAATAATATTATTGCTGTTTGAAATATTTAAAGTATCAACTTTTAAATTATTTGTATATCCATTAAGTGATAAATTTAAATTCCATTCTTCACTATATTTTGTTTTAAAAAAAGGAAAAAAACTACCAATGTCAATTGATGACAATTTAGAATTATCAATTGACAAATTAACTTTAATTTGATCTAAAAAATCTTTAGAGGAAATGTAGGAAGATTTAATTTTACTATAATCAATTTCCAAATTTCCATTAATAACTGACTTGCCAAATTTTAAAACGTAATCTTGCAGCTTGATTATTGAATCCAATTTGAATACTTTTCCATTTAAATCATCCAAAATCAAGTCATTATAACGTAAACCTAAATCGTCAAGATCAAAATTAAATTCTGAATTTTTAAAAAATAAATCTGACAATTTTAAATTTATATCTGAAATACTTATATTTTTTTCTTTTTCTGTATGGTTTATAAATTTTAAATTCGAATTAATAGCTTGTAACTTTGATATTTTTTTTAGCTGATTAAATTCTTTTAATCCTAGATTATTTTCATTTTGTAGTTTGTTTAAAAAAAACTGTAAACTATTGAAATTTTCATTTTCATAATTTATAACTCTAAGGTCTAAACCATCAATAGTTATTGAATTGAGATTTAATTGATTTGAAACTAATTTTCTTAAACTAATTGGACTTATATAAAAGTTTTTTAAAAAAATTAAAGTGTCATTTTTATGATCTTTTACTATGATTTTTTTTAAATCAATGTTCCCATTTAAACTAAAACTTGCTTTATTTATACCAATTTCAGTTCCATATTGATTATTAATTCGTTGAGCTATAAATTTAGCCAGTGAAGTTTGAAATCTTGAAGTATTTAAAAGAATAAATGCAAATAGAATTAGTGTTGAAACTAGTCCAATTAAAACGAATTTATATTTAACAATTAAATTTTTGATATCTATTATATTATATCTTTGTATTAAACAATTATTATGCCCATTTACATTCTTGGAATTGAATCCTCATGTGATGATACTTCAGCATCAGTAATATGTGATGGTAAAGTTTTATCAAACTTGATAGCAAATCAAGAAATACACAAATCCTTTGGTGGTGTAGTCCCAGAACTAGCATCAAGAGCACATCAACAAAATATTATTCCAGTTGTAAAACAAGCACTCACTGTTGCAAATATCGATAAAAATCAGTTAAATGCTATTGCATACACAAGAGGACCTGGACTAATGGGATCTTTACTAATTGGTTCTTCATTTTCAAAATCATTATCCATAGGTTTAAACATTCCTTTGATTGAAGTTAATCATATGCAAGCACATCTTTTAGCACATTTTATTGAAGATTGTGGTGAAAAAGATCCTGAATTTCCATTTATTGGAGTAACTATTTCTGGTGGTCATACACAAATTGTTATGGTTAAAAATTATTTCAATATGGAAATAATTGGAGAAACATTGGATGATGCAATTGGTGAAACATTTGATAAATGTGGAAAAATTATTGGTCTTCCTTATCCTGCTGGTCCTCATATTGATAAATATTCTAAGTTGGGTGATGCAAAAAAATATATTTTTTCAAAACCAAAAGTAGATGGATTGAATTTTAGTTTTAGTGGATTAAAAACTGGATTTTTGAGATTTGTTAAAAATGAGGAAATTAAAGATCTTTTTTTTATAAAAAAAGAACTTAACAATTTGTGTGCTTCTCTTCAAAATACTATAGTTGAAATTCTATTTGAAAAAATTTTAGAGGCAATTGAAAAAACTGGAATAAATAGAGTAGTTTTTGGTGGAGGAGTTTCTTGTAACAGTGGAATTATAAAAAAATTCAAGGAAAATGAAATTAAAAAAAAATATAAATCTTATTTTCCAAAATTTGAATATACAACTGATAATGCTGCAATGATTGCTATTGTTGGTTATTTAAAATATAAAAACAAAGACTTTTCAACTTTAGATAAAAGCGCTAAAGCACGTTACACGTTTTGATATGCAATTATTTTATTTACCAGAATTAGAAAAAAACTCTAAAACAGCTTTTTTTTCAAAAGATGAAAGCAAACATATTTTTAAAGTTTTAAGAAAAAAAACAGGAGATATTCTTTCAATTACAAATGGCAAACACCTTTTGTTTGATGGTAAAATAAAGTCTATTTCAAAAACTAGCTGTGAAATTCAAATTTTAAATTGTATTGAAAAAGATAAACTAAATTACTCTCTTCATATTGCTATTTCATCTTTAAAATCATCAGAAAGATTTGAATGGTTTTTAGAAAAGGCAAGTGAAATAGGAATAACTGAGATTAGCCCAATAATTTGTGAAAGAAGTGAAAAAAAACATATAAATGTGCAGCGATTAAATAAAGTTCTTGTTGCAGCAATGAAACAATCTCTAAAGTGTCACCTTCCAGTATTAAATCAATTAATTAGTTTAAAAGAATTTTTGAAAATAAAATCAAATGAAGAATTGTTTATTGCTCACTGTAATGATTCAAAAAAACAACTACTATTAAAGTCAATTAAACCAAAATCTAAAATTACTATTTTAATTGGGCCTGAAGGTGATTTTACAGAGCTCGAAATAGAACATGCATTAAAATCAGGTTTTAAACCAGTTTCTCTAGGAAATTCCAGATTTAGAGCAGAAACGGCGGCAATTGTTGCATCACATATCGTTTCAATTATTAATATGTAATATATTTACCAAATGAATTATAAAGAGATTTCAAAAGGAATCATAAGAGCTGCTTTAATTCTTATTGGATTAAGCTTAAGTATTTATCTATTAAATGAATTAAAAGTTTTGATTTTTTATATAATTATTGCTCTCGTTGTTTCTCTTATTGGAAGACCTTTTGTTATTTTCTTCTCTAAAAAACTAAAACTTAGGAATACAACGAGTTCAATTTTGACAATGGGGATTTTAATTGGTATTCTTGCTGGAATCATTTCGCTCTTTGTTCCCCTTGTTATTGAGCAAGGTAGAAATCTTTCACTTTTAGATGTAAATTCTTTTCAAGAAAATATAACTTTTCTGTATTCTGAGTTTTCATCTTACTTAAATGAATACAACATTAATTTAGATAATACTATTTTTAATATTGATTGGCTTGGAAATATAGATTTTACGTTTCTTCCAGAAATATTAAACTCAATTGGAAAAACTTTGGGAAATCTTACCATTGGTATTTTATCTGTTATGTTTATTTCCTTCTTCTTTTTGAAAGATTCTAAATTATTTGAGAATATTTTAATGATTATCATTCCAAAGAAATCATCAAAAAAAATGAATAAATCTCTTAAAACAATTTCTGAATTATTATCTAGATATTTTGCAGGACTTATTCTCCAAATATTTATTCTTTTTGTCATATATACTATTTTGTTATTAATAATTGGAACACCAAATGCAATCGTAATTGCGTTTTTATGTTCACTTCTAAATATCATTCCATATGTAGGACCATTTATTGGAGGAATATTAATGATACTTCTAACAATGTCTAGTCACATTACACAGGATTTTAGTTCAGTAGTATTGACTAAAGCGATTTATGTATCTATTGGTTTTGGTATTGGACAATTAATTGACAACTTTTTTAGTCAACCTTACATATTTTCAAATAGTGTAAAATCTCATCCTCTTGAAATATTTTTAATAATAATTAGTGGAGGTTTATTGTTTGGTGCTGTCGGAATGATAGCGGCTGTTCCTACTTATACTGCTTTTAAAGTCATTGCAAAAGAATTTCTTTCTGAAAATAGAATTATAAAAGAATTAACAAAGAATCTATAATTTTTATTTTAAACCTTGTTGATTTGATTTGTAAAAGTTAAATTTGCTCGCTCTTTTGAACTAAAAGAAAGATTGGAGAGGTGCCAGAGTGGTAATGGAGCAGATTGCTAATCTGTCGACGGGTAACTGTCGCCGGGGTTCGAATCCCCGTCTCTCCGCGAAAACCCTTGTAAGTTGATGATTTACAAGGGTTTTTTTCATCCTTTTTTATTTAATTTTCAAATAATAACTTATAATTTTAAAGGATCTTATTTTAAAAATTAAATGAAAATAAATTAGTTAAAATTCTGAATAATTACATATATGAGAAAAACAATCCTGTTCTTATTAATATTTTCCTTATCGTTTTCTGTAAATGGACAAACAAAAAATTATAATTTTTCTGAGTCTTTATATGAAAAAAAAATGCAATGGTTTTCAGATGCAAAACTTGGAATTTTTATACACTGGGGAATATATTCTGTCAATGGAATTAGTGAATCTTGGTCTTTTTTTAATGGATATATATCTCATTCTGACTATATGGAACAATTAAAAGGATTCAATGCAAAAAGATATAAACCTGAAGAATGGGTTAAAATTATAAAAGAGAGTGGTGCGAAATATACAGTAATAACTTCCAAACATCACGATGGATTCGCTCTTTGGAATTCTAAATATGGTAATTTAAATTCATTTGAAAGTAGTAAATCAAAAATGGATTTACTAAGTCCATTTGTAACTGAAGCTAAGAAAAATGGTCTAAAAGTTGGGTTATATTATTCTCTTCCAGATTGGTCCTATAAAGATTACACCAACTTTACCAACAATTCAAAACGTTATGATTTGAATGAAAATCCTGAAAGGTGGAAAAGGTTTTTAAAATATAGAGATAGTCAGCTTTTAGAATTAAAATCTCGCTATAATCCTGATCTTTGGTGGTTTGATGGAGATTGGGAGCATAACGCTAATGAATGGAAAAGCAAGGATTTAAAAAACATGTTAATGAAAAATAATCCAAATGTTATTTTTAATTCCAGAATTAATAATTTTGGTGATTATGAAACGCCTGAAATAGGAATTCCAGTTTACAGACCAAACTATAAATTTTGGGAATTATGTATGACAATGAATGATTCTTGGGGATACCAACACAATGATCAAAATTATAAGTCTCCTCTCCAAATAATTGATCTCTTTGTCGATACAATAAGTAAAGGAGGAAATCTTTTGCTAAATATAAGTCCAAAATCTGATGGAACTATTCCTACTGAGCAAAAAATAATTTTGGAAGAATTAGGAAGATGGAATAAAAAACATAGTTCAGCAGTTTTTAATTCTGAAAAAGGAATTCCATATGATCATTTTTATGGACCAACTACATTGAGTAAAGACAAGAAAACATTGTATTTATTTGTAAGAGATTTACCAAAAAATAATCAAATAGTATTAAAAGGAATTTCAAATAAAATTAATAGAGCTTATGTTGTTGGTAATGGGACTATTTTAAAAAAACAAACATTTTGTAAAGTATATTGGAATGAATATCCAGGTATTACATATATAGAAATTCCAGAGAACACGAACGACCCCTATTATACAGTTGTTGCAGTAATTTTTGATAAGCCCATAAAATTGTATAAAAACGATAATGGTGCTATTGAAGCTAACT